>JAFTOZ010000051.1 GCA_017463565.1 Clostridia bacterium | reverse complement strand
GGGGCGGTGACCGTCTTGCCGTTGGACTTATCTTTGTAGGAAAGGGTGGCGGCAGAGCCAAGTGCATCCTCAATCTCGGTGAGGACGGCGTCCTCGCCGAACAGTTCGTTGAAGGAAACGCCGTTGTACGTCAGTTGGGCGTAGTAGCGCTCGCCGTTGTAGACCGCGCCCTCGGGGACGACCAGGCCAACGGTGATGGGCTGGACGCGCACGTAGAACAGACCGCCCTCGGGCAGACTATAGTTGGATGCGGAAAGGGATAGGGCGTGATAGCCCGGATAGTGCGCCTCTGCCGTGAGGTAGAGCACAACTTCGCCCACCTCGGGATCGGTGAGGGTGAGCAGTTGGCTACGGGAATAGACGCTATTGTCGTAGCCGTATTCTGCCAAGCAGAAGGCTTGGGGAGTCCCGGTTTGGCTACCTGTGAGGGCGAGCGCAAAACGGGAAGAAGTGGTGGCTTGGTAGAGGGTGTAGTAGGGATGCGCCTCGTCCGCCTCGGCAAGAGAATCCCAACCCAGCCAGTCTCGTACCGTCGCATAATCGAGAGGTTTGGGCGTGACCGTCCAACGCACGCTGGAGTCTACGTGCACTACGTAGTGGGCGTTGTCTACGGTGGGGTCTACGATAGAGTAGCTACCAACGTCCAACACCTTTTGCTCGCCCGGAGCAAGGGTCTCCAACCCCTCCAACGTGAAGGAGAGAGTGGCAACGCTATCTGCGATGGTGAGTTGGTGCTCGCTGATACCCTCTGCCGTATAGGCGCGACCGTAGACGGCGGTCATACCCTGCGGTTCTACGGCAATCCAACCCTCGGGGTCGTAGCCAGCGGGGGGATTGTCAAGGTAGGAGTCTGCAAAGTAGATGGTGATGGGGCGGCGCATAATGCGAACCGCATAGGCATCACCCGCTTCGTAGACCAGGGTATAGTCGGCGTGTAGGGGGTCGGCACCCACCAGGGACGCTGCAGAGTCGGGATAGGGGTCAAAAAGGGTCAGGCGCCAACCATCGCTCTCGTTGATGGCATAGACGCCCTCTGTCTCGAAAGGAGAGCCCTCCTGGCCGTAGGCAGGCAGGTCGGGGTCTACGTCAAAGTAGGCGGTGAGCGCGCCAAAAGGACCGCTCAGCTCCAAAGCCTGCAAGTGGGGAGAGGCCTGTTGCAAAGACTCCAATTCTCCCTCTTCGGGGGTATAGTTCGTTTGGGAAGAATAGGATGATTGGAAAGGCGCCCTCTCGGGTAGGGTGAGGGGGCAGGGGGTGACACGCACCGAATAGGGGCGGTCCAATACAAGCGAATAGTGGGCGGTGACGTCCTCGCCCAAACTGTTGGTGACGGTATAGTAGAGACCTGCCTCCCCTTGGGTGTGGGTGAGCGCAATGGGATAGTCGCCTACGTGCCAATCGGCATTTTTGCCGTTACCTGTGAGAAGGGCGGTGGAGTCCAACTTGAGCTCGTCTCCGAAGACCGCGTTGCCGGAGGAAGCGCGGAAGGAGAAGGAATAGGCCTCGTCGCCGTAAGTGTGGAGAAGATAGTCGGTGCTACCCTCGCGTACTACGTCGATGGGCAGACCGCCGTGTGTGCTACTGTCGGCCGTGGACAAAGATACCACGATGGGACGGGGCAGTACGGTGAGGAAATTGGAGGGATCGTTGGTGCTCCACGAAGAAATGAGGTATGCCTCGGTGTCGGTGCTGTCGTAGACGGACAGGGGATGGGACACGTCGATACGTACGTAGTACATGGAGCCGCCCTGGTTGGGCAACAAAAGAATCTGGCCGTTGTCGGCACAGAGGGTTTGGAAATCGGTGCCCGATTTGGTGGTGGTGACGTAGATTTCACGCACGAGAATATAGTAGGCACCGCTTTGACTTGGGGTGAAGGTGGCGCCCACTACGTTGCCGTAGATGCGACCGTCGTTGTTGGCGGAAACGCTATTCCAGGTGAATTTGTCACCGTAGTACATTTCGTTGGCAAAAGAGGGAGCTACCTTGATGCCGACGACGGCTTGGGAATCAACACCACTTTGCGTAGGAATGGGGGGAGTGCCCGAGTCGGCAAAGGCAAGGTGAGACCCTATGCACGCCGAAAAAATGAGCACAAACAGAAAGACGGTCGCAAAGACCGCTGCGTGGCGCAGCATGGAAACGCGCATAAGGATTACCTCGTATTACTTCACTTTGATGGCGTGACCGCCCAACAAAAGAATCATCTTGATGGCGATGACGCTGAAATCGTTGGCCTTGATGGTGAGGGGCTTGTCGATCTGGCCGCGCGCACATACCTTGACGTGGCCGGTAGAGGCAGGCACCAGTTTGCGAGCGATGAGAGCAGGAAGATCTACCACGTCGCCTGCAGAGAATGCACGGCTGATGACGTCGATATTGACGACTGCCTTTTTGTTGCCCTTGGTGCGGAAACGCACTTGCTCTGCTTCGAGGGCGGCAAGCGCTTCGCGGTCGGAAAGGGTGGTGTCGGCGGTGACGATATCTACGGCAACGGGCTCCTCGACGATAGGTTCCTCCACTACGGGTTCCTCGACGATGGGTTCTTCCACCACGGGTTCTTCCACCACGGGTTCCTCGACGATAGGTTCTTCCACCACGGGTTCCTCCGCCACGGGTTCCTCGACGATGGGAGCGGCCTCGACGACGGGCTCCTCTTGCTCCTCGCCCTGCCCTACGCGACGGATCAGATTGCGAGCCATAAGGGCCTCTTCCGACTCACGCGCAGGGGCGTATGCCACGGCACCGACGGGACCTTGGGGAATGGAAAGACCTGCCATAAGGTCGGCAATCAGTTCTACGGCATAGCGCAGACCGCGCTTGCTGCGGATCTTGATCTGCATGGGCACGTAGGCGTATTTGGCCTTGTAGCCCACGTCGCGGAAACGGTACTTGGTGCCCTCGTAGCGAGAGGGATCCAGCGCGAGGTAGACGATGAGGTTGCCACCGCGCACGTTGATCTTGACCAAACGGTCACGACCGCGGTTGTAGCTGTCGTAGCACCAGCTGACACGGCTCTTGACACCTTTGTAGGACAAAAGGGTGTTTTTGAGTACGTTGTAGAATGCCTTGAGGTGGTCGTGAGTGAGGCTCATTTTGGCGATGAACGCACGATTGTAGCGAATAAAGCCCTCCTCCTCGGGGAGATTTACCTCGGCCTCCTCCGCAATTTGCTCAAGCTGGGTGGGTACGTCGGCACTTTGTAATTCGGTCAATTTTTTGAGTTCGTCTGTCATAATGCTGTTGCGCCTCTATGGGCGCGACCTCCTTTTGTTCGCGTATTGCACGCGTTATTTCTTGGTTTATTATAACACAAGAATTGGTGCTTGTATAGACCCTATTTTGATAAAATACCTTAAAATTTGGATAGATTTCTTCTGCTTGGCGTGGCAATGCACGAGAATCCGCGCCTTTTGGCAGAGAGCATACCAGTGCTTGACAAGGGTTGTGGGCTGTGTTAAAATGAAACATATTAGCATGGAGGATGCAAATGAAACACGTTTTTGTGATTAATCCCATTTCGGGTAAGGGCTCGGACAAAGCCCCCCTCATCAAGACCATTCAGAGCTACGCTGACCGCTTTGACGTGGACGTGTACGTGACGACTGGGGAGTTGGACGCTACCCGTTTTGTGAAGGAATATTGTACGAATCACCCCGAGGAGGAGGTGCGTTTCTACGCTTGTGGCGGTGACGGCACCCTGAACGAGGTTGTGAACGGTTTGGTAGGCTTTCCCAATGCGGCGGTGGGTGTATATCCCTGTGGCTCGGGTAACGACTATCTGAAGGCACACGGTCCCAAGGAAAAGTTCCTGGATATTCTGGGGCTTTTGGAGGGAGAGAGCAAACCCGTGGACGTGATGCGGATTGGTGACCGCTATGCCATCAACGCTTGCCACTTCGGCTTTGATAGCCACGTGGCGATGAAGATTGTGGAATACCGCGCAACCAAGCGTGATCCCTATATGTCTGCCGTGTTGTACGCTATCGTGCACGGTATGCGCACCAAGGTGAAAATCGTGGCAGACGGCGAGCTGTTCTTTGAGGGAGACAGTTTGATGTGTACCATTTGCAACGGTACCCACGTGGGCGGCAGTTATCGCTGTGCGCCTCGCTCGGTGAGTGACGACGGTTTGTTGGAGCTGTGCCTGATGCGCACCGTGAGCCGTCTGGGTCTGTTGAGCCGTATGGGTTTGTACGAGCGTGGCGAGCATTTGGACAGTCCTCGTTTCAAGGGTATCGTGGAATACCGTAGATGTCGCCGTGTGGAGATTGACGTGCCGGAGGGCTTTGGCGTGAGCTTGGACGGCGAGATCATCAAGCAACCGCATATCGTGGTGGAGAACTTGGAAAAGGCCGTGCGTTTTGTCGTTCCTAAATAAGAAGGCGGTTCGCACGTAAAAAAGAGGATACCTCGCTTGTGGGGTATCCTTTTTTTACGCAGATTGCGGTTAGTTTTTGGTATCCTCTTGTTCGATTGGCACTATTCGTTGTCGGGCGGATTGAGCTTGCCCAGCAACTCGTAGATACGTTGTAAATCCTCCATGGAGCCGTAGTGCAGGGTAAGTGAGCCACGGTGCTCGTCCCCTTTGACCTTGATGGGCATTTGGAAGGTGCGCTCCATTTGGTCGATTAGGGATTGGAATTCGATGCCACGTCTGGGGGGTTGGGGCTTTTTGCGCGAGAT
>JAFTOZ010000050.1 GCA_017463565.1 Clostridia bacterium | reverse complement strand
GGCGCTGGGTGCTATTGCTTCCCTTATCTATCCCGAGGGCATTGCGCTGGAGGGCGGCAACGCCCATATCGTGCAAATGCACCTCTACCACGGCGCAGACACCGAGCGTGCGCTGGACGGCTACTATACCTTGCAGACCATTGTGCGTGTCACAATGGACGGAGACGGCTCTACCAACGCTATGCCCGAGGCTTTGTTTGTGACTGCGCTGACTATCATTGATCCCGAGGCTCCCGAGGGTACTCGCTACAAGACCGAGTTGGTGCTGAACAATATGGGTGACGCCGTGGGGGCGACCCTTGCGGACCGTACGGGCGCAACACGTACCTTCTTCTCCAGACTCAACGTGCTTGCAGGCAACTTTGGCATTGCTAACGATTTGACTCTGGACTCTGTGTCCGAAAAGCTCAAAGAGCCCCTGGAATTGCTGTTTGACGAGTATCTGGGTATCTTTGGTAAGATCAAGTACGAGGCAGCAGGTCTGCGCTTGCCCAGCCTGTACGAATATCTGTGCGACGGCAAACTGAAGTCGGAGGGTGGCAACACCTACTATTCTACCGAGGACGCAGACCGTATGAAGGATAGCGACGGCAGCTATACCGACCCCGAGGACTTGATGTACCGCCTGCGTGAGTTTGGCGCCGCCGACACCGTTGCCGATTTGGGCAACAACCTCTACGCTTGGCAGGACGGCCGTCCCACGGGTAGTGGCGTGCGCTACAATGCTAACCAATTCGACGCCTCCGCCGCAGACGACTTCTACCGTCAGTTGCAGGCTTACTACTTCTTCCGCAACCGTCCTACTGCCGATATGTTTGGCAATAACGATATCTTTGCGGATATTGCAGGCACACACATTAGCGATACCTTTAACCTCACCGGTATCGTAGACATCGATCCCGACTTTACCGCTGCCGAGCTTGCATACCGCACCAACGGTCTGTATAACTACGCAGGTGAGCAATACGGCGTCAAGCTGTCCGACCGTGCGCTTGGTGCAATCATCAACGCACAAGGAGCAGACGGTATCGAGATCACCAACGCAACCATTCAATCTATCCGGGTGACCTCTTTCACTATGTTGCCTGTGGACGCTAACCGATTGAGTATCGAGTTGACGGTATTGGCAACCCTCAACGATTCCTCTGCGACTTCGGCTCTGCCCAGCAAGTTCTATATGACGGTACGCACCCTGCGTGATACCACCTTTGCCGAGGGAGATCCTGCTCGCTACACCTCACAGGTGACCGTCAACCGCTTCGACTTTAGCGAGGGCGGTACCTTGGGCGGTTTCGACGAGTTGTTGAACTACAATATCGCACACCTTGCCGCATTCGATATCGCCAGCCAAATCAACACGGATAGCGTGGCAGAGAGCGTAGAGAGCGCACTTGCCGCTATGTTCGACACCAAGATGACCGACTATATGGCAGGCTTCGGTGCATACGACGCCGGCGAGCAAGCTACCCACGGTGTGGGCTATATGGAGTTCTATTCCTTCTATCACCAGGCGGTCAACCATATCGAAAGTATCGACCGCGCGGCGCACCCCAACGCAGACAAGGACCTGCAAATGGTCATCTACAAGCTGCACAATATCAATCCCTTGTTGTCCGTCAACCCCTCGATCGGCACCGAAACCATCACCTACGAAAATAAAACGGTTATGGGTATGAGCGTGCCTGTTTCGGCGACCTTTACAGACCGCGCAATCGCCAACGTGGTGCTGTCGGCAATGCACGACGACGATATCAACTATATCACCTCGGCGCAAGGTTTGATCTTTACGGGTAGCGCAGGGAGCGGAGACAACCACAGTGCATTCTATACTGCTTGGCAACAGCTGGCAGACGCCTCTCTTGCCGATGAGTTT
>JAFTOZ010000007.1 GCA_017463565.1 Clostridia bacterium | reverse complement strand
GGTTGTATGGCACGAATTGGCGAGGAACGACCGGGAAGGCGGCAACGTGGCGATTTAGTGGCTATTTGCCCTGAAATGACGCTAAATCCCGAGGAAACCTATCGGTGGGCTTGGAAGGTGTTTGCCTACGAGAACGAAGAAGAATTTTTGAGGGTAGTAAGACCCTACGCAAAACAGTGGCAAATCTGTCCCCTTTCACCCCGCTTGGGCGAAAAGGTTCAGGTTTTGGTGGACGGAGAGGCTGTTGAGTTTGTGCATAACGGCAATAAGAAGTGTGGTTTCTTCCCTGCGGAAGTGAACAATCAAGTCTGCATAGATGGGTACGAGATGACTATTGCAGGGCGCGGCGGAGAAGTTTATCAAGCGCAACCGGACGGTAGCCGGGCCGCCACCCTTTTGGCAGAGGCAGACCTATTATTGCACGTGTTTTTGGTGGATAAACAGGAAGAAACCTATCAAAAAGCGGTGAAAGCTCTGCTTGGTTATTACCGTTGGGGTGGCACGAGACGCCTGGATTTTGGTGTGCCGTTGCCTTTGTTGAAGCATAGCGAGCCCCTGCGCACCTTGTTTGCAAAGCAAGCAAAGAGAGCATTGGCGGACAAAAAGATACTGTCGAGAAACAACGTGCTTGGTCAAGCGGACGTGTTGGTGAAGGCGGCGACCCTTTGGGGCGGTGTGTACGCCGAGGCTGCCAGCTTGGCGGCGATTCGTGCAAAGACGCTGATTCAGACCCCATTTGGACCATTGTTTACCCTGCCTGCTGTGTGGAGCGACTATCTAAAATAATTAAATCAGAGGCTTAGTCAAAGGCTAAGTGGCAACCATATCTATAATCGCCAAAAATAAGGGGATTTTTCGGCAAAAATATTGGAAAATGCTTGCTTTGTAGAGCAAAGTGTACTATAATCAAAACATCGATGGAGTATAGTGTAGTGGCAACACGTGGGCCTCTGACTCCCAAATTGTTGGTTCAATTCCAACTACTCCTGTACCAAGGGTCTACAAGCGTAGACCCTTTTTTCAAAAATAACGCTCAATTTGGACGAATGCACCCATTAGGCCCTATTTGGCAATTGCATGCGTTAGTTATGGCTCAATTTGGACAAATGCACCCATTATTTGTGGCTCTATTTGGACGAATGCACCCATTATTTATGGCTATATTTGGCAATTGTACGCGTTATCTATAGAGATGGGGCGGGGTGCGGTGAAAGTCATACGGAAAAAGGTTTAGGTTAAGCGGATAGGTTTGGGTTATGCGGATAGGTTTAAGTTAAGCGGATAGGTTTAGGTTATGCGGATAGGAGAACGGGAAGAAAGGCAAAGGAGAGGGTATGAAGCGGATATTGAGTGAGGTGCGGCGCACCCTGCAAACGTATAAAATGATCGAGGAAAACGACCGTATTGCGGTGGGGATTTCGGGCGGAAAAGATAGCATGGTGCTGTTTGCTGTCCTAGATGAATTGCGCCGTTTTTATCCGCAAAAATACACCCTGGTGCCTGTGTACGTGGATATGGGATTTGATCGTATAAATGCCGAAGAAAAGGGCAGATTACACGGGTATTTTGCAGAAAAAGGGTACACTTTGCATGAGATAAACACGCAAATTGCGGAGATTTTGTTTGAGGCAAGAGAGGGCAAAGACGCGTGCAGTTTGTGTAGTAAGATGAGACGCGGGGCGCTATGCAATACGGCGGTGGAACTGGGGTGCAATAAGTTGGCGCTGGGCCACCACGCGGACGACCTGGTGGAGACCTTTTTGATGAGCCTGTTGTACGAGGGTAGACTGGCTACGTTTGGAGCGGTGAGCCGTATGGATAAGACGGGGGTGAGTGTGATTCGCCCCTTGGTGGAGATCTACGAGGGGAGTATCCGCGGTTTGGCGGAGAGATTGGCGCTGCCGATCTTGCATAATCCATGCCCTAAGGACGGACATACGACACGTGAGAAGATGAAAGAAATGGTACGAAACACGTGCAAAGTGGTACCTTTTGCAAAGGATAGAATGCTAGACGCGCTGACGCACCCGGAGAGGAATGCTCTGTGGGAAGTGGAGAAAGACGAAGAATAGCAGTTGAAACGGTAGCCTATCTTTGTGCGGAATGCCCTGTGGGCAAGGGGAGCCCGGGGAAGATGGCGCAGATGAAATAGAGGATTTATCCTCTATCGAAAGAAAAATAATCAGATCAAGTGGAGGCAGAAATGCCTCTTTTTTTATGCTCAAATGGAGGCAGGAATGCCTCCTTTTTTATGCTGGAAGGGGGTTGATCTTGGGAGTTGCCCGAGGATAACTGTCCAAATATCTGGACAGATC
>JAFTOZ010000049.1 GCA_017463565.1 Clostridia bacterium | reverse complement strand
GCCAGCAGAACCAGGGTCAAAACGATACTGATTTTTTTCATTTTGCTATCTCCTTTCCAAGATTTTCAAATAAAAAATGCCACAAACGAGGGTATCGCTTATGGCATTGATCACCTATGACTTCATAGGGCTCGCGGTAGTATCGGTGCAACAAGTAACTACCTTGCATTTCAAGGTGTGTTCACTCACGACTTGCTCGGTAGTTCGATACAAAGTAGTTCGCATTTTATCCTCCACGTGCGCGCCCAAGAATGGGGACCTCCCCATCAGTACCCTCATTGTACCATCACCTCGGCGTTTTGGCAACCCTTTTTTGCGCATAAGTGCGTAAATATTTTTAATTATTTTTTATTCTTAATAAAATGCTATCTATTTCCTATTTCTACCCTCAAAAATACTCTCTTTTCCGGTGGCGTCATGGCTATGCCGTGACGAATCGCCAAAAGAACCTCACGAGGCAAACAAAAAGAGCAGGACAAAGGACAACTCTTCCTCTATTCCTGCTCCTTTTGTTTTGTCAATACGTTCACGAAAGATGAACTCGATATGTTCTCCCCACGCTCGAACTCGATATATTGTCGCTTTGCACCACCTACCGCAGGTTGCCCACCGTGCGGGGATACAGCAGCACGTCGCGGATATTGCTGATACCCGTCACGTACATCACCAGCCTATCGAAGCCCAGGCCAAAACCGCCGTGCGGACAAGAACCGAAACGGCGCAAATCCAAATAGTCACCGTATGCGTCAATGCTCATGCCGCGCACCTGCATTGCCTCCAACAACTTATCCAGGTTTGCCTCACGCTCGCTACCGCCGATGATCTCGCCCACGCCGGGCACCAACAGGTCGGTTGCAGCCACGGTCTTGCCGTCTGCGTTTTGCTTCATATAGAAGGACTTGATCTCCTTCGGATAGTTGATGACAAACACGGGGCGGTTATACACCTTTTCGGTGATATAGCGCTCGTGCTCGGTCTGCAGATCACAACCCCAATCGCAGGGATACTGCCACTCTACGTCTGCCTTTTGCAACAACTCGATGGCGTCCGTATAGTCCAATACCACGAAGTCGCTCTCCACGATATTGCGCAATTTCTCGTGCAATCCCTTCTCAAAGTGTTGCTCAAAGAAAGCCAACTCCGCAGGACACAGGCGCATCACCTCGGCAATCACGTACTTGATCATACCCTCCGCTAGCTCAATAATGTCGGGCAATTCCGCAAAAGCCACCTCGGGCTCCAGGTGCCAAAACTCTGCCAAGTGGCGAGGGGTGTTGCTCTTTTCTGCGCGGAAACTGGGGCCAAAGGTATAGATCTTACCCAGAGCCATTGCCGCCACCTCACCTTCCATCTGTCCACTCACCGACAGACCTGCCCTTTTGCCAAAGAAATCATTCTCGTAGTAGGCTTGCTCGTCCGTATAGGGGGTTTGGAAACCGTGCGTCGTCACACGGAACATTTCGCCTGCGCCCTCACAGTCGCTTGCGGTAATCAAAGGGGTGTGGATATAGGCAAAACGGCGCTCTTGGAAAAAGCGGTGCAAAGCCCCTGCCAACACGCTACGCACACGGAACACGGCGTTAAAGGTATTGGTGCGCAATCGTAGCTGCGGCATGGTGCGCAAATATTCCAGGGTATGGCGCTTTTTCTGCAAGGGATACTCCAGAGGACACTCGCCCACAACCACCACGGCAGTTGCGTTGATTTCCACGCCGCCCTCTTTGGCATAGCTATCCACCACCGTACCCTCAACGCGTACGGCAGCGCCCAAACGCAAATAGGCGCTCACGTCACCCAACAGGGCCTTGTCCAGCACCACCTGCAAATGCTCGAGGCTAGTACCGTCGTTCAAACTCAAAAAGGCTACGTTCTTACTGTCACGGCTAGAGCGCACCCAACCGCAGACCACAACCTCTTTGCCCATGTGCTCGTGCGCCAAAATCTCAACGATATCAATATGCTTCATACAATCTCCTCCAGTCGGGTTTCCCCGATCCGTCTTTATCTATTCTATCCTTTTTTTTCGCACAAATCAAGATTTTCTTATCATTATTCCACTTTTCCCCAAATTCCCGCACTTTTTCACTATTCACTTTTCCCTCTTACCTCATCTATCCTCTGCCACAACTTCGCCCTATGGCGAAACATCACTGCGAGGTAGCATCATTCACGAAGTGAACATCACTGCCACAGGCAACATCACTATTACCTATATTTCCCTCCGTACTTCTTTCCGTGCCGCTTGACTGGCTTTTTCTGTTGTGCTATACTGTTTGCGACAAAAAGGAGGTATCATCATGGCAAAGAAAAACGCAACTACTCCCAAGTCTGCCGAGCAGACTGCTAAGAGATCTCCTCTCTCGAATACCGCCGTACGCTTGTGTGGCGCATTCTTGGCATTCATCGGCATCTTGTTGTGCATCGAACAACGTTTCTTCATCAACGCGTCCATTATCCTGTTGGTATCGGTGGCGTGTATCGTGGGCGGCTTCTTCATCGCCGTCAGTAACCTGCGCAAGCTTCTCGGCAAGGGCGGCAACACCGGCTCGGTCGTAGCCTACTTCCTGCTTGGATTGCTGTGCTTTGTGGGTGGCATTCTCATCGCCATCTACCGTGGCCAAATCGCAGAGTGGTTCATCATTCTGGTTGGCTCCCTGGTCGCTGCGTACGGACTCATTCTTCTCATTCGTTTCGTAGTGCGTCCCCGTAGCAAGCGTTGGCAAATCTTCGATATCATCGTTGCCTCGCTCACCCTCGTCACGGGCATTCTGCTCGCCATTCGGTCGGTATCGCAAATCGCATCTGCCTCGGACGGTGTGTGCTTCATCATCTTTGGCGCCATCTCCGCCGCTGTCGGTGCCCTCGAGTTGGTCTTCTATTGATCCCTATACCTACAACGAGAGGACTTCCCTCCACTCAAAAAGCATCAAAAAACACCGCCTTTCGAGGCGGTGTTTTACGTTGTCGTTGTGCTTGATTCTATTCCCAATCTGCGCTAAGGCCGCTCACCTTTTCCAAGGTTTCGGTATCGGTGCGACAAATCCAAAGAGGGGTGATCGTCACGTATCCGTCCACGGTAGCGTCGGTATCTACGCCCAGGTCGTGGTTGTTTTGGTGCACGCAATAGCCACGTTGGTAGTACGTATCCTCACCTGCCTTTTCAAAGGTATCAGTAAAATACGGACCACCTTGTCTGGTCATTCGAATGCCTTTGGCATTCGGGGGAATGTTCACGTTCAACAGACGGCTCTTTTCGACCAAGTTGTGCTTCTCAATAAACGCCAACACGGGCTCCACGTAGGGCACCGCTGCCTCGAGGTTATTCCACTCCGCCGAAAAGGCAATTGCCTTTGCTTTTTGCGTGCCTGCCTCAAACAAAGCGCCGCAAGTACCCGAGTAGGAAATGTCCTCGCCCATATTATATCCGCGGTTAATGCCCGAGAGCACCAGATCGAACTGCTCCTTGAGCCCCAGTATTGCAAACCGCACGCAATCTGCCGGTGTCGAGTCTACCGCATACGCACGCGCCGCTCCCTCGTACTCCACTCGCCGAATTTCAAATGGATCGTGGATATTGATACCGTGGCTTTTTCCGCTCTGCTCCCTCTTGGGTGCCACCACGGTAATCTCACCGAGGCGCGCTGCAGCCTTGACTAATGCGCTAAGTCCAGGAGCCGCTATTCCGTCGTCGTTCGTGATTAAAATCTTCATTCTTTTACCTTTTTTTGTGCCGTTTTCTCGTGCAACGTTGAACTTTTGTTTGTTTTTTGCTTTTACATCCAACCCTTGTGGGTAGCCTTGTACGCCGTGATCAAAGCGTCT
This sequence comes from Clostridia bacterium, assembly GCA_017463565.1. Taxonomy (GTDB): domain Bacteria; phylum Bacillota; class Clostridia; order Christensenellales; family CAG-1252; genus RUG14300. Next base: position 25,028 of record JAFTOZ010000049.1, on the reverse strand, counting down.
GCATCCGCCAGGAACGCCTTGATCTCTCTCTTACTCTTGAGGGAGGCACCGCAAGCGCACTCGTGGCCACCGCCGTTGTATTTTTCTGCCAGCTTGTTGACGTGCACGAATCTGGAGCGCAGACGGATTCGAATAGCACCCGTCTTGGGATTTTCGATAAACGCCACCCAAATGATACTGCCCTTGATACCGTCCAGGAGGGAAACCGAGTTGCTGGCGCTCTCCAGGGTCAGACCAAAGCGCTTTTGCATACGCTTGCTGACGAACAGCCAAGCCACACCGCCACGGGTGCGTTGCAAATTCTTATAGACGCTTGCTTGGTACTTCAGATAGCCGTAGTCGTCCAGGTTGAGATTGGCGTACAACCACTCGGTATCAATGCCCACGTCCAACAAAACGCCTGCGCAACGCATGGTTTCGCCCGAAATGGCATATTTGAAGCGGCCCGAGTCGGTCACCATACCCGTATAGAGATAGGTTGCTGCTTCCTTGTTGATTTTCAACTCGTCGCGGAAGGTGTAGTAAAAATCCACCACCATCTCACAAGCCGAGGATCTTTGATCCTCCACCCACGAAACGTCGCCGTAGGGCTTGATATCCAAGTGGTGGTCAATCTTGATCAACTCCTTAGCAAGCACGTATTTGGGGTTGTCGATACGGTCGGTCGAGGCAGTATCCAATACGATCATCAGCGCATCGGCATAGAATTCGTCCTCCACCTGCTCGTCCTCTCCGCCCAAGAATGCCATATATTGCGCGTATTCACGGTTAATCAGACGGATATCCTTTTGCGGATAGGTCAGGCGCAGGATTTCCACCAAACCCTTGGTGGCACCCGTACAATCGCCGTCAGGGCGGATATGGCGGGACACTACAATGCGGTCGTATTGCTTGATTTTGTCGAGAATGGTCTGTTTGATTTGTTGATTCATGATCTTCTCCTGCTTTGCTAATTTTCTTCTTTTGGCGCTACACCGTGCAAATCACACGGTTATTCGCCCAATTTGTCCATGTCTGCGAGCATTTGCATGGCCTCTTCGCGGTTTTTGACCATAGCGCCGCTTGCCTTGACGTGACCGCCACCGCCGTATTTGACGGCAATGGGATTGATATTGTATTTTTTGGAGCGCAACTCACATTGCACACCCTCTTCCGTTTCGGTAAAGTTGACCCAACTGTGTACGCCGCAGATATCACTCATGACGTTGACCATACCGCGCGAAATGGTAAAGGTATCCACGCCAAAGGATTTGAAACGCTCCAAGTCGGTATAGATATACGCCACACCGTGGTCGGTGAAATTGATATTCAAAATAAATTCTGCGCGCAGGCGCATCATACGGTAGTCGTCCGCGTACAACTCGGCAAAAATAGCGTTGGTATCTACCCCTGCCTCCAACAAGGCGGCCGCCAAGCGGTGGGTGCGGGGCGAGGTGCTATCGTAGCGGAAACGGCCAGAGTCGGTCACCATGCCCGTATAGAGGGCAGAGGCGGCCTCGGCAGAAAGGTGCAACCCCGCAGAAAGGGCAAAGTCTGCCACCAAGCCACAGCAACTCTCAAAAGAGTTATCGATGACCTCGGCGGTGGTGAACTTCTCTACGTAGAGGTGATGGTCAAAGCGCAACGTAGCGGCCGCCAAACGGTAGCGGTCGTCGCTGACGAGGTGGGGGGCTGCCATATCCAACAAAACGGCAAGAGCACCCTCGTACAAAGAATCCTCTATCTGCATAGGTTGGCAACCCGGCACAAAGGCATATCTGCCCGGCGCATCTCCTACGATATACACCTCTTTGTCGGGGAAATTATCACGTACGAGATGGTAGAAACCCATTTGCGAGCCAATGGCGTCGCCGTCGGGATGATGGTGGCGGTGAATGATGATCCGCGGATACTGTTTGATCAGGGTCAATGCTTGTTGATACACGGTAGACCTCCATAGCCTTACGTTTAACTTTGTATAGCATACCATAGATTGGCGGTTTTTTCAATCACTATTTGCCAGATGAAAAGGTTTCACATGAAAAAGCCCCGCACAAGCGGGGCCTTGATCCACACAGTGGAAGTTGCGGTTATTCGGAGCGCAATGCCAGCACGGGGTCTTTGGCGGCGGCAATACGGCTGGGAATGAGGCCTGCAATGAAGGTAAGACCAACGGACAGACCAATGAGCAACAGGGGGTGCCACCACAACATCGTGACCAGGTTAGGAATGCCGGTATAGCTCAACAGGATAGCGTTGACGGGCAGAGTCAACAACAGGGTGAACAGCACGGCGATGATACCGGACAGCGCACCGATGATGAAGGTCTCGCTGTTGAACACACGGCTGATATCGCGCTTACGTGCGCCGATAGAACGCAGAATACCGATTTCCTTGGTACGCTCCATCACCGAGGTATAGGTGATGATGGAAATCATGATACTCGATACCACCAACGAGATGGACGAGAAGGCAATCAGCACGTAGGTGATGGCTTGGATGATGGTGGTGATAGAGGACATCAGCACACCGATCGTATCGTTGTATTGCAGATCGCTATAGCTCATTTCGATAGAACGGATAGCGGCTTTCTTTTCCGCCTCCGTCAACTCGGGATCTGCCTGGATATCGGCAATCTTTTGGTCGCGAATGGCTTGTTGCTCACGATCGTAGTTCTTGAGCAACGCAATGATAGCGTCCTTGGCATCGAAGCTTTGGGGATAGATGCTGATAGAGGAGGGCGCATTAACGTTGGCGCAACCCAGGGCTTGCATCCAAGCGTTGTAGTTCTTTTCGGTGACGGTGTGATCGTCGTTGCACTTGAGGTTGCTCATCATATACTTGGCGTTATCGTGGCCGACCACTACGTGGTACTTGGCGGTAACGCTGGGGGAGTGAGCGTCCTTGGCATCGGTGATGTTCACCTTGTCGAAATAGGAGTAGCCGGTTGCGTTGTAGAGGGGCACGCGGAGACTGAAGCCGGTACCGCCGCGAACAAGCACACTCTCTACGAAGTGGATACTTTCCTCGGTAGCACCCTCGGGATACGTCCATACGGGCTCTGCCAAAGGATTGCTTGCCAGAGGAACCAACTTTTCGTTGACGGGGAAATAGGTGCAGGTTGCCAACTTGTCACCGTAGGTACGGTTGCCCACGTCGTCGGTATTGACGAGGTAATATTCCTCGGCCACCACGCGATCTTTGGTATCGGTGTAGATAATCTTAGCGGTGTTTTGCGCACGGGCAACCTCGCTGCCGTATGCGGCGGAAATCATCCATTGACCCAACTCGGGGGTATAGGCGATGACACCGTTGATGCTACCTACGTCCACGCCCTCACGTCTACGAATGATACCAACCACCTTGAGAGTGGTGGCACGCTCGTCGATCAGATCTACCATAGCTTGCACCTTGTCGTCGGCTACCTCTTGGTAACGTTGGATATTCCAGGTGCCGGCGGTTTCGTCGAAATAGTAGTAGTCGCCCGAAAGGAGCAGCTTGTATTCCAGATTGAGCAGTTCTTCAAAGGTGAACTTGCGGTCTGCCAAAGCACCGGTTTGATCGGTGTTGTCGCCAACGCCACCGAGCAGGCCGCCCAAATCGAACACGTCACCCAACGCACCGGGGTTGACAAGACCCAACGTGAAGGCCTGCAGGTCGTCGATATTGTTGTATTCGTCTACAACCAGTACCAACTCGTTCTTGTTTTGCGGCCAACGGCTGCCGTATTCCTCTGCGCCCAACAGTTCGTATTGGGACTCCAGCAGTTCTTGGTTGGGAGAAAGCTCGTCCCAAACGGGGATCATAGAGCCGTAGCTACCTGCGGCGGAAGAAATCATATCCGTCAAACCGCCCAAGCCCATGCTATCCATAATGCCGCTATCCGAGAGGGAACCAAGCACCTCGCCCAGTTGGCTGTCGATACGGGCATAGAAGGGGTTGACCTTGTAGTAGTAGTCGTGGTCAACCGTTGAGTCGGGGGAGAAGTTGGTATACAGGTGCATATCCAAACCGTAGTTGTACTCCAACGTACCCAGGTTCTTGTCGAAATTAGCGTCCAGATACTTCTTGAGGGAAGTGAGGTCGTTACGCGAAAGAATGGAGCCCAAGCCCTCGGTCGTCAACAGATTGGACAGCATCGCGTTCAAACCGATGGTTGCCTTGTCGTCCACGTCGGGATATTTGGTCAACTCGTCGGGATTCACGCCCACTTGCATCAGCGAGCTGAGCACGGTGGTGAGGTTGAGGGAGCTGGCCTGAATGGACAGGGGATATTGCGACAAGGTGTTTTCGGCAGTAACGTTGACGAAAGAACCAAAGCCGCTGGACAGAGCCATAACGATAGCGATACCGATGATACCGATACTGCCTGCAATCGAGGTCAGAGTGGTACGGGCACGCTTGGTGAGCAGGTTCTTGCCCGACAGGGTGAGGGCAGACTTGTAGCTCATACTGGTGTGATTCTTGCGACGGCGAGATTTGAAGATATGCAAATCACGCTTGGGCACGCCGGCCTTCGTTTTGGCAGGCTCCTCGACAGGCTCCTCTGCGGGTGCCTCGGCAGGCTCTACCGAAGAATCGTAGGGGTTGGAGTCGCTGACGATTTTGCCGTCTGCCACGCGAACGATACGGGAGCCGTACTCCTCGGCAAGCTCGGGGTTGTGGGTAACCATAATGATCAAACGGTCCTTGGCAAGCTCCTTGAGGATCTCCATAATCTGGACGCTGGTATCGCTGTCCAGCGCACCGGTGGGCTCGTCTGCCAACAAAATATCGGGGTCGTTGATGATAGCGCGGGCAATAGCCACACGTTGCATCTGACCACCGGACAGTTGGTTGGGACGCTTGTACTCCTGCCCTGCCAAACCAACCGATGCCAACGCACGCTTGGCGCGCTCACGGCGCTCCTTGCGGTCGATACCAACCAACGTCAGCGCCAACTCTACGTTTTCGATGACGGAGAGGTGCATGATGAGATTGTAGGTTTGGAAGATGAAGCCAACGCTGTGGTTGCGGTACAAGTCCCAGTCGCGATCTTTGAAAAGCTTGGTAGATACGCCGTTGATGATGAGGTCGCCGTCTGTATATTTGTCGAGGCCGCCAATGACGTTGAGCATAGTGGTCTTACCACAGCCCGAGTGTCCCAGAATGGCGACAAACTCCTTCTCACGAAATTCGAGGTCAATCCCTTTGAGCGCCAACACCTTTTCGTCGGCAAGGGGATATTCTTTTGTGATTCCTATCAGTTTAAGCATGATAATTTCTCCACGTGTATTATCCGCGAGTGCATAATGCGGACATTATCATTATAACAACGAACCGTCACTCTGTCAATAAAAAGTTTAGTAGGTGTAACCTACTAAAAAGATATGTTTGTTCATAAACAGTTAACAAAGTTACCGATTTTCGGGGAGAAAAGGACGTGTGTTTTCGCCGTGCGTTTTACGCCGTATAATTGTTATTTTATGGAAAATTCCGCATTTGGCGAAAATTAATTTACTATTTGGCGTTGTGCGATTGACATAGCACGCTATTCGGTAGTATAATAAATCACGAAAGGAGGCGGTAACTATGCAAGCGGCATCGGGAATGATGGAAGTGCCTGTTGAGGTGATTGTGAAGTATAGCGAAAAGGGTGATTGCCGCCCCGTGAAGGTGATTTATGCGGACGAAGTGTTTGTGGTAGACCGTGTTTTGGACGAGCAACCGCCACACCCTGCAAGGGCCTACGGCTACCAACCGCGTGTGTTTACCTGCCTGATTGCAGGGCACAAGCGAGATCTGCTGTTTTATGCAAGAGATAGCCGTTGGTGCGTGCGAAAATTCGTGACTTATCGAAGAGAAATGGATTGAGAAGCAAGGAATTTGAGCGAAAGCGTTGCGCGCGAGGGGGTTTTTCGTCTATAATAGTTTTATGAGCAAAATTCGACACATCGTTTTTGATTTAGACGGTACCCTGATCGATAGCAAGGAAGCCTTTGAGGGCTCTCTTTTGGAGGCCTTTGGACGGGAAGACGAGCGCATTCCGCTCTGCTTTGGCTTGTCGCAAAGACAAATTTTGGACTTGTTGGAGATAGAGGAAGACAAGAAGGAAAGCTTCGTGCGTGCTTGGCGCGACGCTTCTCTTCACCAACCTTGCGAGGTTTTTGCCGGGTTGACGGATATGCTGGAGGGGTTGCACGAGCGTGGCTACGTGTTGAGCGTGTTGTCCAGCCGCAGTTTGAAGACCCTGCGGTGGACCCTGGAGGCCCTGGAGTTGCTACCCTATTTCGACGGCATCTACGGCGAGGAGTTGGCAGACGAGCCAAAACCCAGCCCGGAGCCTATGCTTGCCTATCTGGCGCTGCACGGTCTATCGGCAGACGAGGCTATCTATATCGGCGACTTGCATATTGACAGAGATGCGGCGCAGAGTGCCGGTATGCATTTTGCTTATGCAGGGTGGAATCCTTTGGCAAAAGAAGGGGGTGCCGTGCGCTTTGAAAGTACCGCCGACTGCCTGGACTATTTTGACGGATTGCGTGCAGAGTTGGACGAGGAGGGCATGGCGCAAAAGATACAGAGCTTTTTGCCTATCCTTGCCGAAAAGGTGGACACGCTGAACCATTTGAACTATTTCCCTGTGCCGGACGACGACACGGGTAGCAATATGTACGAAACCCTTGAAAAAGGTCTGCGTTTGTGGCAGACCAAGGGTGGCTTGGGACGTTGCATGGTGGAAGCCAGTAAGGGCAACTCGGGTATTATTATGGCCGCCGCGATCAAGGGTTTTTTGGTTGGCTACGCCAAGAAATATAGCCTGCAAGAGGGCTTGAACGAGGCGGTGCGCCAGGCGTATGGCGCGGTGTTGCACCCCAAAGAGGGTACTATGCTGACCTTCCTGCGCTATTTGGCAGAGAATTACCAACGTGAAATGAACTGCGAAAGCGGATTGCTGGCGGAGTGTATGATCACGGCGCTGGAGATGACCCGTACCGAGTTGAGTATCGGGCGCATTGACTCGGGCGCTTTGGGTTTGGCGTATCTGGTGGCGGGCCTTTGCGGTCTGGCGCTGGAGGTGCAGGTGGAGGACAATAGTCCCAAGCCCGTGATTCATTTGACCTACGGCTACTGTACCGAGTTGCGTGCAAGACTGCACGAGGGCGCAGACCTGTCGGGGTTGGTGGAAGAACTGTCGGCCATGGGCGACAGCATCAACTATATCGTGCACGAAGGCGTGTTGAAGTTGCACGTGCATACCAACTTCCCCGGCAAAGTGATGCGTATGGTGGGTGCGCTTGGCGAGCGGTTGCATACCAAGATCGACAATATGCGCCTGGAGGCAAAAGGAGAGCAACCCTGGGTGCCTGTGGTGACGCTACGCGTAGACGAGGGAGAGGAAGTGTTCGCAGAGCCTTTGGCGGAGTATGCGGTGGCAGAAAGCGCAGGGGCCCTCGAAGAAAAACTGGCAAGATTGAAAGAGCCCGTACTGGTGCTGAGCGAAAATCCGCCCGAGGGAGGGGTGCGTTGCTACGGCTACGTGAGCAGATGGCAAGCCCTACTGATGGCGGCAGAGGAAAAGGAGCTTGGCAAAGCCAAATCAAAGGCGAGCGAGTGGGCAGAATTGGTACGTGAAGATCCAAACGGTACGCTTTGTGTGATACCGCAGAGCCAAGAGGGCGCAGGATTGAAGGCAGACGTAGAGAAGATACAAACCGCGGAGGTAGCAGATGAAGAACACCTATAACTGGCCCAAGCCGGCGGAGATGGATAACGGCCCCTTTGTGTTCGTGAGTTATTCGCACGCAAACCATACCCTGTTGCAGGCCGACCTGAAGCGTATGCACGCGCTGAAAGTGGCGCTGTGGTACGACCGCGCTATCGTGCCGAGCGAGGATTGGTACAAGAGGGCTACCACCGTGATGAGCCACCCCAACTGTGTGGGCGCGGTGTTTTACATAAGTAAACAAAGCCTACTGTCCATGCCCTGCTACCGAGAGTTGCAGTTTGCGTTGGGCATGAAGAAAAAGCGCGCGTTTAGCATTTGCTCGGTGAATATCGGCGGCAAGACGTTGCAGGCGATGTTGCAAGAAAATACGGTGCCCGTTGCGCACAAGCGGTTGTATGGCAAGGTGTTTGGTGACGAGGTGATTTTCGTACCCCGTTCTTCCAACGCCAAAAACAACAAGCACGAGCGCGCTCTGTTGCGCTATTACGATGCTTGCGGATTGCTAGCAAACGAATATAAGTCCTTGTTGGAGGACCGCGCCTTTGATTACGTACAGACGGAGCAGGGCGCATATATCACGCGGTACACGGGCGAGCTGTCCGAGGTGGTCGTGCCGGCAACGGTGGACGGTCATCCCGTATACGGCATAGGTCCTATGGCGTTCAGCAACAACGCACGCTTGAAAAAAGTGGTGCTGGAGGACGGCATTGAGGTGATAGAGCCCCACGCATTCTTCCGTTGCGCCCACCTGCAGGAGATCCATCTGAGCGATACCTTGCGTGAGATTGGCTACGCTTCTTTTCAACAGTGCGAGGTACTGAAAAAGGTGGTCTTCCCCAATAGCTTGCGCGAGTTGGGTGACTATTCTTTCTATATGTGCGGAGAGTTGGAGGCGGTGGACTTTGGTCTGGCGCACGTTCAGATTGGTTATGCGGCCTTTTCGCAATGTATGAAGTTGGCTTCCTTGCGCATTTCGCCCAACACCAGAGGGATTCGTGGCTATGCCTTTGGCGGTTGCGCCATGGGACGGTTGAAGCTTTGGCCGAAGAATCTGGTGAGCTTGGGTGAGGATATCTGCGTATGCAATGAAAAATTGCGCTATATCGAGTGGCAGAGCGACCGCCTGTTGGACAAACTGCCCTTGAGCCTGTTTTCGCTATGCCCCATCTTCGAGGGGATTTTGGTACCCTACGGTATGCCGCAGGCAAACGTGGAAAAGTTGGAGCAATACGGTCCCGTGCAACGGTATCTGCCCGAGGTGAACGGATTGACTCACGATGAAAAGGGCTTTTTGTGGTATGCGGAAAAGGGTGCGGTCGGCTACCGTGTGAAGATTGACGGAGAGGAGTTTGATTGCAAGCATCCTCGCCTGGACTATCCTTTGGAAAAGCCCTCGTACGAGGTGGAAATTACCGCCTATGCTGCCGAGGACAATATCGTGCAAAACACCCTGCGGACCCGGCTGCAAATCCGCCGCGCGGTGATCGTAGGAAAGCGGTTGGACGGCGGTGGCGGTGTGCTACGTGGCACGCTGGACTGTGCGAAACTGCGTGTGGACGAGATTTCGGACGACGCGTACCGCGCAAATCTGGCCGTGCGAAAGGTATATACCGGCAAGGTGCGCAATATCGGCGCATATGCCTTTGAGGCCTGTACCCTGTTGGAGCAGGTCTCGGTGGATACCGATTGCCACGTAGGAGATTTTGCTTTTAGCAAATGTAACCGTTTGAAACGCTTTGTGGTGGCAGACGAGGAGGGCACTTCGTTTGGTAAGGGTGCGTTGTCTGAATGCTTGTCCTTAACAGAAGTCAAGTTGGGCAAGCGGCGTGTACTGCCCGAGAAGTTGCTGTACCGCTGTTGTTCCCTGAAAACCCTTGACCTGGAGGGTGTGGAAGTACTGGGTAGAGAGAGCCTGCGCGGTTGTATGGAGTTGGACGTGAGCGTACTGCCCGAGGGGTTGTTGCGCGTTGAGGACAATGCGGTGAGTTATATCTGTATCCGCACCATTCACCTGCCTCAATCCCTGGTGTATCTTGCAGACGGTAACCTGCAACATTGTACCTATCTGGAAGAAATTACGGTGGCAGAGGGTAACCCCTATTTTTCCGCACGTGACGGCGTGCTGTACCAAGGGGACAGCCTGTGGCGCTATCCGCCGGCAAAGACGGACGCGTGCTTTACGGTGAGCGGTGCAAAGGACATTGCTAAGCTTGCTTTTGCCGACCAAGTGTATTTGCAAAAATTGGTGGTGCAGGGCGACGTAGCGTTGGCAGACGGCGCCGTGTATAACTGCGACTCCTTGCAAGAGGTGATATTTGAGGGGAACGCGGTGCTTGGCAAGGGCGTATTTAGAGGTTGCGATCAACTGAAACGAGTATGCTTTGCGGTGCGCCCCGAGGGGACGCCTGCAGAGTGGGGTCTGTCGGATGAGGTGGAAGTATGTATCCTATCGTAAGTGATTTGGGCGCGGATTTGCCCCTGGCGTGGCTTGAGGGCCGAACGCTATTCAAGATTAACCAAGCGGTGGAATTGGACGGCGTGGAGGAGTTGATTCCCCTGGACGAGGAATCTCTTTTGGCGTATTACCAAAGACTGCAGGGTCCTGTTTGCGCAAAGACGAGAGCCATGCGTGAAGGTGAGTTGCTCTCCGTATTGGAGCCTTTGGCAAAGGTAGAAAAGGAGTTGCTGTGCATCTCTTTTTCCAGCGCATTGAGCGGTACGGGCGCACAAATGGCACGCACGCTTGCGACACTATCGGAAAAATACGGTTGCAAGGCGATCTACTGGGATAGCCGTCAGGCCTCTTGCGGACAAGCGGTGCTGGTGAAACGCGCGCTAGACAACCGCGACAAGGGTATGAGCATTGAGGAAAACGTAGAAGACCTGGAAAAGGCAAGCGGTCGCGTGGTATTTGAGGTACTGCTCGGCAAAAATAACCGCTTTGGCAAAGGGGGTCGTGCAGGGTTGATGGACGAGGGCGTTGGTTTGCCTCTGTTGCGCTTGGAAAGCGGTAAGCTCTATACCCGTGTGGGTAAGGTTTTGTTCCTGCCGATCGCAATAGAATCTTGGGCAAGAAAACTGGCGCTGGAGGCAGAGGACGGCAGCGTGGTGCTTGGCCACGGCAGCAACAAGCAACAAGCAGAAGAATGCGCTGCGCTATTGGCAAAAGAAAGCGGCAAAAGAGTGGATACCACCGTCGTGAATCCCGTGATGGGCGCGCACACCGGAGACGGCGTGTTGATGCTGGCATATCTGGGCAAAGAGTAAACCAACTAAGATAAGTCGTGCAATGTCTGACATTGACCGATATACCGCAAGAACAAGCCTTTACGGCTTGTTTTTTGCTTATATAGGAATTATTAATTTTTCGGTAGGGTATGGGCGAAAGCGTTGACAAAGTACGCGCGTATAGAGTACAGTAAAAACACAAGAGAGGGTCTCTTGGCGCGCCAATTTGCCCCCAATGGGGTGGTTGGAGAAGAAAAAACGGAGATTTTGTTATGATGAAAATGAGCAAAAGAATGGTAGCGTGGACGTTGCTGGTCGTGATGCTGGTCGCCCTGTTGGGGTTGGGCAGTTTTGCGCAGTTGATGCCCCGTGAGTCGGCGCTGGCGGCAGAGGGAAATTACTACGCCTCTATCGACACGAGTCTGCGCGGAGACGCTCTGCGTGCGGAGATTGCCGATTTGATTACCGACACACACCACACCAACCCCTCCTATTCGGCAGGCTTGGCAAGTCTGTTTGAAAAGGCAGATATCAATCCCGACACGGGCAAGGTGATCCAATTCTACACCGGCACCGAAACCAACGGCTTTACGGGAAACCGTGAGCACGTGTGGCCCAAGAATGCGGGTAAGGCTTTCCCCGAAAAGAGCGAGGCAGGCTCGGACGGACACCATTTGCGTCCCTGCGACAATAACCTGAATAGCTCGCGCGGTAGCATGAGCTTTGGCGAGGTGCCCCAGACCAGTTCGAACATCGTGGCAGAAAACGGCTCCACGAGCTACGGCTCTACCCCGGACGAGTTGTGCTACAAAAACAGCACCTACTTCTACCCTGCAAAGGGTTTCCGCGGTCAAACCGCCCGTATCTTGATGTACGTGCAGACCCGTTGGGGCGACAAGTACGATTTGTCCTTTGTGTTGGGCGCAGGCTACAACAAAACCATCGGCGATATCGAGACCCTAATGAAGTGGCACTTGCAAGAGCCCCCAACAGCGCAGGAAATGTTCCGCAATGAAAAGGTGGCTGCTTATCAAGGCAACCGCAACCCCTTCATCGATCACCCCGAGTGGGCGGCTATGATTTACTGCTACGACGGCGAGAGCTATAACGACGAGCTGTTGGAAGTGGTACGTCAATATGATAACTACGGCACCGAGGATATTGCCATTGAGGGTTTGAGCTTTAGTTCCACCGAAGTGAGCATGGTGGTGGGTCAATCTTCTACTTTGGATCTGACCATTACCCCTGCCAAGGCAAACGGCACCGTGGAATGGAGCACCAGCAATAGCGCCGTGGCTACCGTGAGCAACGGCAGAGTGAGCGCCGTTGGCGTGGGCGAAGCAACTATCACCGCTAAGGCGGCGGCAAATGCCAATATCAAGGCGTCTATCACCGTGAAGGTGAAGGGCGTAACAAGTATTGCATTAAGCGGAGCACCTGCAAGAACCTCCTATATTGAGGGAGATACCTTCAATCCGTCCGGATTGAGCGTGACGGCAACCTATAGCGACGGCTCCACCGCAAAGGTGGCAGTGGCGGACTGCACCTGGTTGGACGGTACTGCAAGGACGGCACAACTGAGAGAGGGTAGCACCTCTGTGATCTGTCAGTTAGGCAACGTGGAGGCTGTGTACGAGGGCATTACCGTAGCCAAGATGCAGGGCGGTAGCATTACCATCACGCGATCCAGCTTTGCAAGCGGTAGCGGCTACGCCTGGGGTACCTGGACGGTAGAGGGCATTTCGGGCCACGCATTCCTCTACCACGGCACCACCAACAGTATGCAGTTCAACAATAGCAAAACCTCCTATTATCTGTTCAACACCACCCCCCTGCCCGGTGCAATCACCAAGGTGGTAGTCACGCTGAGAGAGGATGCGGAGAGTTGGGAATTGCGTACTTCTTCCACCGCTTATTCCCAGATGAACGGCGTACCTACGACCGGCACATCACACGGCAAAAAGGCGATGGCAACCACCCCCACCGAGTGGGTCGTGTCTACCTCTGACCGATACTTTGCTCTGTGCTATGCAGATAGCGGCGCTTCTTACATTACGAGTATCACCATCTACTACGGCGAGGGTTGCTCGCACACCGCAAGTGATTGGATGCCCGAGGTAGAGCCCACCTGCTCCTCTAGCGGCAGTCAGTATAAGATTTGCACCAAGTGCGGCACCGTGTTGGAGCGTGAGACCGTGGCGAAATTGAACCACGATTACGAAGAAATTGCGGCGGTTGAGCCTACCTGTACCACCCAAGGTACCTCTGCTTATTTGGAGTGTACGCTGTGCGGCGCGCATTCGGGCGAACCCACCGTTGTGCCTGCTTTGGGTCACACTTGGAGTGAGTGGGCAGAAGATACCGATGGCGAAAACGAAGTCCGTAGCTGTAGCGTTTGTGGCGAGAATCAGAGCCGTCCTATCCAGGGCACGGTGCCTCCTTGTGCGGAGCACGTGGACGAGGATCAAGATATGCTCTGTGACGTTTGTGGTGCGGAAGTTGAGATCAAGGAAGATCCCATTCCCGACGGCGAGTTGGATGCGTTTGTGGCGGCAGTAGAGGCAGCGAAGAGCGCAAGCGCCGATGAGTTGTTGACGAAGATTGGTGAGGCGGCAGCCCTGTACGAGGAGTTGAGTGCAGATCAAAAGGCGGAGGTAGCCACTTCCTTTGCGGAATTGAAGACCCTTGCCAAAGGCTATAACGCCGAGGTGGACGCAATCAACACAACCCACCAACAAGCATCCGGCGGTGCTTTGTCGCTGTTTGCCGGATTTGGCGTGTTGTTGGCTTTGGCAGCCCTGCTGAAAAAGCTGGCGTAGGAGGTGAACTATGAAGAAAACTCTGTGGAAAATTGTACTGGTAGTTGCGGTAGTTTGTGTGTTGGCGGCCAGTTTGAGCGCCTGCACCAAGACCATCACACAGGTGTGCAAGGATTTGAACGGCTATTTGAATCTTTCGTATAGCAAGGTAGAGTTGACGGTGGAGTCTGTGCGCAAGGATCTGAGCCTTGTGAGCCACTACAATATGCAAACGCTCTCCGACGGCAACGTGAAGATCAGCTACGATTACCAAGTTGCCAACAAGATCCAAGTTAGCGAGAGTATCGTGGTGCCCGAGGCGCCCGTTAGCACGAAGCAAGGCTACGTGGTCGTGAAGGGCAATAGCGTGGTTGAGGAGTCGGGCGACCCCTTGAACGTAGAACTGCCCGCAGGCGGTGCGCTCCTTTTGAACTTTGAGGACCGCAACCTGGTGAACTTCAAATTGGAAGAGGGCAGATTGGAGGCTGACGTGAAGGACGCAAAGACCTTTATGCGTGATAGCAGTTTCGAAGGAGAAGATATGCATATCGTGGTGACCTACGACAAGAGTATCAAAACCCTGCAAATCAGCTACGTGCAGGACGGCACCTCTGTCGTACTGGACTTTGTACTGGAAGTTTAATTTTGCTCTAATCCCCATAAAAAGTGGGGTAATATAGTTGACGAGAGGGTATTTTTGTAGTAAAATACCTTCGTTATCTGGGTGTAGCGCAGCTTGGTAGCGTGCTTGAATGGGGTTCAAGAGGTCGGAGGTTCAAATCCTCTCACCCAGATGTAAGTCCTGCTTTGTGGCAGGACTTTTTCTTAATCCACGAGTAAGAAGGAATAGAAATAGAAAAAGGAGCGCAAAAAACGCTCCTTTTTTGCATTATTCTACTTTCGATAGTCAACTTCCAACCCTTCACTTCCGTGGTCCGACTACTGCGGTGCGCTATTTGGCCTCGCCACGGTAGATAAGAATCTTTTTGCCGTCCAGAGTGGGCAGGTCTGCCAAATCGGGGTTGAGAGAAAGCAGACGGCTGGGGGCGGTGCCGGTGGCGTGGGCTACCGTCCACAAGGTATCCTCGGGGCCTGCAAAATAGAGGGAGATGAGCGCCTTGGAGGGGGTGCGCGGTGTTTCGGTATAGGTCTCGATGAAGTCTACGCATTGGGGTGTATAGACACGCACGGTAGACACAAGAGTTGCCGAAAGACGGACGGCACCGCCCGTGACGGTGGCACTCATGCCGCAAGGGAGCAATTCGCCCGTGAGAATATCCGTATCGCACACGGTGGGGGCAGGGAAGCTCTTGGAGAAGGGGATTTCGATCTCGGCAGAGGCGGTGGCGCCCTCGGCGGTACGATAGACGAGAGAGGCGACCAAGACTCCCTCTACGGTGACGGTGCCTACGTCGGGAATGAGGTTGGCAAGGTTGAGCCGCGAGGGAAGCGCTACCAAAATTCGTTCGGGCGCAGGCAGGGGCGCAGGAAGTGCCGCGTGGTGGGTGAGTTCGAAACGCTCGCTGATACGCGCGGTGGGCTGACGGCAGAGGAAGCGGTCGGCGTGGGCAGACAGACAAACCTCGGGATGGAATGCATCGGCAAGCACCTCGACGGTGGGGGTGGCAATGCGATAGCCCGACAGGGAAAGCACCGCCTCGATACGCAGGGTGTGCCCCTCCTCGCCCGAGACGACCAAGCGTTGGGAGCGGGAGAACAGATGATATTCTACGTCCTGATCCCCCTCTACCTCCTCGGAGAAAGGCAGGGTGTGGCTAAGCTGTACTATTTCGCCCTCGCAAAGATAGACCACGTCGCAGGCAAGAGTGCCCTCTACCACGCAACCCTCGGCGGTGGGACGGACGGAAGTGGCGTGGGCACGCGCGTCAAATAGAAGAATGCGGTCTACGTTGCCGGCAGATTCTATTTCTTCGGTGACCTCGAAGGTAACCTCTCGCAAAGGAGTGAGGTGGGTGAGGTGGACGGTTTGGGTGCGACGCTCGCAATCGGCGTCCACAAGCACCGTACGCTCGTGCTTGACCAGTTGGGAAAGCTCTACGTCTACCAACGCAGTCAGAGAAATGGTATCGTGGGAAAGTTCGCTCTCGCACTCCACCACCGTGCAGGTAGCCTCAGCAGGGGCAGGAGCCACTCGCTCGTCGGGCAGTTTGAGGTCGTAGTCGCAGTAGTAGTCTAAGCCACAGGGACGGCCCTCGCCATCGAGATAGAGCAACTTATAGCAGACACGCCCATAGACGGAGCCCTCTCCTTTGAGGGCCTCTACCGAGGTGATTTGGGCGGTAGCGGTGATAGAGAGAATTTTGGAGCAGCCGCCGCGGTCGTGCGTTTGGACAGAGCAACGGACGGCGGTTTGGGCGTGCGCCACGGAATGAATGCAATCGTGTGTGAGGGTTTGTGTTTTGAATTCGATAGCCATACGGCACCTCCTAAAGTTTTCGCTTATGTGTATGCGCAAGGGGAGCAAAATAGAACGGCAAGGGAAAAACTGCACGGCCGTGGGGTTGCATTGGGTGTCGCGCGTGTGGTATAATAGGAAAAGTGAGGTATTTCTATGAATATCAAGGATTTTTTGGCAACTTCTTATACGGCATACCATGCCACCGCTAACGCAAAGGCTCGCCTCGTAGAGGCAGGCTTTGCTCCCCTCGTGTTGGGCAAGCCCTGGCACTTGGAGTGGGGTAAGGGCTATTTCTTGGAGAGAAACGGCTCGGCTTTGCTCGCTTTTCGTCTGGGGAAGAAGGAGGACGAATTCGTTTTTCACCTGGCGGAGTCGCACACGGATAGCCCCTCGCTGAAAATCAAGGGCAACCAACTGTTGGATAGCCCGGAGGGCAAGCGGTTGAACGTAGAGGCATACGGCGGCGGTTTGTGGTATAGCTTTTTGGATATTCCTTTGCGCGTTGCAGGGCGTGTGTTGGTAGAGGAAAAGGGGCGTATTCTGCAAAAGACGGTGGCGTCGGAGTGCTTGGTGAATATCCCCAGTCTTTGCGTGCACCACGGCGGCAAGGACACGGCGGAGAATTTGAGCTTGCAAAACGATATGCTACCCCTGGTGGGTGCAGCAGAGAGCGTGTATGCGCTGGTGGGTGAGCCAAACGCAATCGACGGCGATTTGTACGTAGTACCTGCGGTGGAGCCCCACCTGTGCGGTGCGGACGGCGGTTTGTTGGTAAGCCCTCGCATTGACAATCTGACCAGCGTATGGGCCTCGGTAGAGGCGCTGGTGTCAACAGAGCCCAAGGGTGTGGCGGTAGCCGTACTGTGGGACAACGAGGAAATTGGCTCGGGTACCAAGCAGGGCGCACATAGCGCTTGGTTGCCCCAGGTGTTGGGATCGATTGCCAGAAACCTGGGCAAGAGCGAGGACGAGTATCTGGGCGCATTGGCAAGAGGTATGGCCCTGTCTATCGACAACGGACACGCCGTGCATCCTGCGCACCCCGAAAAGAGCGACCCCAAGGAGCGTGTGTATTTGGACAAGGGCATTGTGATCAAGCACCACGCCCATTACTCCACGGACGGTGTTTCTTCGGCGGTACTGAAAAAGGTATTGGACAAAAGAGATATTCCTTATCAGGACTACTATAACCATTCGGATACCCGTTGCGGCGGTACGCTGGGGTTGGTGACCTCGGCACAGCTGGCGATGGACGCGGTGGATATTGGTTTGGCGCAACTGGCTATGCACTCGGCGGTAGAGACGGTGGCGTTGGCAGACGTTTCCCGTATGCAAGAGGCGGTGCGCGCCTTCTTTGAGATTGCCCCTGTGGCCGACGAGGAGGGTTGGAGGTTGCAACATGAATAATCACGATAGACTATTGCAACTGCAAGCGCTGGTGGATATGGGGCTGGATGCTGCCCGTACCCTGGCGGCTTTGGAATTGCTTGGCGCGGCGAAGATGAGCAAGGAGGAGTTGGAGGACTATCGCCTTTGGAATGACTATATGGAGGTGGCGGAGCGCAATCCCTATACCCCCGAGCAACGCTATCTGCACCTGTTGTGGGAGGCGGTGGACCGTGTGCCTCTGGGTATCAACTGCGCCTTTGCCATTCCTTTCCGCCAGATGATTGCCAAAAAACTTTTCCGCCGTTGCGGAGAGGGATTTGTGGCGCACGAGGGTTGTCGGTTTAACTACGGCCACCAGATTGAGGTGGGAGATAACGTCAGCTGGAATATGGGCGTATACGTGGACGCAAAGGGCGGCGTGGTGATGGAAGACTATGCCATGTTGACCGAGTGGGTAAAAATCTTTACGCATAACCACGACGAGGAGAATCATTTGATACGCACGTATGCACCCGTGCACGTGGGCAAGTTTGCCAAGTTGTATACCGCTTGTACCGTGTTGCCCGGGGTGACGATCGGCAAGGGAGCAATCGTGGCAACCGGCGCTATCGTGAATAAGGACGTAGAGGACTATACTCTGGTGGGTGGCGTGCCGGCGAAGCCTATCCGCAAACGCAAGGTGAAAAGCGAAGACCCCGACGTGTATCAACAGTACATGATGTACCACGGTGAATTCCAGAAAAAGTAAGTTGCCCCTCGTAGCAGGGAGAAAAAAGCGCGCTTCGGGCGCGTTTTTTTTGAAAAAGTTGCGAAAACCCCCTCTTTTCGTTTGACACGGCGCGAGCGTGAAGTCTATACTACAATCAGATGAGGCTTGCCTCAAAAGGAGAAGTTATGCAAAATTTGGCTTACAGCTACTACTATTATTATCGTTGTTTTAGTCGTTAATGCTACGATAGTTTTTGGTTTGTACTGCAAGTTTGAACAGGGTCTATCGTAGCGATGGGCCTTTTTTTATGAAAAAACGGAGGACGGAAAAATGAAGAAAAACATGAAGATTTTGACCCTCGTATTGACCGTTGTGTTGGTGGTTGCCCTGGCAGTCAGCTCGGTTGCCTGTGCGCCCAAGACCGACTTTACCGTGGGCGTACTGCAACTGGTGCAACACGATGCGCTGGACGCTGCCACCCAAGGTTTTGTGGACGCGCTGAATGAGGAAATGGCAAAGGCCGGCAAGACCGTGGAGATCATCGTGCAAAACGCCAGCGGTGAGACCGCAAACTGCTCTACCATTGCTGGTTCCTTTGTGGCAAAGGGCGTGGATTTGATTATGGCAAACGCTACCCCTGCTCTGCAGGCCGTAGCAAACGCTACTATGACGATTCCGATTCTGGGAACTTCTGTGACCGAATACGGTGTGGCGCTGGGTATTGATAACTTCAACGGCACCGTGGGTGGCAACATCTCCGGTACCAGCGACCTGGCTCCCCTCGAGGACCAAGCAAATATCCTGGTGGACCTGTTGCCCGAGGCAAAGACCGTGGGTATCCTGTACTGCTCGGCAGAGGCTAACAGCAAGTACCAAGCCGACACCATCAAGGCTTTGTTGGAAAGCAAGAATCTGACCGTAGTGGTGAAGACCTTTACCGATAGCAACGATATCGCCGCCGTATTGAACTCTATGGTGGACGACGTAGACGCTCTGTACCTGCCCACCGATAACGTGGTGGCAAGCAACGCTACTATCATCGCTAACATTTGCGGCCCTGCTAAGCTGCCTGTGTTTGCCGGCGAAGAAGGTATCTGCAAGGTTGCAGGTTTTGCTACCCTGTCTATCAGCTACTACGAGTTGGGCAAGCAAACGGGTAAGATGGCTGCCGATATCCTGTTGGGCAAGGCGAATATCTCCAATATGCCTATTTCTTACGATCCTAACCCCGTGAAGAAATACGTCAAGTCCATCTGTGAGGATTTGGGTATTGAGATCCCTGCCGACTTTGTGGAAATCGTGATTGACTAAGAACGACTAAGAGGTTTTTATGGAATTTATTAATGCGCTGCCAACTGCAATATCCCAAGGTTTGATTTGGGGTATCATGGCGATTGGCTTCTACATTAGCTATAAGGTGCTGGATTTCTCCGACTTGACGGTGGACGGCAGTTTCTGTACCGGCGGTGCGGTGTGTGCCGTACTGATCGTGAGCGGGGTAAATCCCGGCTTGGCACTTTTGGTGGCTATGCTTGCGGGTATGGCGGCAGGCCTATTGACGGGTCTGTTGCACGCAGGAATGGGAATCCCTCCCATTCTGTCGGGTATCTTGACCCAGTTGATGCTCTACTCGATCAACCTCAAAATTATGGGCGGTGCCAACCTGACGGTGTCTGCACGTACCTTTGCGGTGTGGGTGAGTTCGGCAAACGCTACCATTGCTATTCCGATCATTCTGGCATTTGTGGTGGTGATTGTGTTCGTGCTGTATTGGTTCTTTGGTACCGAGGTAGGCTGTTCCATCCGTGCCACCGGCAACAACCCCAACATGAGCCGTGCGCAAGGTATCAACACCAACTTCTACAAGGTGCTTGGCTTGGTGATTTCCAACGGTATCGTGGCCCTCGCCGGCGGATTGCTCGCGCAATACCAAGGTTTTGCGGACATCAATATGGGCCGTGGCGCTATCGTCATCGGTCTGGCCGCCATCATCGTGGGTACTGCCGTGGTGAAAAAGATCAGCCGTAACTTCGCCATCAAGATGGGCGGCGTTGCCCTGGGCGGTGTGATCTACTATATCGTACTGCAAGCCGTGATTGCAATGGGCTTGGACACCGACCTGTTGAAGATGCTGTCGGCGGTTGTGGTGGCGATCTTCTTGGGCGTGCCTCACCTCAGAAAGAAACTGATGGAAGGCAAGCATAACGGCAAAAAGAAAGGCAAAGCCGTAGCGGCAGAGCCCGAAGAAATTGCGCCCGAAAGCGTAGTGATTGAGGACGTAGCACTCGAGGAAGAACCCAACCAAGAGGAGGTGCACGATGCTTAAACTGGTGAATTTGCACAAGACCTTTAACGCAGGCACCATCAACGAAAAGGTTGCCTTGAACGGGATTGATTTGGAGCTGGCAGACGGTGATTTCGTGACCGTCATTGGCGGTAACGGCGCAGGTAAGTCTACCATGTTGAACGCTATCGCAGGCACTTGGCGCTTGGACGAAGGACAGGTGATTTTGGACGACGTGGATTTGACCAAAATGAGCGAGCATAAGCGCGCTTCCTTGTTGGGCCGTGTGTTCCAAGACCCCATGATGGGTACCGCTCCCGGTATGCGTATCGACGAAAACCTGGCGATTGCCGCAAGACGCGGTCGCAAGCGCACCCTGGGGTGGAATCTGCGCAAAAAGCATATTGAGGAGTATCGCCAAATGTTGGCTGACTTTGACCTGGGGTTGGAAGACCGTATGACTTCTGAGGTGGGTTTGTTGTCGGGTGGACAACGGCAGGCTATCACCCTGTTGATGGCAACCTTGAGCAAGCCGAAACTGTTGCTTTTGGACGAGCACACCGCAGCCCTTGACCCCAAGACCGCTGCAAAAGTGTTGGAGCTGACCAAAAAGATTGTGGAAGAAAACGGTTTGACTACCATTATGATTACCCACAATATGAGTGACGCCTTAGCGTACGGCAACCGTTTGGTGATGATGGACGCAGGCAAGATTATCTACGACGTTCAGGGTGAGGACAAGGCCGCATTGAGCGTTCGTGACCTGTTGGATAAGTTTGAGGAAAAATCCTCGGGCGCCGTGACCGACCGTATGTTGTTGGTAAAAGACGAATAACTCCGTAGCAAAAAATAAAATGGCTCACGCAAGTGCGTAGGCCATTTTTGTTTCCGTATCGTTCGTGGGCAGTAGCACTCGTTGCTGCAGGGATTACACCTGCACCGAAAGCCGCTCGGCAAGGTCTGCCTCGTCGTAGGGCAACAGTTGCCACTCCTCGTAGTGTACCATACGCTCGCCCGGCAAGAGTTTACCCACGGGGGAGAGGCTTTCCACCTCGATGAAAAGGTGGTTGGTATAGGTCTCGAAATTGCAACGTCCGTCGGGATAGACGGCGGTGGGGTCGGCGGAAAAACGCTTGATGAGCATGACGTCGTCCAACACGTAGTACACCTCACCCTTGGCAACGAAACTGCCGATTTTGAAGGGGTGCAGGGATTCGTCTGCGCTATGGCGCAGGCAGAAATGACGGTCATCGTGGCTGAAACGGGGGTCGTCCAGATGGGCACCGCACCACAGGGTGTAGTTGCGCACAGGGTGGAACCCTTCGTGGCGTTTGTTGAGGGGACAGTAGACTCTGCCGCCGGCTTTGAGTACCGTCAAGCCCCACATTGCGCCCTCGAAAACGCTGTCGCCGTTGTAGAAAAATTCGTGGCGCAAAAGCACTTTGCCCTCACCTTGCATGAAAATTCCAAGGGTTTTGATGAGCCCGGAGGTGATTTCTTGCTCGGAGGTGAAGGTGAAATGATCCTCGGCGACCTCATAGTTGACTTCCTCACAATCGGGGTAGTAGGTCATCCACTCCTCGGGGGACTTCCACAGACGGTGACCGCCGTAGATACGCCACGGCTCCTCGAGTCCTTTCTCGCGGAAATAGTCGTTGTAGAGGGTGGTTTGTTCGTCCACGTCCTCGTGCATGATATTCTTGCCACCCACGGGGGCAAAGTAAATGATACGCGGACCAAAGTCAAGGGTGACTTTGAGTTCTACCGTGCCGTCCGTGATGGAGAGCACGCGCCCCCACGGTTCGTAGATACTTTCTTGGTGCTGAATCATATTCTCTCCTTAGAGCATGACGCCCAAATGGTTGATCTGGAACGCACGCTCGTTGAGCTCGTAGCCGCTACGGACGCGCCCCATATAGTCGTCGATGAGTTTGATAGCAAGGGGAACGAGCTTGTCCAACAGTTCTTCCAAACTGAGGGTGCTCGTCCAACGGCCGTTACGCACCGTTTCCCACTTGGCGTGGTTGCGGTTGAGATAGTCCAACTCGGTGAGGTCGGTGCCGTCCCACCTGCTCCATTCGTGCTCGGTCAGACATTTTTCCACCTGTTTGGCAGACAGATAGTGCCCCACCGCACGGCAGATGCCCCGCTCGTAGAGTTTGGCAATATCCTCTACCTCGGAGGGGTCGGCCGCGGTGTGGATCAGTTCCTCTTGCTTGCCGTCCAAATGCGCGCGCACGATATGATGGTCGATAGAGGCACGAATATCCTCGTAGCGCACGGTGGCACGCTTGTCCTCGAAATAGTAGGGCACGCCGTGCTCTGCCAAATAGTACATATAGGGGTTGATACGGCTGTCCAACAGATAGTGGGTGAGCATGCCCAGCATATAGGAAAGTTGGCATTTGCTACCGCTCTCGTAGAGGTGTTTGGCTGCCTCCTCGAACAAAACGTAGGGATTCACCACGTCCATCTCTGCCGCAGTCCGCCCCATAGGACGCAAAAGGTCGGCACCCAGCGCTCCCAATCGGTAGGCGTTGGGATAGAGACGAATGACGGCGTTGGGCGCATAGGGAAGACGGTCCACCAGCGACAGCGCAAAATGCAGATGGGTGAAATAGGCAGGCATAAACTCTCCTTGGAGGCCACCCAATAGGGCAAACCTCACCTTTTAGTATAGCGCAAGCAGGGCAAAAAGTAAAGCCCCAAATCAAAGGTCAAAAGAGCATAGAATATTTTGCCTATTGACACGCCCCTACCTAAAATGGTATGATAGACTGAACCTTTATTTGGTATGCGCGCGGGTGGCAGCGTGCGTAAGGAGGCATTATGAAAGGGAAATGGTTGGTCGTATTGGTATTGCTGGCGTTGGTTGCTTGCGCGTTGGTTGCTTGCACCCCCGACGGCACACAGACCCCTGCAGGACAGGATAATCAGATTGAGGTGACGAATGGAACGGCGGCAGTTTTTGCTGCTATGAAACAGTCTTGCTCGCTGTCGGGTGACATCGAGGCTTTTTATTTGGCTTTTGACCTGCGCAGAGAAAAGGAGGGCGATTACGACGTGCTGTACCGCTTCGCCGCCCTTTTGAACGTGTCGGAGCAGGGAATTCAACAGGATAGCAGCCAACTGTCCTTTGTGGTGGAAACGGATATCAAAAAGACCAAGCAATTCGAGGCCTACTATACCGACGCCACCTTGTACGTCAATCACCCCTTGGTGCCAAACGCCGCTTTCTCCTCCTTGAATCTGTCGGCTTTGGCAGAGGCCCTGCGTGTGGATCTGAACGAGGGCGAATTGCATACCCTGGGCGATCTGCTACCTGCCCTGGGCAACCGTATTTTTGACGAATGTACCGTGAGCGTAGAGGGCAACAAGAGCACCTACCACTTCCGTTTGAACTTTGCCGCACTGTGCGAGGCGGCAGGCGCTATTGCCGAGGCGGTTGGCCACGGCTTGGAGGCGGAAGACGTACTGGGTCTGTTGGGCACGAGTGCCGACCTGCCCTCTTGCTACGTTTCCTTTACGCTGGAGCAAAAACTGGGCGTAAACTACTTTGTTTCTGCCTCTATGAGCGAGGCGGAGGGTGGTGTCCTTCATATGGAGCGTTGGGTTTCTACCGTTGTCAGCGAGGCCAATCGCGATACCTGTACGGTAGAGGTTGCCGATTCTCTGTCGGCATTCCGTCCCTATCACCCTGCCAATTTGGATATTGCCGGCACGTTGAGCCTGGATCTGGCAAGCGTAAAGGATTTGCCCGTAGGGTTGCTCGGTGAGAGTTGGATCGCCAACCTCAACAAGCAGGTTTACCGTTGGGATTATATGTTGAAGAGCTGCTACACCGCAGACGGTTGGGTGGCAGACGCTCTGTTGGTACAAGGAGACAAGAATGTGCGCCTGCACTATGCAAAGCAGGTACTGTACGCAGATCTCGATGCGTTTGGCTTGGGCAAACTGCGTGTGGAGTTGCCTGCGCTTGATGCGGCGGTGGCCGCCCTGGGCATGGGAGATGAGAATCCAAACCTGAGCCGCGACGAGTGGGCAGAGTTGCTACTGGACCTGGTGTGCGACCGCAAGGTAGAGGGGGATATTTCCACCTATACCCTGGACAAGAAAACGGTGCAAAGCGCCCTGAGTGCCGTGGTGTATGCGCTGAGCGGCGAGGGTTTGGCCGTGGAGGACGTACTGGGTGCAGACGGTCTGCAACTGGTGGTGGATACCTCGATGGGCAAAATCAAGGCGCTACAGATGGATTTGATGCTGTGGGGCGGCCGTTTGAGCGTTGTGGCTGACCGCCGCATTGAGGGCTCTACCGTGAATACCGCAGGTCCTTTGGTTGGACCGCAAGTGGTCGTGCCCGAAGGAGATTGGTTGGACGAGTGCGTGTCGCGCGAGGAGCGTGCGCGCCTGACTCTGACCGCAGAGGGCAGATTGCGCTCTGATACCCTGTTGGACGGCAACGGCGAGTTGATAGAGGCGTTGGTGGAGAGTCTGTCGGGCGAAAAGTTGGATCT
>JAFTOZ010000048.1 GCA_017463565.1 Clostridia bacterium | reverse complement strand
GTTATGGGAAGATTCCCGAGTGGCTAAAGGGAGCAGACTGTAAATCTGCCGTCAGTGACTTCGGTGGTTCGAATCCACCTCTTCCCAGAAAAAACACCTAAACCTTTTGGTTTAGGTTTTTTTATTTTCTGTACCATATATCGGGACAGTTTGTCTGCGACTTCATATCTTTTGGAGCAATTCTGGATTAACGTTATCACTCTGCTTTTTTTGAACTCACCCTAAGGGTGAGTTTTTTTATCGACTTGTTTCTTGTTCTGCCGACGGAATCTGCCAAAATCCATTGCGTCACGTTTGCTAAAATTAGAAGACGTTAGGAGGTCGCTTATGAACATTCATACCACCCACGCCAAAGACCGTATCATCATCGCACCTTGTGGGGATATAGACGAGCATACGGCTCGTGAGATACGGCGCGCCATCGACAATGCCATTCAGCAGGGCCCCGGATCAATCACGCTTGATTTTCAGCAGGTAGACTTTATGGATTCCACAGGTATTGGCATGATGCTATCTCGCTACCGTGCTATGCAAAACTGTGGCATCGAACTGACCGTTGCCAATCCTAACCGCCAGGTTGATAAGGTGCTTCGTCTCACGGGCATTTATTCCATTATCAAACAAGTGAGGTAATATGAAACTACTCAACTATTGTAAACTGTCCATTCAATCCAGTGCCGCCAACGAAGCGTTTGCGCGTAGCACGGTGGCTGCTTTTTGTGCGTCGTTAAATCCGACATTGGAGCAAATCAACGATATTAAGACGGCTGTCAGCGAGGCGGTCAATAACTGCGTTATCCACGGATATGCAGGCGGTAGCGGCGAAATCTACATTGAGGTGGCACTATTTGATAGCGAGGTTTCCATTCAAATCCAGGACCAAGGGTGTGGAATTCCCAACGTGAACGAGGCCATGCAACCTTTCTTTACGGGCAAACCCCAAGAGGAGCGCTCGGGTATGGGATTTACGCTCATGCAGGCTTTTATGGACGAAGTGGACGTAGTGAGCACCCTTGGGCAGGGCACTACGGTTGTGATGCGCAAGCGTCTGGACTCGCATGCTTGAGTTTGAACAGACCGTACAACTGATACAAAAGGCACAAAAAGGAGACAAGGTAGCCGCAGAGGAATTGGTGGCGCATAATATGCCGCTTGTCAAGAGTATCGTCAAACGCTATCGCAATACGGGTATTGAGTATGACGACCTGTTGCAGTTGGGCTCGTGGGGGCTGTATAAGGCGATCATGAACTTTGACGTGACTTTTGGCGTGCGATTTTCTACCTATGCCGTGCCTATGATTGCAGGGGAAATCAAACGGCATATACGAGATGAAGGACCAATCAAAATATCTCGCCAGACGAAGGCGCTTGCTACGCAAATCAACCGATTCGTAGAGGAATTTCGGCATGCCAACACACGCGACCCGAGTATTGACGAAATCGCCGCTCACTTTGAAATCACGCCATACGACGCCGTGTTTGCTATGGACAGCGCACAGATGCCTATCTCGCTATACGAGAAGTATGACGAAGACGGATCCTATCTGATAGACGCCATTCAAACGAAGGACGAAACGGAGGATATGATCGATTTGATTATGTTGCGGCAATGCTTGATGGAACTGCCCGAGCGCGATCGCAAGATTATTCTACTTCGCTACTACCGCGACAAAACGCAGATGGAAGTGGCAAAAATTATGGGGGTATCGCAGGTGCAAATCAGTCGGCTGGAGGCTAAAATTTTGGCGCTTATTCGCGCAAAAATGAGTTAGATAATTCTGCAGTACGTCAATATCAAACAGATAAAAAAAATAGAGGACATAGTCCTCTATTCTTCTTGTAGATCCGCCGCCTTGAAGTTATAGACGGGTTTGATGATCTCGTCGATAACCACCGTGGGGGCAATCAGTTTGATGATCTCTTGCATGGGCTTGTATGCCATAGGCGATTCGTCAAGGGTGGAACTGTTGGCAGTCGTTGTGTAAATACCCGTCATTTCCCTTTGGAATTCCTCTACCGTCAAGAGATACTTTGCTTCCGAGCGAGATAGCAGACGGCCTGCGCCGTGTGGAGCCGAATAGTTCCACTCCGGGTTTCCTTTGCCATGGCACAGCAAACATCCGTCACGCATATTCATAGGAATGATAACTTGCTCTCCTTCAAGGGCAGAAATAGCGCCTTTTCGCACGATACCGTCCTTACCAATGTAGTTGTGCAGAGTCTCAAAAGCAACCTGCCGCACGCCCAAGTAGGCGCAAATGCGGTCTGCGATTACGGTGCGGTTGAGAGTAGCAAACTCGGTAGCCACTTCTACGTCGTGCAGATAGTGTTGCATATCCTCTCCTGTTAAATAGCAAAACGTATCCGGTACTTTGGTTTTGTGCGCATATCGCTTGCTGATGGCGCTCAACGCCTCGGGAATATCTGCCACGCGACCCTCTGCTTTCAGACGGGCAATTGCCGCTTGTTTTTCCTCTTTGCCGGCATCCTTACAGGTGCGAACGGCCATGCGTTGATAGTGCTTTGCAATTTGCAATCCCAAGTTGCGTGAGCCGGTGTGAATCACCAAATAGTAAGCGCCCTCGCTATCACGGTCTACCTCAATGAAATGGTTGCCACCGCCAAGCGTACCCAGCGAGCAGAGCAACCGATCCATTTTGCGCAAGTCAGTGCGACAAGCGAGTTTTTCGATCAAACCCTCTGCGCGTCTGTCAAATTCACCAACACGGAATCCTGCCGGGATATTCTCTTTGATGAAGGTGTCCAGCGCAGCAAAATCAATGTTGATTTTACCCAGTTTGACAACACGCATTCCGCAACCGATATCAACGCCAATCACGTTGGGGATAATGCCGTTTGTCATCGTGGCGGTAAAGCCAACCACGCAACCCGTGCCCATATTGACGTCGGGCATAATGCGGATTTTTGAGCGTGCAAAACAAGGGTTAGCGGCCAATTCATACACCAAATGGGTCGCTTCGGGCTCTATATTTTCTGTCATAATCATCAAATCAGCCATATTCTATACCTCCTTGTTTTTCGTCTAATATAGGCTTATCTTTGCATTTTGGCAACAATATTGAGAAGATAATTTATATTTTCGCATAATTTTGTGCGCGATGGGCAAAATCACAGTATGAAAAAGCAGTTTAGTGACATAGGTGACAACGTGGAAGACGTCGAGGTCATGCGGCCGACAGCAAACCCCAAGGAGGAACGTGATGATCGACAAACAAGCCTACAACAAACTGGTCAAGAGCAAGGCGCCCAAGTCGAAGGAAGTTAAAACACTCGTGCTTGCCTTTGTGATAGGAGGCTTTATTTGTTGCATTGGAGAGGCAATCCACGATCTTTTGAGCGCGTATTTGCCTATCGGCCCCCAGACGGCAGGCTCGCTGACGTCTGTCTGCATGATATTTCTCGGCTCCTTGCTGACAGGGCTTGGTGTCTACGACAAAATAGGGCGTGTCGCAGGCGCAGGGTCGATCGTGCCTATCACGGGCTTTGCCAACTCGGTGGTATCGCCTGCTATGGAATTCAACCGTGAGGGTATGGTGTTGGGTGTGATGAGCAAAATGTTCGTTGTTTCGGGGCCCGTGATCGTGTCGGGCGTGGTCGCCAGTATCATCATTGGCTTTATCTATTGGGTGGTGTCCATGTTTGCATGAACGGTGGCGCACAAACAATACAGTTTCATACAAAGCCGGTGATTATAGGCGGATATTCTATCGTAGGACCAAAAGAGGGGGAGGGGCCCTTGCGCTCTTATTTTGACTACGTAGCCAAGTCCGACCTTTTTGAGCAAAAGAGCTACGAAAAAGCAGAGTGCAAAATGCACCTGTTGACCATTGAGCGAGCGATCGACCGCGTTGGCTTGGACGAGGGGGATATGTGTGCGCTTCTATCAGGCGATTTGCTCAATCAAATCATTTCCTCCTCTTTTAGCGCAAGAGAGTTGGATATTCCTTTTTTGGGGCTCTATAATGCGTGTTCTACCTTTGGCGAGGGGTTGTGCTTAGCGGCCGTCTTTATTTCGGGCGGATTTATGAAACGTGTGGCGGTGTCTACCTCCTCGCACTTTTCTACCGCAGAAAGACAGTACCGTTATCCGTTGGAATTGGGCACACAACAGCCACCTACCGCCCAATGGACGGTCACAGGGTGCGGTTGCTCGGTTCTTGCTGACCAAGGCAAGGGCCCCTGTATTACTTGTGCGACAATTGGTAAGGTGATAGATTACGGCATTACCGACGCTAACAATATGGGCGCCGCGATGGCGCCTGCTGCTGCCTATACCATAGCGAAACACTTAGAGGAAACTGGCAGAAGCGCAGACTATTACGACCAAATCATCACGGGCGACCTGGGTATTTTTGGTTCGGAAATGCTGGTGGAACTGTTGCGAAGTGAGGGAATCGAGATATCCCACAGACACGTAGACTGCGGTAAGTTGATTTTTAGCGAAAAGCAAAAAGTTCACATGGGAGGCTCGGGGGCAGGTTGTTCTTCCTCGGTGTTCAATTCTTTGATATTGCACGAGTTTTCAAGGGGGAAACTCCACCGTATTTTGTTCGTTCCTACCGGGGCTTTGCTATCTAAGGATTCTTCTTTGCAGGGGGAGAGCGTGCCTGCTATTGCCCACGCCGTGGCTATCGAGGAGCAAGTATGAGTATTTTTCTGCAGTATCTACAGGTATTTGCCGTTGGGGGGTTCATCTGTCTGTTGGGGCAGATCCTCATCAACCTAACCAAAATGACCTCGTCGCGCATTCTGGTCATTTTTCTATTGATCGGGTGCGTACTGGAGGCGGTGGACGTTTTTGAGCCTATCCAAGAATTTGCCGGTTGCGGTATCACGGTGCCTATTATTGGCTTTGGCGCAACGCTTGTGCGCGGTGCGTTGCGTGGCCTGGAGGAGACGGGATTACTTGGCGTGCTGACCGGGGGAATCACCGCAGGCGCCGCAGGTCTGGGCGCTGCCATTCTGTTTGGCTTCTTGATGGCGATTCTATTTAAATCCAGAACAAAGTCGTGATTGCACGGCTTTTTTGTTAGGGCAACAAATCCAGATAGTCGGTGCCGTTTGCGCTATCAATATATACGTCCGGCACCTCTCCCGTATAGACGACTTCACTGACCGGCACGTAGCATATCACTTCTAAATCCTCGGCATTGGCGGGTACTACAATTTTCGTACTTGCCACGATTTTGAGATAGATGGCGTGGCGAATTTGATTGATACCGATTTCCTGGTAGTATACCACGTAGTCTGCGCTGACGGCGCATTGCAATTCCACTCGAAAATCTATTTCCCTACCTTTATCCGCCCAATAGGCACTCCCAAGGAGCGCGCCGCGCGGCATACTCATCACAAAGCTTGGTTGTAGGCGCAAATCACTTTGAACCAATACCGCAGCCTGTGTTGCCAACATGCCGACCAGGGGAGTGTTGGCAACTAACGATTGCACCAAACCCTCGCTATTTCTCTCGATTTCTACGTAGTTTTGCTTGGGTTGCTCGCGGAGTAGTGCTTGTGCGGTGCGGTTGATTTGCTCTCGCAAAACACGCTCGGTTTCTGCCTCTGCGTAGTAGCCCACCTGCCGCCGCATGGTAAACCCAAAATAGACGGTCAGCACCGCTACCGCCGCAATCAGTATAATCATCGTCCATTTGAGCCATCGACGTTTGTGCACGCTACAGTATATGGCACGTGGGGGCATTTCGTGCTTAAATATTATGATATTTAACTAATTCGTCTAAGCGCTTGACCTTTTTGTGGATTCGTGATAGATTAAAATATATCATATTTTAACAACGGAGAAGATTATGCTTGCATTGATCAATCAAATCGTAGACAAATGTCTTGCCGCCATTCAGGAGGCAAGCAGCACGCAACAATTGGCCGATATTCGCGTCCGTTTTTTGGGCAAAAGTGGCGAATATACCAGCATTTTGCGCGGCATGAAGGACGTTCCCCCTGCCGAGAAGCCCCAAATGGGTAAGCATATCAACGAGGGCAGAGAGCGCATTGAGCAAGCCTTGGCCGCCAAAGAAAGTGAGTGCAAGGCCGCCGAGTTGGCAGCACGCCTGGAGGCAGAGTCCATCGACGTGACGCTCACCAAAGATTTGCCTTTTGGCTCTACGCACCCCGTCACCTTGGTGTTGGATCAAATTATCGATATCTTCGTAGGCCTGGGTTTCCGTGCCGTTGAGGGTAGAGAGATTGAGTCGGACTACTATAACTTCCAGTTGATGAATATTCCTCTCGATCACCCTGCGCGCGATATGCAGGACACTTTCTACGTGACCGAAAATACCTTGTTGCGCACGCATACCTCGCCCATGCAGGCGCACACCATGCAGGAGGAAAAGCCCCCTATCCGTATTGTGGTGCCCGGCAAGGTGTACCGTGCGGACGACGATGCAACGCACAGTCCTGTTTTCCACCAAATTGAGGGTCTTGTGGTGGATAAGGGTATTTCTCTTGCGCACCTCAAAGGCACGTTGGACGCCGCCGCTCGCGCTCTGTTCAGCGCGGAGACCAAAACGCGTTTCCGTCCCTCGTATTTCCCCTTTACCGAGCCCAGCGTAGAGGTGGATTGCAGTTGTCCTCTTTGCGGTGGCAAGGGTTGCCGTTTGTGCAAGGGTACCGGTTGGATCGAGATTTTGGGCGCCGGTGTGGTGAATCCCCAAGTGCTCATCAACTGCGGTATCGATCCCAACGAATATAGCGGTATCGCATTCGGTATGGGTATCGAGCGTATCGCTATGATCAAATACGGCGTGCCCGATATCCGTTCTCTCTATGAAAACGACGTTCGTTTCCTCAAACAGTATTGCTAAGGAGTAGATTATGAAAGTTCCCTACAGTTGGCTCAAAGACTTTGTAAACCTCGACGGTATCACCCCCGAATATCTTGCGGACAAGCTTGTCAAGGCAGGATTTGAGGTGGAGGAAATTATCCCTCTCAACGACAGTTATAGAAATATCGTGGTTGGTCGCATTTGCTCCATCCAACCCCATCCCAACGCAACGAAGTTGTTGATCTGCGATATTGACGTAGGCACCGACCACCGTCAAATCGTCACCGGCGCACACAACATCAAGGAAGGCGATTACGTGCCCGTGTGTCTGCACGGTGCGCGCCTGCCCGACGGCAAGGAGATCTTCAGCGGTGAGCTTCGCGGTGTGCGTAGCGACGGT
Source organism: Clostridia bacterium (assembly GCA_017463565.1). Lineage (GTDB taxonomy): Bacteria > Bacillota > Clostridia > Christensenellales > CAG-1252 > RUG14300. The sequence goes on along the minus strand of JAFTOZ010000048.1, from coordinate 10,121 downwards.
ATGCTTTGCGGCGGTAGCGAGCTTGGCTTGGACGATAGCGACTATCCCGGTGCTGGCTTCGACGGTATCTTCATCTTGGACGACCGCTGTCCTGCAGGTACCGACATCAACGTATATATCGATACGCTCGATACGATCCTCGACGTTTCCGTAACGGCAAACCGTCCCGATACCAACAGTATCCTCGGCATTGCGCGCGAGGTTGCTGCCGTTTTGGACCGTCCTCTGCAGATGCCTGTCCGTGCCGATTGGCAGGAGCAGGGTGCTATTGAGGAATTGATCACCGTACATATCGACGATACCGAGCTTTGTCCTCGCTATATGCTCAAAGGGCTCACCAATCTCAAGATTCAGCCCTCTCCCGACGTAATCCGCCGCCGCCTGCGCAAGGTGGGTATCCGTCCTATCAACAACGTGGTGGACGCTACAAACTACGTGCTGACCGAGATCGGTCAACCTATGCACGCTTTTGACTATGCTAAAATCGGTGGTCAAACCATCGTAGTGCGCCGCGCAAACGAAGGGGAGCACCTCGTCACTTTGGACGGCAAGGATAGCGCATTGACTTCGGACAACCTGGTGATTTGCGACGCAAACGCACCTATGGGTCTTGCCGGCATTATGGGCGGTTTGGACTCGGGTGTTCATGCGGATACGCAAACTATCTTGTTGGAGTCTGCCCGTTTCAAACGCGACAACATTCGCCGTAGCTCCAAGGCACTCGGCATTCGTTCCGATTCTTCTGCTCGATTTGAGAAGGGCATTGATTTCCTCTCTCAAGAGTTGGCGATTGAGCGTTGCTGTTCCTTGTTGGTAGAGCAGGGCTGTGCCGACGTGATCGGCGGTGTGGTGGATTGCTTTGACGGTGAGATCAAAAATACCGTCCTTTCCGTACCCGTTGCCAAAATCAACTCCATTCTGGGTATCTCTATCCCCGGTGACCAGATGGTATCTCTTCTCAACCGCTTGGAACTCAAGACTACGGTGGAGGAGGAGACCTTGCTGGTTGAGATCCCTGCTTTCCGTGAGGATATCGTGGGCGCAAACGATTTGGCGGAGGAGATCATTCGTCTGTACGGCTATGACGGACTGGTATCCACTCCCTTGGACGGCATGAACCAAACCCACGGCGGTCGAACCTTGCACGCAACTTGGCGCTCTCGTATCAAGGCGGTGCTTTCGGGTGCTTGCGGATACAGCGAAATGATCAGCTATAGCTTCATCAGTCCTCGTTATTGGGACGTGATGCGCTTGCCTGCGGACGACTTACGCCGTAATACCATCAACCTGTTAAATCCGTTGGGTGAAGAGCTGTCTGTTATGCGTACCACCTTGTTCCCATCTATGATGAGGATTGCTAGCGGCAACCTTTCCAAGGGCAACAAGAGCTTCTCTCTCTACGAGGTAGGCAAGATTTATCTGCCGCACGCAGAACTTCCCTCCGAGGAAGTGGAAATGTTGATGATGTCCTGCGCAGGCGCAGAGAAGGATTTCTATTCTCTCAAGGCTGCGTTGGATTTGGTGGCTGCACGCTTGCACCTTTCCTTCCGCTATACCGCTTCTGCTCATCCCTTCCTGCATCCCGGCCGTCAAGCCAACGTGATGTTGGGGGATATCTGTCTGGGCTATATCGGTGAGGTGCATCCCACCTGTGCCGCAGAGTGCAAGATCAACGACCGTATTCAGGTTGCAGAGATCAACCTCGAGATACTTATTGAAAATGCGCGTGCTTTCGTTCCCTACGTGCCCGTGCCTAAGTATCCTGCCATTATGCGCGACTTGGCATTTGTGGTAGAGCGCAAAATCACGGGTGACGAGATTCTGGCGCAATGCCGTGCTTCTGCAGGTGCGCTACTTGCAGAGTGCCATATCTTCGACGTCTACGAGGGCGCAGGAATTCCCGACGGACACAAGAGTGTTGCTATCTCTTTGTCCTTCCGTGACTTGCAACGCACCCTTTCGGATGCAGAGGTGAATCCTGCTATTGACAAGATTATTGCCGAAATGCAAACCACCCTTGGAGGCGTACTGCGCTAATGGAATTACTGGCGCCCGCCGGCAGTATCCCTGCCCTCAAATATGCCGTAGCCTACGGTGCGGACGCCGTATATCTTGGGTTGGGTGTGTTGAACGCCCGCGCCAAGTCTACCGATTTTACTGCGGAAAATCTGCCTGAGTGGGTTGCATATTGCCACGGCTATGGGGTCAAGGTCTACGTTACCGTGAACACCATGGTCTACCAAGAGGAACTCTCTGCTATGAAGGCACTCGTGCGCTGTATTGATAATGCCGGCGCAGACGCGATCATCGCCGCAGATCCTGCCACCGTGCGGTTTGCCGCAAGTCTGGGTTTGCCCGTGCACATCAGCACCCAAGCAGGGGTGCTCAATGCGGATGCAGCACATTTTTGGCAGAAGTTAGGTGCTGTACGTGTGGTGCTTGCCAGAGAATACCGTCCCGACCAAATTGCCGCTATCCGTGCGCTTGGTTTGGAGGTGGAAGTATTCGTGCAGGGAGCCCTTTGTGTTGGCTTTTCGGGGGGCTGTCTACTGAGCAGTTATATTGGAGGGACTAGCGGTAACCGCGGTCGGTGCCGTCAGCCCTGCCGACAACTCTATACAGCCAAAAACGAACACGGTCAAACAGTCAAAGAGGGTTATTTGCTTTCCACAAAGGATTTGTGTTGTCAGCCGATGTTATCCAATCTTGCTGCCTGCGGTGTTGACTCCCTCAAAATTGAGGGGCGATTGCGCCGACCCGAGTACGTGGCGGTGGCGGTGGATTACTACCGTCGATTGCTGATGGGGGAGACCCCAACACGGCGCGCACTCGAGCGCACCTACAACCGTGGCGGTTATACCACGGGGTATCAGGACAAATCTTCCGTGATCTATCCGGTCGTTCCCTCGCATATCGGTGTGTCGGTTGGCAAAATCGAGCGCACCTTAGTGCGTGGCGGTTATCCCTATGCGGTGGTTTCCAGTAGCCATGCGTTCACCAAGGGCGACGGCGTGAAAATCCTTCGCAATCGACAGGAGGTAGGCGGCGCCGACGTGACTTCTGTCAAGGTAGTTGCGCCCGGTCGCTACGAAATCCCGGTGTCTGCCGGTGCGCAAGTAGGTGATGAACTTCGCTTGACTACGGATGCAGGTTTGATCGCCTCTTTGGTTGACAAACGCCGCATTCCCTGCACCCTTTCCCTGCGTATGCAAAAGGGTCTGCCTGTGACTTTGGTGGCAAAAGCAGAGGATAAAACTGTCGAGATACTGGGCGCAATTCCCCAAGGCGAGCGAGATTTGGACGTTGCAACCATCCGTGCCCAACTGTCTAAAACCGGCAATACACCCTTTGTTGCAACCGGCGTTGAGGTGGACTACCAAGGGGGATATTTACCCAAGTCTGCCTTGAATGGGCTGCGCACCCAAGCGCTTGAGCAACTTTGGCAAAAACTGACGGAAAGACAACCGGTACGGTTGAAACCTTTCGTATCATCCCAACCTTTGCAGGGGAATTATCTGCGTTGTGTGCGAGAGGTTGCAACTCCTGCGGACTTTGCAAAGTCTGCAGAGGGATACGTGTTGGCGCCCTCCAGTATGGATACCGCCACGCTTGATACTCTATTGTCTGCGCTACCGGATGGGGCTATGGCATTCCTCAAAATGCCCCGTATCGTGCGACCTGCTCACGCGTATTTATACGCTTATGCTGCCGCTCACGCCCTTGGATTGTACGCAGATAACGTTGCTGCCGTAGAGGTGGCACGTGGGCTGGCGCTTCCGTATATCGCAGGGTTAGGCCTCAACGTGGCTAACCATGAGGCGGTTGCTTGCTACGCCGATGCTTCCTGCATTCTGCTTTCTCCCGAAATAGGGCAGGATCCCAGCGTGCAGGCGTGCGGTAGTGTATGGCGCGGTGGCTACTTGCCGCTGATGAGTTGGGAGCATTGTCCTATGCAGGTCTGCTACGGTCAATCCTGCAAAGATTGCACGCACCGTGGCGAGGCGTTGACCTATCATTCCAAGGGAGAAGACTTCCGGATCCAGTACGTGTGGGCAGGCGGTTGCCACTATTCCCTTGCGACCCAAAACTCCCTTTGCGTGCCCTACGAGGCAAAGGGTAGCTACTACGGACTTTCTCGGGGAGAGGAGCCCATTGTCTACAAAAGGAGAGCAGAATAATGAATTCTCGCGTGCTTCGCGTTCTTGAATATGACAAAATTATGCAGCAGGTTGCTTCCTTTGCGCAAAGCGAGCAAGGCAAGCGAGAACTGCTGTCTTTTGTGCCGACTCCCGATCTTGGTTTTTGCCGTCTTCTTTTGGCGCAAACCGCTGAGGCAGACGAACTGATGTATGCACAGGGCGTACACCCCGGTTTTGGTGTAGACAGTATCGAAGAGCCTTTGGCTCTTTCTGCAAAAGGGAGTATGCTTTCTATGGCGGACCTGCTGAAGATTGCACGTGCTCTGCGCGTCAGTAGCGAGGTCAAGCATAGCATTAGCCGTGCTCCTATTGCCGCGCCATTGTTAAAAAAAGAGGCAGCAGGACTTTTCCTTGCCGATGACCTTGAGGCACAAATCTCCCTTGCAATTCTTTCGGACAGCGACATGAGCGACAGCGCAAGTCCCAAGCTTGCCTCTATTCGCAATGCCATTCGCCGTGGTAACGAACGGCTCAAGGAAAAATTGCAATCGTTGGTGACGGATGCTCAATATGCGCCCTATCTCCAGGACGCATTGGTGACGAAGCGTGGCGACCGCTACGTGATTCCTGTTCGTGCGGAGAATAAATCGCGTGTCAAGGGTCTTATTCACGATCGCTCCGCAAGTGGCCAAACCCTCTATATCGAACCCCTCGCCATCGTAGAAATGAACAACGAATTGCGCGAGTTGGCTATGGAAGAAGCACGTGAAATAGAGCGTATCTTGCGTGATTTTTCTGCAAAAGTAGGTTTGATTGCCAAGGAGATTGCAGAAAACTGCGCTATTATCGTGCGACTTGACGTGATCTTCTCGCGTGCAATCTACGGCCATACGGTGGACGGAACACAACCCCTTCTCAATGATCAGGGGATACTGAATATTCGCCAGGGACGTCATCCTTTGATTGAAAAACACAAGGTTGTTCCCATTGATATGCGCTTGGGCAAAGACTTTGACGTGCTCCTTGTCACAGGCCCCAACACAGGCGGTAAAACGGTTACCCTCAAACTGACGGGTCTGATGACCCTTATGGGTATGAGCGGTCTGTTCCTGCCGGTTGGCTCCAATAGCGAAATCAGTATTTTTGAGGAAATTTTCTGCGATATCGGTGACGAACAAAGCATTGAGCAAAACCTGTCTACCTTTAGTTCGCATATGTCGCACGTAGTGGAGATGGTAGACGGTGTTCGCCCCGGAACTCTTGCCCTCATCGACGAGTTGGGCTCGGGTACTGACCCAGAGCAGGGTGCGGCGCTTGCCGTGCATATCACCGACTATATCTTACACTCGGGCGCAAAGGCGGTCATCACCACCCACTATGGCGCACTGAAAGAATTTTCCTACGCCACCGAGCGTGCAGAGAATGCTTGTATGGATTTTGACCCCGAAAGCTACGAGCCTCTCTATCGCTTGATTATTGGCATTCCCGGTACCAGTAACGCATTTGAAATTGCAGCAAGGCTTGGACTCAAAGATTCCATCGTGAAATCTGCACGCGGACAAATTGCGCCCGGACACGTGTCCTTCGAAGAAGTGTTGATCCAGGCCGACCATACCCGCCGTCAAGCGGAGGAGCAAAAGGAGCGGTATGAGCAACTCAACCGTGATCTGGAGGAGCAAATTCGACTGAGCAAGCAGGAGCGCAACCGTCTGTCGCAGCAGGTAGAAAGGTTGCAGACTAACGCAAGACGAGAGGTCAAACGTTTGGTTGATCTTGCGCTTACCGAGGTAAACGAGATTGTGGACGAGCTGAAAAAGATGTTGGATGAGCCTACCAAGGCCAACTATTTTGAGGCTACGAAACTGCGCAAAAAGTTGAACAACATCCGTGTGGAAGATACCGAGGAAGAGGATATCCCCGATACCACCGACGAAGCACCCCAGGTTGGCGACAAGGTCTACGTAGGAAAATTCCACGACGTCGCCACCCTCACCAGTATCACCAAGGGTGGGGAATATATCGTCACCTTGGGTAATATGAAGTCTATCGTTCGCAAGAATGATATCCGCAAACTGCGCGTTCAGAAGGAAGAAAAACCTACGCCGCCACCTCGCCGTGACGTCAAACTGAACAATGCGCCCACCAAGCGCGAGCTGTATCTGTTGGGTTGCACGGCAGACGAGGGAGTCTACCGTTTATCCAAGTTCTTGGACGAAGCACGGGTAGGACACGTGCAAGAGGTCAAAATCATTCACGGAATTGGTACGGGCATATTGCGCGCTGCCATTTGGGAATATCTCAATACTGCGGATATTCTTTCCTATCGCGCGGGCAAAGGCAACGAGGGCGGACAAGGCGTTACCTTCGTACGACTCTCATGACTTGTTACGAGTTGCGCCTGCCCGAAGCCAATCGGCACGCCCGCCGACTTCGCCGTCTTTTCCTGTTGTGGGGATTGACGCACTTCGTGTTGGGGTTTGCCTTTACCATCGTGGTGTTGGTTGCCTATTGGCGTTTGGTGTTTGTGCCTGTGATTTGGTTTATGTTGGGCTTTATCCCGGGGAGTATTTCCTACCTGTTTTGCACAGCTTACCGCTACGTGTGGCGCAAGGGGGAGTTGACCATCTACCGACAACGCCGATTTGCCAAGGAGCAGGTGGTCGCAATTTTGACCGACTACGAGGTGGTCGAAAGGCAAGCATCTGCCATATCCTGCACGACAGACAAGCCCAATTTGTGGCTCAAAGCAAATGACAAAGTCTACGAGCTGACTGCAGATAACTATCTGACGGCGCTCGTCAAAGGAGAAATCTATGTATCTTGACAATGCCGCTACAACGCCCGTCCTGCCTGTGGTGGACGAGCTGTATCAGCGCTATGCGCACGCGGCTTTTTACAATCCGTCCGCTCTCTATGCGCCCTCCGTTGCAGTTGCCCGTGAGGTCAAGGGGGCACGTAGCCGTTTGGCACAGCTTCTTGGTTGCAAGCCCGAGCAGTTGATTTTTACGTCCGGTGGTACCGAGGCGGATAACCTGGCACTCTACGGGGCGCGTAAGCGTAAGGGATCGCGTATCATCATCTCCAATATCGAGCACGATGCCGTCTACCGTACCGCTATGGCACTGCGCCAGCAAGGCTACGAGGTAGTATTGGCTCCCGTGGATTCATACGGCCGTGTGATTGCCGAGGAGTTTTATTCTCTCATCACCCCCGACACCTCGTTGGTTTCTATTATTCACGTGTCTAACGAAACGGGTGCCGTGAACGATATCGCCACCCTGTGCGCGCGTGCCAAGCAAATCAATCCTCATCTGCTATTCCATGCAGACGGTGTGCAGGCATTCTGCCACGTGCCCGTCAACGTACGCTCTCTTGGTGTGGATTTCTATTCTGTCTCTGCCCATAAGTTAGGCGCCCTCAAGGGTACCGGTGCACTCTACGTGCGGGAAGGGGTGCATATCTCTCCTTTGCTCACTGGCGGTGGCCAAGAATCTGATCGCCGATCTGGCACGGAAAACGTGCTGGGGATTGCCGCATTTGCCGCTTGTGCCGAACTTTGCAGTCGCGAAATGAGCGCACTTACAGAAAAAGGACTGGCCCTCCGCAAAGCGTTGCAACCTCTACTTTCCGACCGGTGCCTGTTGGTCTCTCCCGAGGACGGTGCTCCGCATATCTGCACGTTGTCCTTTTCGGACGTGAGGGGAGAGGTGCTGATGCACGCTTTGGAGACAAGCGGTATCCAAGTAGGCATTGGCTCTGCCTGTTCTTCCAACAAAGGCACCGCACGTGCGCCCGAAGCATTGGGCCTTACCGGTGGCTTTACCAAGGGAATGTTGCGTCTTTCCATCAACCATTTCGACACCTACGACTTTGAATTTTTGTCCCAAGCCATTCAGGAGCAGGTCAAAATTCTATCCCGATTTATACGTATATAGGAGGCATCATGAAGCAAGTTATTCTTATTCGCTACGGCGAAATTTTCCTCAAAGGTCGTAACCGCTCCTTCTTTGAGCGCACTCTCATCAACAATCTTCGCACCGCAATCAGCACGATTCCCTGCCGTTTTACCAAACTGCAAGGTCGCTATTTGGTGGACGAATTCAAGTCGGAGGACTGTGACCGTCTGGTAGAGGCTTTGCGCCGTGTGTTTGGTCTGCACTCTCTTTCTGTTGCGTACCACGTAGATACGGATTTGGATGCAATCGGTGCAATTTGCGCGCAGCTTGCGCCCGACTACGGTACTTTCCGTGTGACGGTAAACCGCGCCGACAAGACCCTACCTATGACCTCTATCCAACTTGCACAGCACTTTGGTGGCTACGTATTGGACGCGCATCCCCACCTCAAGGTGGATCTCTACCATGCCGATAAGGAGATTTTCGTAGATCTGCGCGAGGACAAAACTGCCTACGTATTTATGGACAAGATTCCCTGCGCAGGTGGTATGCCTGTTGGTTGCTCCGGCAAGGGTATGGCATTGTTGTCGGGCGGTATAGACAGTCCGGTTGCCGTCTACCGTATGGCACGCCGCGGTATGGAGATCAATGCCGTGCACTTCCACAGTTTTCCCTACACGAGTTTGATGGCAAAGGAAAAAACCTTGGATCTTGCTCGCTTGCTCACTCCCTACACCGGCAACATTCGCGTGTTCGTGGTGCCTTTTACCGAGGTGCAACAGGCAATCCACGCCCATTGCCCCTCCGAGTATATGATCACCATTATGCGCCGTATTATGATGCGTATTGCCGAGCGCCTAGCCATTGCCAACGGTTGTGGCTCCCTGATCACAGGAGAGAGTTTGGCACAGGTTGCATCACAAACGCAAGAGAGCATTCTGGTCACCAATCACGTAGTCAAAACCCTGCCGGTTTTCCGTCCTCTCATCGGTACCGATAAAGAGGAAATTATCAAGGAAGCACGTGAAATCGGCACTTTCAAAACGAGCATTCTTCCCTATGAGGATTGCTGTACGGTGTTTTTGCCCAAGAATCCCATCATTCGTCCGCAACTGGAGCAAACAGAGATTGCAGAGTCCAAACTGGACGTAGAGGCGCTGATTGAATCTGCGATGGCAGGCATTGAAATCGTAGATATCAAACAGGGCGAGTGCTAATATAGCATAAAGAACTTTTCCTCTCCGATTACGTCTGTTTTTCCGTGCAATATGGCACAAATGCCATATCTGCCGTCGGGGTAGGGGAGTATGATTTCGGTTGTTGGTTCACGACCGCACGCCACCCATTCCACCACGGAATGGCCCTGATAGTATCGAACTAAATAATCACAGAAAGGGTTGGTCGCGAGAGACAGGATCGTCTGCTCGCCGACCCTTTTTATTTCTCCTTCCACAGGCGCAGGACAAAGAAAGGTAGTAGAAACTTTGGGCAAATCATTTCTTTTTGCCCAACCCTCTATGCAGTAACGGAGAGGTGTATTCTCAGAGGCAATCTCCAATCGCCCCTCAGCGAGTGCCAATCGGTCAAACTGACAACGGCATACCCCCACAGGTGGCGCCATCATTTGGGGATTATCGATCATCTGGCGTACCATGCGACAGGGCGTGCCGCCGCCCGATGCCTCTACCATTCTGTCCTTTTCCATGCTCAGATTTCCCACCCAAGAAAGCGTAGTGGTATCCTTGTCGTATGCAATACACCAAGCATCCGAGTTTCCCTCTCCACCGTCTACCGTGCCGGTTTTGGCGGCAAGCCTTTCCCGATATTCTCCCAGCCCACGTGCCGTGCCCACAACCAGACTTTTCTTGAGCATTTCGCCTACTAAAAATGCGCTTTCTTCGCTGAGGACCCGTTCCTTTGTGGGCTCGTGCCGATATACGACGTTACCGTTACCGTCCAGTACCGAGCGCACGAATTGCAGGTTCTTTTTGCTACCGTCTACCAATACGCCATATCCTCGCAGTAATTCCACGGGTGTTACGCCTTCCAGCATTCCCCCCAATGCAAGCGCCAGGTGTCCGTCTTT
>JAFTOZ010000047.1 GCA_017463565.1 Clostridia bacterium | reverse complement strand
TTGCCCTTTGCGTCAAACGCAGGACCGTACACGCTGGTCATGGACTCCAATACCAAGGAATATGCGCCTTCGGTATAGGTCTTGGTCGCACCGAGAGAGTTACCGTCTACGTGTACTGCCTCGCCGTTATCACCAAAGGTAAAGGTAACCTCACTGGGAGCCTCGGTGCTTGCGCTCAGCACAACCACGGTAAACTCCTTGGTCTTCACAATCTCGCCCTTGGTTGCGGTTGCAAGCAGTACCACCGCCACGTCTTCGGCTTGACGGCTCACCACAGCACGGTTACCGTCCACCACCAAAGCGGTGCAGTTCTCGGTCACAACGCTCCAACTCAGGCTCACGCCCTCCACCTCGATGGTGGGCAGGTCAAAGCTATCCATCACAGACTCGGGCAGATGCAAGGGTCTCAGCACACTTGCCACCAGGCTCTCGTCGGTAAAGGTAAAGGTAGCGTCTACAAACTCAACCTCGCCGTTGTAGTTCTTGATAGAACCAACGATCACGATTTCGTCGCCCACAGCTACCACGCTTGCTGCGTCGCACTTGCTCTTGTATACGTAGATGGGTTGACCTTCCAGTCCGTCCACTACGATATAGAAGCTTGCGCCGTTGTTTGCGGTATAGGCGTACTTGATCTCGCTCACCACAGCGGTCACCTTGAAGGTGCCGTTCAGGCTTGCGCCATTCTCCAAGCCATAAGCCAGATCCACCACTTCCTCGTCGGTGAGGGTCAGATCACAAGCAGAGCAAACGCTCTCCACAAAGGTGTGGCCAAGAGCAGCAACTTCTTCGCCGTCAGCAATCTTGGTATTGCAAGCAATGCAGTAGGTATCGCCGGTATAGCCGGGGGTAGCGCAGGTAGCGTCTACCTTGCCACGCACCTCGGTCTCGCCGTGATTATCGGGGTTCTTGTCTACCACGACGTTTGCGATTTCTTGGTTATTCTCATCAAAGTGCTTGCCGCACAACGTACAATCCTTGTGCGCCACAACACCCTCGCTACTACAGGTAGCCTCTACGGCATCAATCCATTCGCCGTAGCTATGTTTCGAAAGGTCAATAGCAATATTTTCCGTCTTCGTGTCGCCGCAGTTTGCACAAGTATAGGTCTTCACGCCGGTCGAAGAACAGGTGGGCTCAGTGGTCACCACGCCATCGTCATAGGCATGACCCAGAGCAGGCAAGATCACGTCAGCCAAGGTGGTCTCCACGGTGGCGTCCGCATCCTTATACAGCTTATGGCAACCCTCACAGGTCCAATAAGCCAGGTTACCGGCCTCAAGACAGGTAGCGTCCTTTGCAGGAGTAGCAATCAAATTGCTGTGGTTACACATACTGGGATCCAGCGCACCGCAACCGGGGCGTACGCAAATATGATCCTCGCCGTATTCGTGGCCAAGAGCAGGTACTTCCACAGGCGCAGTCACAATCTCGCCGCAAACGGAGCACTTCACGCCCTCCGTCCAACCGGAAACGGTACAGGTAGCAGGGATAGCAGGAATGATTTCCTCGGTATGGCCAAGAGCAGCCAATTCCTCTTTCTTGGTTTCGCCGCAAGCGTCGCAGGTATATACCTTTTCACCCTTTGCCGAGCAGGTAGGATCCAAGGTCACAACGCCGTCGTCCCAACTGTGGCCGAGTGCCTCGATCTCTTCTTGTGCCAGGATGATCTCGTCGCAAACGGAGCACTTCTTACCTTCGGTCAAACCGCTCTCGGTACAGGTAGCATCCTTACCGGGAATCACTTCCTCGGTGTGGGGCAGTTTGCCGGTTGTTCTCGTCTCGCTTTCCTCACAGCCGTCGTGCAAGCAGTAGTGTGCTTCCACACCGCCGTGCTCACAGGTAGCCTTTTCCAAAACCTCCCAGTTGCCATATTCGTGGCCAAGGGCAGGTACTACGGTGGGCTCAACGATCACGGCATCACACACCGAACACTCCAAGCCGACGGTCAAACCGCTCTCGGTGCAGGTAGCAGGAACCGCAGGAATCTCCACGGGAGTATGGCCAAGAGGATCAATGGGGGTTGCTTCCGTTTTGTAGTCGCAACGCGAACACTCTTGGTGTGCGCTCCAGCCGGCCTCGGTACAGGTTGCGTCCTTACCCACGACGTCTTGCAGGTCGTGGCCCAGAGGTGCAATCGCTTCCTCTTGAGTCTCGCCGCATACCGTACACACGCGGGTGCGAACACCTGCTTCGGTACAGGTGGGATCCTTCGTTACCACGCCG
>JAFTOZ010000046.1 GCA_017463565.1 Clostridia bacterium | reverse complement strand
GGCCATACCACTGAGAAGACTGAGGCGAAGGCAGCAACCTGTGGTGAGGCAGGTAACACTGCATACTGGACTTGTTCTGTATGTACTAACGTCTACCTGGATGAGGAATGCACTGACCTCTCGGAGGGTAACGAACATATTCTGCCTGCAACCGGCGAGCACGATTGGAATGCCGCAACCTGTGCTGAACCCAAGACCTGTTCCGCATGTGGCGCAACTGAGGGTGAGGAACTCGGCCATGACATCGTAGTTGACGAAGCAGTTGATCCTAGCTGTACCGAGACCGGTTTGACTGCAGGTGAACATTGCTCTAGATGTGACTATAGGGTAGAACAACAAGTTGTGCCCATGGTGGACCATAACTTGGAGGACTACGGTGATACTGACCTGAAGCAATGCTCCATGTGTGAGAAGTTGTTTGAGGCAGGGGTGAACGTAGAATTCGCTTTGGGCGAAGATGGTTCCGCGACTCACAAGGATACGACTACTGCTATCAACAGTTACACCGAAACCGTTAACGGCTACACCTTGACGCTCAATAGTCCTGCAAAAGTATACAAGGATTGTCTGGACGCAAAGGGTAACGGTTCCTTGAAGTTGGGTTCTAGCTCTGCTGCGGGTTCCTTCTCCTTTACTGTTCCTGATGAGATCACTAAGGTTATTATTCACGTGGCAGGCTACAAAGACAACACCGCAAAGGTCAAAGTGAATGGCGGTGAAACTCAAACCATCAGCACTTTGTCGGACAACGGCGAGTACACCGCAATTGAGGTGGATACGTCCGTCAATAAGACTGTGTCCTTCACAACCGTATCCGGCGGTTACCGCGCTATGATTAACTCTATCGTCTTCAGCAAGGAAGGCGGCGTACACACTAACACCGAGGAGATTGATGATGCTGTGGCTGCAACCTGTACCGAGCCCGGTAAGACCGCAGGTAGCCATTGCCCCGTTTGCGGTACCGTATTGGTAGCGCAAGAGGTTGTACCTGCCGGCCACGCTTGGAACGATGCAACCTGCACCGCACCCAAGACCTGTTCTGTGTGTGAAGCAACCGAAGGCGAGGCACTCGGCCACGATTATGAGGAAGAAATCACCACGGCTGCTACCTGCACCGAGGACGGCGTGAAGACCTACACCTGTGTTCGTGGCGACCACACCTATACCGAGCCCATTGGGGCACTCGGCCACGTGGACGAGAATAAAGACAACCTGTGCGACCGCGTCGGTTGCGGCGTTACTATGGTGGTTTGCAACCACACCGTCAATGAAGACGGCATGAACCTCAAGGAGGCCGTTGAACCCACCTGCGCTAAGGACGGTAAACTTGCCTACTACACCTGCGATTACTGCAAGGACGTTTATGCTTATATTGGCGGCGAGTGGACGAAGATCACCGAGGACAGCCAGTTGGTAGTTCCTGCTACCGGTGAGCATAACTATGAAGGCGTGGTGACTACCGAGCCTACCTGTACCGCTAAGGGCGAAAAGACCTATACTTGCACCGTGTGCGAGGACGCTTACACCGAGGAATTAGACATGGCCCCCCATGCTGAGGAGATCATCGAGGCAAAGGCTCCTACTTGTAACGCTACCGGTTTGACCGCAGGTGTGAAGTGCTCTGTTTGTGGTGCTGTGACTGTTGCTCCGACAGAAATTCCTGCTACTGGTGTACACGCCGATGAAGATAGCGACAACCGTTGTGACAGTTGTGGTGAAATCCTTGGCGAAGTGACTGCTAGCGTGGTTATTGCGTCCTATGCTGATGAGAAGGGTTGGGTTAATGGTACCAAGTATCCCACCATTGAGTTGGATAGTAACGCTACAGCAACCGCAAACGGTAGCTCAAATACCGGCAAGTATTATACAACCGGAGAAAGCTGGCGCACTTATGCTTCGGAGAGTGCTACGATTACAATTAGCGTAGCCGACGGTTACGAGCTTGTCTCTATCACGGTCACCTATTCCGAAGGAGCCTTTACGAATTTAACTTCTGGCGCGGCGGCCAACGCTTCAGGTTCTTCCGTAACATATTCCTGCACTACAAACGCCAGAATTACCGCAATCTCTGTTACCTACAAGAAGAGTTGTGCTCACGCAAACAAGACCGTCATTGACGCTGTGGTCGGCGATTGTAAGACCGAAGGCTTTACTGAAGGTGAAAAATGCGCTGACTGTGGCGAAATCACCGTTGCACCCACCAGCACCGGCTTTGGCGGCCACAACTATGGTGAATACGTAGTTAAGGTTCCTGCAACCTGTGCGGCTGAAGGTAGCGAAGTTGCGACTTGTACCATTTGCGGAAACGAAAAAACGCAAAGTATCCCTGTGAGTGAAGAACATACCACCAACCTGTGGGATTCTGATGAAGAAGGTCACTGGAATGTGTGTGCTTGTGGCGAGGTAGCGGATACTGCCGGTAAAGCAGCCCACGCGGACGGCGACAGCGACAACTTCTGCGATATCTGCGGCAAGGCAACTGTGGCTTGCAACCATATCGTGGGCGGACAAGGAATGACCCATACTGCGGCAGTGGAGGCCACTTGTACCACCACAGGTAACGTGGAATACTATACCTGTAGCTATTGCAGTACGAAGTTTGTCGTTGAAGACGACGCATTGACCAAGATCGAATCGGAGGTAGTTGCTGCACTTGACCACGCTTATACCGATGCTAAGTTGCAAGACAACAAAGACGGCACTCACTCTATGGTTTGTACCAGAGAGGGTTGTGGCAACGTGGACTCTGTAAAAACTGAGCATACCTATACCGACGGTGTGTGTGCTTGTAGCGCGAAAAAACCTGTGACGAAGAAGTACGTTAAGGTGACATCCGCACCCAGTGATTGGTCTGGCACATACTTGATTGTGTACGAGGATGGCAACGTGGCGTTCAATGGTGGATTGGACTCGTTTGATGCGGTTGGCAATACGATTAGTGTGACGATCACCGACAATGCAATTGTGTCGAATGATGAAACCAACGCGGCAGCCTTCACTATCGCTTCGACGACCGGTGGATATTCTATTCAGGGCGCAAGTGAAAAGTACATTGGCTATGCATCTAGCAGCAGCAACGGGCTGACCACTAGTGATTCTGCTCTGCAAAACACGATAAGTATAAATGCCGACGGTGAGGTTGATATTATTGGTGCAGGCGGTGCTTATCTCAGATATAATGCAGCTAACAATCAAACCAGATTTAGATACTACAAGAGTAGTTCGTACGCCAGCCAAAAGGCGATTACACTGTATAAGTTGGAAGACTAATAGGCACAAATAACAAATCAAGAAAGGCTCTCGAAAGAGGGCCTTTTTTGAAGTGATAGTGAAGAGCGAAGAAGTGTGGCGGAGAGGAATGTTGACAGAGCGGTTGACAGGGTGCGTGTGAAATGTGGTACAATAGGGGCGGAAAAATGACTGGGAGGTCGAGATGAAAAAGGAAGAATTGACCCTGCGTGTGGTGGGTATGATGTGCGTGCATTGTGAGAAAACCGTCGTTCGTGCGGTAGAGGCTTTGGGCGCAAAGGCCAAGGCAAACAAGGATCTGTGTGAGGTGTGGGTGCGTTTTGACCCCGCTAAAACCAGCAAAGAGGATATCGTGGCGGCAATCGTAGCGGAAGGCTTTACGGTTGAAGGGTAGCGAGAGCACAGGGCTCTCGCAGATAAATCCGTCTTTGACGGATGAAATCCACTTGCGGTGGATGAAATCGCTATCGCGGTGAAATCCTGCTATGCAGGGTTGTGGATAGAT
>JAFTOZ010000045.1 GCA_017463565.1 Clostridia bacterium | reverse complement strand
GCGAAAAATGCGCCAAGCAAGAGCGGCGCGGAAGGCGGAGAAAGAGATTGCTGCGACAAGACCTGCCGACGAGGAAGAATAAGATATTACGAATGTGAATTTTGATTTTGCAGATATGATGCAGAAAGGAGGGGAGCATGAACCCAATTAAGAAAGGTGTGAATAAGCTGATTCGCGCGGTATGCAGTTTGGTAACGAACGGATTGTCGCAGGAGGCTAACAAGCCCAAGGGCGAAAAGGTCGTGGACCCTGCGTATAACGCACTATTGCGTGGCGCGGCGGCAGAGGGTGTTGTTTTACTGAAAAATGAGGAAGTGTTACCCTTTTCTCCCGAGACCCCCGTTGCGGTATTCGGTCGCTGTCAGTGTAACTGGTTCTACGTAGGCTACGGTAGTGGTGGCGACGTCAATCCGCCTTATGAAATCAGCTTGCAAGAGGCAATGCGCGGACGAATGAATGCCTACGCGCCGCTTCTGCGCCGATATGATGAATGGTGCCACGCCAAAGCCAACGTGCCGGACGAGGGCTGGTGGGGACATTGGCCTATGCACTACGACGAAATGCCTCTACAACAAGAGTGGATAGACGATGCGGCAGAGGCTTGTTCCGTTGCGCTCGTGGTACTGGGGCGTGCGGCAGGAGAAGACCGCGAAAATACGTTGAAGCCGGGTAGTTATTACCTGACAAAGCAAGAGCGTCAACTGCTGGATGCGGTGACGGGTGCTTTTGCCAAAACGGTGGTGGTGCTCGATTGTGGCAATATCATCGATTTGAGTTGGGTAGAGGAATACGGCGAGCGGATTGCAGGATTACTGTATGCCTTTTTGGGTGGCCAGGAAAGTTGTCCTGCATTGGTGGACGTATTGACGGGTACGGTGAATCCTTGCGGCAAGTTGCCCGACACGATCGCACGGCATTATATGGAGTATCCCTCCGCAGACAGTTTTGGTGCGCGTAAGTTTTCCGAGTACCGTGAGGATATCTACGTGGGATACCGCTATTTTGAAACCTTTAATCCTCACGCAGTTTTATATCCCTTTGGCTTTGGTTTGAGCTATACCCAATTTTCGCTGGATTGCACCCACTTCTGCCGAGAAAATGGCAAGGTCGAAGTGGAAGTGCTTGTGAAAAACGTGGGAGCGGGCGCAGGCAAAGAAGTGGTGCAACTGTATCTTGCGCCACCGCAAGGTAAACTGGGCAAGCCTTTGCGCCAGTTGGTGGCCTTTGCCAAAACGCCTATACTTGCGCCCGGTGAAAGCCATACGGTGCGTTTGCGCGTGTACGATTACGATATGGCCTCTTTTGACGATAGCGGAGCAAGCGGTCATATTGATTGCTACGTCTTGGAGCAGGGAGAATACGGACTTTGGCTGGGAACAAGCGTACGAGACGTGCATCTCGTGGGGCAGTTTGAGGAAGAAGAAACGAGATGCATTCTGCCCGTTTCTGATATCAGCGCCCCTGCACAGACGTTCCTCCGTATGCGCCCGATAGAGCAACTGGGAAGACTCACGATCGGTTGGGAGAAGGTAGAGCAAAGACCTTCTTTGACAAAACACCGCATTGAGGCGCATATGCCTAAGGCTGTGGGCTACCAAAAGGATAAAGCCTATCATTTTGACCAACTCCGTCGGGGTGAGATTTCTATGCAGGACTTCTTGTCGTGTCTGACCGACGAGGAATGCGAGGCCCTCACACGTGGGCATGGATTTATGAACAGTCCGCTGGGACCGGAGGGTAACGGTGGCGCTATGGGCGGCATTATTCCTTCTTTGCAACAGAAGGGTGTGCCTGCCGTCATCACGGTGGACGGACCTGCCGGATTGCGCCTGAAGAGATATTGCTCGCTGTTGCCATCGGGTACGTGCTTGGCTGCCACCTTTAACGAGGCCTTGACACGGCAAGTGTACGAAGGTGTTGCGGACGAATTGATTCGCCATGGAGCGCACGTGCTGTTGGGTCCCGGTATGAATATCCACCGCAACGTGCTGTGTGGACGAAACTTCGAGTATTTTGCAGAGGATCCTTTGTTGACCGGGCGCATGGCAGCAGCCGTCGTGATGGGTCTGCAGGGGAAGGGCGTAGGTGCGTGTGTGAAGCACTATGCTTGCAATAACCAAGAAACAAACCGCAACCGTCACGATAGCCGACTGTCTGTGCGTGCTTTGCGTGAAATCTATTTGCGCGGATTTGAGTATTGTGTGCGTGTGGCAAAACCATGGAGTTTGATGACTTCCTATAATCTGATCAACGGTGTATGGGGGCATTATAACTATGATTTGGCAACCACCGTGCTTCGCGACGAGTGGGGTTTTGACGGTGTGAGTATGACCGACTGGTGGATGCAGCACGATCGCAGCCACGAGTATCCCAATATCCGCGACAACGGATACCGCGTGCGTGCAGGCGTGGACGTGTATATGCCCGGCAGTTTTTCTCGTGCGGCTAGGGAGTATCGCTCGGACGGCACCCTGTTGGAGACGGTTGGCAAGCCCGACGGTATCACGCGCGGCGAGTTGGAGCGTAGCGCAGAGCGAGTATTGCGCCTGGCGTTGACGGTGACGAAAAGCAAGGAATAGGTATAGCTTTGCCGCGGTTTGTCTATGCTTTCTACGGAGGTAGTTAGCATGGAATTGATTAAAAGTAAAACCTATTTAAACTTAGCAAAGGCGTATGCCGGTGAGTGCATGGCACGTACGCGATATGAGATGATCGAATATGGTGCAAGACAACAGGGCTATACGTTTTTGGCAGAGTTGATTGATGAGATTGCCTATAACGAGTTTAATCACGCACGTATGCTGTACAGTTTTATCCAAACTGCAAAAACCGGCAAGATTGACAATATCGACATTTGCAGTGGATATCCCTTTCGCGAAAAGTGGGATTTGGTAGAAAATCTGCGTCTTGCGGCAGAAGACGAGGAGGACGAGGCCACCCGTATTTATCCTATGTATGCCAAAATTGCATACGAAGAAGGGTTCAAGGATATTGGGGGTTTGTTTGAAAACCTGTCCAGCGTAGAAACCTGCCACAGCAAGCGTTTGAAATCTTTACACGAGCAATTTTCAAAGGGAACTGCATACAAAAAGGAAAAGAGTGTCAAATGGAAATGTTCTGCCTGCGGCTATGAGGCGGATGGAAAAGAAGCGTTTGCGGTATGTCCGCTTTGCCAGGCTAAGCAGGGCGTGGTGCAATTACAAGAGGAATAAACAAATCAAATCAAAAAACCTGCCACGCGGCAGGTTTTGTTTTAGTCAAACAGATTGTCGTACAAAAGTTCGTAGATTTTGGCGGCCTTCTTCTCCCAATTGTTGTAGACGTATTTGGCAGATGCACGGCTGTCTACGTTGATGGACAGTTCCATCATGGGGGTGGTGGCGCCAATCTCTTGGATACGTACGTTCACGGTATAGGTGCCGTCCTTATTTTTGTAGTAGTCGCAGAACAACTCCTGACGGCGCTTGTATGCCAAACGCTCTTTTTTGATATACTCCGTCATCTCCTCGCGACGAGAAAGAGGAATCTTCGTGTAGAAGTTGGCAAGGCAGGCGCGACCTTCGGGAGTGATGCAGTAGATGATCTTTTGACTACTGTTTTTGTGAATCAGACCGCAGTCAGTCAGTTGCTCCAAGGCGTGCTTGCAGTTGATATAGGGCATCCAAGCATTTTGGTTGGAGCATATGGCCAAGATACTGTCCTCCGACAGTGGCAATTCCATCTTGTCCAACACATAGAGGACGACAAGTTTATCCTGCACGTCCATGCTCATGGCCCGATCTTCCATCCTTAGTAACTCCTCAAACAAAAATGCCTTTTCATTGTAGCATAGAATGGCCATATATGGGAATAGGTTTTTTATATTTTTTGAAAAAATCTATATATTGTGTTGATTTTTGTCTTTTGCCACAATGCGAATCGGGTACTGCGGGGATATCTGTGTGAAAAATGAAAAAACCCCTTGGAATTTGGCGTAGAGTTTGCTATAATAAGCAAGGAGGCGAGTATGAAAGGGATTACCAAAGAAGAGGCCTATGCACTCTTTGAGTCGGCCTGTAACGAGATTACCGACAGTAACGTGATCATGACCCAGCAACCCTTGCTGAACTTGATGAAGTTGATTGCCTACAACGATATCATCAACGTTGCGGTGCGGGAGTGCTATAAGGGTATTTACTACGAACAACTGCTCAAACAGTCCTTGGTCAAAGGGGACGATGGGCGGTATACCTTTGTTTTGCCAAGTTCCAATCGCGCTATCGTTGCGTTGATTGCAAAATTACTGTACGAGTTTGCAATGGGGCAGCAGAGTTTGGAAAAAATGCTGAAAGCACTGTACCCCAAGCAGGACGTACGCGGCGCCTACACCTCTTTTTGTGAGAATATCATTCTGCCTTTCAAGGAGAGTTTCCGCCAAGTTTGTATGAGTGACGCCGTAGAGGAGGAGCCCGAAATCGAGGAGCGCGTGGTGGTGAATATCAACTCGGCAGTCGTTGCAGAGGTGGGTGCCATTGCAGGCGACTTGCGCAGTGAGCTGGTTGGTGACAACCGATTGAGCAGCGAGCAAAGAGAGGAATTGATTTGCTTGGTGGATGGTCTGTGCGAGGTGTTGGAGGCAGATTTGCCCAAGTTGGTACGTCCGGCATGGTTGGGAATTCGCTATGCGTTTGGTGCCGCCAAAAAGTGCGCCTCAACGGTGGCAAGATTGCAAAAGGCCCTTGGGGAATATATGCTTATCTGAGATTGCTTTGGCGGTCAAGCAGTAGCGAAAGAACGTCGCTATAGCGTTCGTGATCAATAGAACCTGAGGATAGAATATCCAGTTGCCATCCCGTACCGGGGGTGGCTTTTTTTAGTTGTCGAAGGATTGAGTTTGAGCCATAAAAAGTGCGTTTTGCACGCAAAATTGAGCGAATTTCTTCGCCGATAAGTTCATAGTGAGTGCAACCAAGCACCACGTTTTCTATGCCGTTGTAGCCAGAAAGTTCCCTTTCCAGATAGGATAGAATGGGGTCCATCTGGTATGGATAATAGAGATCGACGAGAGTGGCAAGCGAGGGCAGGGCAATTGGGACTATTTCTCTGGGGAAGGGTTGGCTTGTGGTGTATGCGGTAGCAAGCAAAAGGGTAGTGCCGCCTGCTTCTTTTGCCTCGTCAACAGAGGGAAGTACGCCGTAGATGGGAATGCTAAATTCCTCTTGGCAGGCTGAAAGTGCCGCAAAGCTAGCCGTGTTGCAGGCAATGACAATTTGATCTACGCCGTAGCCGCAGAGGGTATGGATACACGTTTTGATTGCCTTGTAGATATCCCATTGTCCCTTGTTGCCGTAAGGTGCGTGCAAAACGTCTGCGTAGTATAGAAATTGATGATCTGCCTTTGCGTGAATGAGGGTGGCAAGCGTGGATAGCCCACCCATGCCCGAATCTATAATGCCTATCATAAGATAATATATAAAAAAAATATAAAAAGTGTGAAAGTTTTGCTTGCCAAAAAATGTATGTGTAGTGTACCATAGTAGCGTCACGTAAAAAGACAAAAATATTACCAAAGGGGTATTAAGATGAAAATATATGACACTAATTCAATTCGCAACATTGCTTTGATCGGACACGGCGGCGAGGGTAAGACCTCTCTGGCTGAGGCTATCCTGTTCAATGCGAAGGCCATCGACCGTCTGGGTCGTGTGGATGATGGCAACTCTACCATGGACTTCGACTCCGAAGAGATTGCTCGTAAGATTTCCATTGGTCTGTCTGTTGGCTATGCCGAGTGGAACGGGGTGAAAATCAACGTTTTGGATACTCCCGGATTCTTCGATTTTGAGGGCGAAGTGATTGCAGCTCTGCACGTGGCAGAGGCTGCCGTTGTGGTGACCAGCGCTACCGGTTCTATGTCCGTTGGTACCGAGAAGGCTTTGGAAATGGTTGCTGAGCGCAAGAAGCCCACCATTCTGTTTGTCAATGGCGTTACCAAAGAGAACGCAAACTTTGTTGAAACCGTGAACGCTATCCGTGCTTCCTTCCCCAAGGTTGTTATGGCGGAGATCCCCGTCGTAGAAGGCTTGGCTATGAAGGGCTACGTGAGCGTGTTGGAAGGCAAAGCATTTGATATGAGTGGCAAGGAAATGCCCATTCCTGCAAATCTGCAAGATGCATTCGACACTGCTCGTACCGAGATCGTCGAGTTGGCCGCAGAGACCAGCGATGATTTGATGGAGAAGTACTTTGAAGAGGGTGACCTCTCTCACGACGAAGTGCTCGCTGGTATCAAGGTAGCTATTGCATCGCAATCTGCAATCCTGGTGTATGGCGGTTCTGCTACCCAAAACGTGGGTGTGACCAACTTGATGAACGCTGTCAATAGCTTTGTACCCGCTCCCGAAGCAAAGGTGGAAGGTTCTTGTCTGCAAGTGTTCAAGAGCGTTGTTGACCCCTTCGTTGGTAAGTTGTTGGTCTTCAAGGTGATGGGCGGTTCCATCGGCGGTGGTGCTGTGTTGAACAACCTCAACGCCGACAAGCAAGAGCGTATCAGCGCATTGTATTGTCTGAAAGGCAAGAAGCAAGAGGGCGTGGAAAAGTTGGTGGCCGGTGATATCGGTGCAGTTGCTAAGTTGAGCTACACTAAGACCGGTGATACCTTGGGTGATGATAGCGTAAGCGAGCCTTTGAGTGCTATTCCTTTCCCTGCTCCTGTGATCAGCCTGGCAATCAGCGCTGCTAAGATGGACGACCAAGAGAAGGTTATCGGCAACCTGCAAAAGATGCTCGAAGAAGAGAGCACCGTTCGTATCGAGTCCAATCCCGAGACCAATGAGACCCTGCTTTGCGGTATGGGTGAAATGCAGTTGGACATCATCTGCAAGAAGGTTAAGAATAAGTATGGCGTAGAGGCTGTTCTGCGTGAGCCCCGCGTGAGCTATCGCGAAGCTATCCACAAGGTGGCCGAGGCTGTGGGTCGTCACAAGAAGCAATCGGGTGGTGCAGGTCAGTTCGGTCAATGTTCCGTACGTTTCGAGGCCGGTGCTGCTGACGGCGTGTTCGAGTTCGTAGACGCTGTGGTTGGCGGTGCAATTCCCCGTCAATTTATCCCCGCTGTTGAAAAGGGTCTGCGTGAAGCTTTCAAGGCAGGCGTGTTGGCTGGCTATCCCATGATCGACCTGAAGTGTACTGTTTTCGACGGTAAGTATCACCCCGTAGACAGTAAGGAAATCGCATTCGTTACCGCTGCTAAGTTGGCTTATGCCGAGGGTATCGCTGCTGCTGGCCCCTACTTCTTGGAGCCTGTAAACGACGTGAAGATCATCGTTCCCGAAAGTTATCTGGGCGACGTTATGGGTGACGTTTCTAAGCGTCGCGGTAGCATCAAGTACACCGAGCAAGAGGGTGGCCGTCAGGTAATCTCCGCTAGCATTCCCCAAGCAGAAATGCTGAAGTATGCTACCGACCTGCGTAGTATGACCCAAGGCCGTGGCCGTTTCATCGCTACCTTTGCTGAGTACCAAGAGGTTCCCGCATCTGCAAATGCGAAGATCATCGAGGATGCTAAGAAGCGCAAGGCTGAGTTGGATGCTCGCAAGTAATCTATAACTGATTTAGCCCCTGCTTGGCAGGGGCTTTTTTTTGCGCGACGAGGGCGGATAGGTGCACAATAATTTTGTGGCAAATTGTAGAGAATTGCTTGCCAAAGACAAGATTATGCCGTATAATGAACATACTTGCACAATTAGCTCAGTTGGTAGAGCGTCTTCTTGACGTGGAGAGGGTCAGCGGTTCGAGTCCGTTATTGTGCATTCAAGGGTGGGTTGAGCAATGCTCGACCCATTTTGTTTATACTCGTGTACGGCAACCGCCCTTTGTGGGGCAAATGAATGAGGATTGACAAAGAGAGCGAAGGGGAGTATAATATAAATTATGACGAGCGCGCGTGCGCCCGCGTGGAGGACAGGTATGTTTGGCGGAAACCAATTTTGGTGGGTAGGACTGATGATGATGGCCATCTTCATTTCGATGAACATCATTGTTTTTGCCCTGCGTAATCACCCAAGAATTAGTTACCGCGTGGCGTACTTTATTGCTTTCTATCTGCTTTTGAACAAGGTGGCGGAGTATATAGCATATCAAGCACTTGGTGAGCATCTGCGCCTACCTGTAGAGTTTTCTGCACTCAGTTATTTCGCGTTTGCGATTTTCGTCGTTTTCCGATTTGGCAAGGCAGATTCTTTCCCTGCGTTTTGCGCCGTTTTGACGGGTCTAATTTTCACGATTTCATTCTGGGTTTCGCCAGACAGTTTTATCTTGGATATGGATCATCCTTTCCTCTTTATCAACTCGGTGTTAAATCACCATTTGGTTTATCTGGGTGGCATGCTAATGTTGGCGAATGCACGGAAATATAGTTGGAAACAGTGTTGGCAACCTGTGCTTGGAGTGGGCATATTCGTGGGGTACAGTTGGCTATTCCATTCCCTCAGTGCATATTCCAGCATCTATGGCAAACCCATCATCATTCAAATATGCGACGCAAGCATTTTGGCATGGCTATTCAAGGATATGCAGATTTCCCCCGGTGTCTACGTTGCGTACTATCTGTTGGTCGTCGCATTGCTCGTGGGCCTATTCGTTGGATTCTACGCGCTAAACCGTTGGGGTGTCCGATATCGCTCTCGACGTGGAATAGATGAGGACGGCTATTGTTTGCACTGGAAAGAGGTGTTTTGTGCGAAAAAATCCCAAAAAATAGAGGAAAAATAAAGAAGTGCACTAAAAAGTGCACTTTTTTTGAGGAAAGTATTGGTAAAACTATAGTATGTAGTGTATAATAACTTTATATGTGCGTCTATTCGCCAAGGAGGGTTTATGAACATTTGGAAAAAACTGGGACAAGAACGCGTTAAACCGGATGATTTTATTGCCGTTATCGAGATTCCCAAGGGCTGCAAGAACAAGTATGAGTTGGTCAAGGAGACGGGTTATTTGATTTTGGACCGTGTGCTCTATACCAGCACTCACTATCCTGCCAACTACGGTTTTATTCCCCGTACATACGCAGATGACCGCGACCCTCTGGACGTGTTGGTGATTTGCTCGGAGAATATCGTGCCTCTTTCGCTGGTGCGTTGCTATCCTATCGGCGTGATGGCTATGACTGACGAGGGTGCATTCGACTACAAGATCATTGCCATTCCGTACGGTGACCCCAGTTATAATAACTACAAAGATATCAAGGATTTGCCTCACCACTTGATGGACGAGATCAAGCACTTCTTCTCTGTGTACAAAGCGCTGGAGCACAAAAACACCTCCGTTTTGTCGGTGATGGGACGTGAGCGTGCCGTTGCTATCGTCGAAGAAAGCATCGTGATGTTCAACGAAATGTTTGGTGAATAATGGTCTTTGACGATTTTACTTCTCAATTAAAGGAGGGCGTAGCACCGGTCTACGCCATCAAAGGAGAGGACCGCTATTGGTTGCACAAAGCGTACCAAAGCATCGTTAGTCTCGCAGACGAGATGGACGTGTCGGTGTTCTCGCCCCTGGAGGGACTTTCGGCGGCATTGACGGCTGCCGAAAATTTCCCGTTTTTGGGGGAGTATCGCGTGGTGGTTTTGCGCGAGTTGACCTTTACTGAGGGGGAAAAGAAAGCAATCGAGGCGTACGTGGCCAATCCTGTGCCTACGACCGTACTGTTGTTTTATTCTTGCCAATGGGCGCCCAAAGAGGCAAAGAGCTACGTATTTAACCGTCTGCGCCCTGCGGAGTGTGTCTCTGCGGCAGGCGCTCTTGCCAAGGAAATGGATCTCAAATGTGACACAGCCGCACTTCGCCTGCTAGTCAACTATTGCGATCAGGATATGGGTTGCATCGAAGGTGAGCTTGTCAAGTTGGGTAGTTATTGCGGCAAAGAGACGGTTGACGAGACCGCCGTTCGGGCTATCGTGACCCCTTCTGCCAATTTTCAGGTCTATGCCTTCACGGACCAGGTAAGTCGTGGCAGTTACGTGGGCGCATACCGTGTTGTGAATAGCTTGTTGAGCACGCAGGTGGATTATCCTACCTTCTTAGGCTTATTAATCAACCATTACCGTATGGCTTTCTATAGCCGTATAAGCGGAGAAACTGATGCTGAGGTAGCGCGCGCCTTGGGCAACAAAAAAGCTTTTGCAGCGGCTAAAGCCGCAAGCTGTGCCGAGCAATATTCGCCAAGAGCGCTCTTGGGATTGTTGCGCACTATGTACCGTCTTGAGTTTGAATTCAAGTCGGGCAAGACCACGGCAGAGCAGGCCTTGGAATTGGCTATTACCGAGGCCATTGAAAGGAGGAACGCTTGAGCGAAAAATTGAAGAAAATACCCCATTGGGTATATATGGTGGTACTCTGTGTATTGAGTATGGGAAGTGCGGTGTTTTCCGGCGAGTTGATGGCAAACACTTCCTTTGTGCCCAACCAGTTGATCATCACCATCGGTATCGTAGCATTTAGCGGTGTGATAGCGGCCTTTTTTGATAGGTTGCTTTTGCGTGTGCTGTACTCGACCGCAAACCGTGTTTATTTCCATTTGATGCGCAGTGTGCCCGATTATAATTTGCGCCGCCTTCCCGTGGGCTACAATGACTATTTGCGTTGGGGCCTGGTGTGGCTGTGTGTGTCGCGTTTCGTGGGTACTATTTTGTTGACTCTGTGCCAGTATTTGTTGCCTACCGCAACCTATATCTGGAGTTTTGTGGACAGTTTGGTATACGTGGCTTGTCTGGTGATGGCATATTTGTGCATAAACCGTTTCCACGTACCGCAGTGGCAGCAGGGTAAGTGCTTTATTGCCTTTGCGGCGCCCGTGACCGTGTTGGTTTTGCTTCGCCTTGTTTTGTTGGGAGGTGTGCTATGAAGAAATGGATCTGCATTATCGTTATTTTGATCGTATGCTGCCTGCTCTCAACCTGTGGTGTCGCCTATGCTGACGCTACGACTTCTGCATATACCTACTTCAAAGAGTACGCAACTGATTACGAGGATCGCAGTGTGGGAACGGCAAACGAAAAGGCTGCCGCCCAATATCTTGCCACCAAGTTAGGTCAGTTTGGCTATACCGCACGCAACGGTAGTTCCAGTATGATTGAGGAATTCCAGTTCCTGGCGTCCGTGAGTGCCGTAACCGGCGAAGAAGGTGGATCTATCCTCGATATGATTGTGCCCTCGCAAGAGACGGTTGAGGTTTCTACCGGCAACGTGGTGGGGTTCAAAAAGAGTACCGTTCCCAATGCGCCTTTGTTTGTGATTGGTGCTAATTATAGCAACTACGTGACCACCAATATCGACGGTGAGCCTATGGAGCTGTATGCAGCAGGCTATTCCGCCTCTGCGGTTGGCACCCTGTTGGCGGTGGCAGAAGGACTTGCTGACGTAGCGCTTCCATACGATTTGGCAATCGTATTTTTCAGCGCCGAGTTGTTTGGAGATGCCGGAGTAGAAGCCTTTTTAGATAAGACCCAGCAGGAAATTGCAGGCTACATTCACCTTTCGCAGGTAGCCATTGGCGATGAATTGAATTTGTATGCGGGTGAAACGGAAAGTGAACACGGCAAATTTTTGATGCAGATCAATGAAAAGTACGGCCACGGTATTCAGGGTAAGCCCTTTAATCCCGGCTACTTTATGTCGGATGTGTTCGATTTGCCCCAGGTGCACCCCGGTCTTGCGGACAATCACGCATATTTTATGCAAAAAGGTATTCCTTCGGCCCACTTGTTTGGCTATTTGTGGAAGGGTGGCAGCCAAAATGCAGAGTCTGCATCCCGTCCCGATATTGCCTATACCAAGGACGATACCTTTGAAAAGGTGATTGAATTGTACGGTCGCGACGCCGTGCAAGCAAGATTGGACAATGCGGCCACCTTCCTGATCCGTGCCGCTACTGCCTCGGAGTTTTCTACCGTATGGCACGAGTGTACAGATTTTGCATTGACGGATAGCAAACTCAGTATGATTTTGTCCATTGTGATGGCTGCCGTGATTATTGTAGTGGTGGTTGTGCTTGGTGTGGTATTGCATTTGCGTGCAAAGAAAGCAGGAACCCCCGACTTCTCGGTCAACAGCGAGTTTATCAACGGAAAACCTGCGGAAGATATAGAGGTCTTTGACGACTTCGTGATTCCTGGGGATTCCGCAAGTGTAGAATCGCAAGAGGAGCCAGAAAAGCCCGCCGAGACGGAAGATGATATTTTTGGAGAATTCTAACAAAAGAGAAAGGATATATGGAGCATTTTGATAATTTTGTTCATAATATAGGATTGAGCTTTATTGCGGATGCGGTCATCTGCCTGTTGACGCTGATTTTCTTTATTGTCATTTTGGCAAAAAAGAGAAACGTACGTCTGTTGGTGGTGTCCGTGTTGTATATCGGTGCATTCGCAACAACTTCTGTGTTCTGTGAATTGACAGACGGAAAGATGTTCTTTATTGCATCCACCGTGCTGCGATATATGCTCATCTTCTTCATGGTGGCATTCTGCGTGGTCTACCAAAGTGACCTGAAAGCCTTGTTCACCAAGTTGGAATCTAAGAGTGACGAGGTGCACTATGCAACACACGGCAACTCGGAGGATGACCTGACCGCCGCCGCTGATGAGATAGTGAAAGCAACCCAAGTGCTGTCCAGAAATGACACAGGCGCGCTCATCGTGGTGTGTGCAGGTTCCGTACCTGTGAACGTTGTGGAGACGGGTACACGCTTGAATTGCGTGGTATCCAGTGCCGTATTGGAGAGCATCTTCAATACCAAGTCGCCCCTGCACGACGGCGCCGTGATCATCAAGAATAACACCATTCTGTCGGCAGGTTGTTTTCTGCCACTGACACAACGCACCGATTTGGCAAGAGATATGGGTACGCGCCACCGCGCTGCAATCGGTATTGCGGAGGAAAGCAACGTTCTGGCGATCGTGGTTAGCGAAGAAAGCGGCATTGTGAGCGTTGTGCGAAATAAAAATGAAATCAAACGGTACGTGACGAGCGAGCATCTGACGCAGGAGTTGGAAAACGTCTACGGCATATCGCATATCGTCAAAAATCAAATTCGCCGCAAATAGGAGAGAGATTGATTGTATGCAAGTTTGGCGGAAGCTCGCTTTGCGATGCAGACGGCTTTCGCAGGGTGGCGGCTATCGTGCGCGCCAACAAAGAACGTAAAATCGTGGTCGTCAGTGCGGTTGGCAAGCGCCACAGTGAGGACGAAAAAGTGACGGATATGCTATACCGTGCCTATAGAAATAGCGAACATCGAGAAATGCTTTGGCAGGCTGTTTGCAGGCGGTATGCAGAGATTGCAAAAGATTTGGGGGTCGCGTGGGTTGCGCCACCCCCTTTTTGTTGCGCCGATGGATTAGCGGCTTGGTTGAGCGTGGGGGAGTATTGCTCCGCAAGACTCTTAGCAGCGTATTTGTCCTGGCGTTTTGTTGATGCAAAAGATTTGTTTGTTTTCTCCACAAGTGGAGCATTGCAGGAGAAACTTACAATGGATCGGTTGTCCGGGCTTTCGAAATATACGGTTGTTCCCGGCTTTTACGGTGCAACTATGGATGGTACGATTTGCACGTTTTCGCGTGGGGGATCGGACGTTTCTGCTGCTTGGATCGCGGCAGTTCATCACGCTGATTTATATGAAAATTGGACGGACGTAGACGGCGTGTTGGGTTGTGACCCACGGGTTGCTACAATGAAACCAATCGATCAAATGTCCTACAACGAGGCGGCGCTGATGGCGCGACTTGGTGCACAGGTTTTGCACCCGGATTGTATCCTGCCCGTAGAGCGGGCAGGCGTTCCGCTATGGGTTGG
Organism: Clostridia bacterium; assembly: GCA_017463565.1. Classification (GTDB taxonomy): domain Bacteria; phylum Bacillota; class Clostridia; order Christensenellales; family CAG-1252; genus RUG14300. Next base: position 873 of record JAFTOZ010000045.1, on the reverse strand, counting down.
GAATAGCCGCAATCCAAATGCAAAAGGGACCTTGATTAGTGAGCAAGTTGCTAGCGTGCCTATGGTATGCGGACTAAGAGATTGTCTTTGGCTACGGCATACGGAGATAAGACAAATACCCTTTGATGGGTGGATGCAAGTAGGGCAGAACTACTTGGTCGGTGACGGCGGGAAAAGAGTTCCTTCTACTCTGTGGGGATATGCAGAGGTAGAAAGCGGTGCCTTGTTATGTTGCCTGCACCCTTGTCAACTTGTTCTGGATAGGGTGCAAAACCTGTGCAAATCTCTATTCTGGATACAAAAAGGAGATACCGGTATAGCAAAGGTATCTCCTGATGAATTTGATATTGCTTACCTTACGGTAGCAGAGGCGTGCTTGTCATTAGCTTAGTCTGCCTTTTTGTTTTGCGCGGCTAAGCGCTTGATGACTGCCGGCAGAGCACCAAGAATCATACCAAGCCCCTTGCAGACGTGACCGTTTGCCCATTCAACCACACCGTTTGCCATACGTTGGTTGACGATACCCGAACTCATGGATACAAAGTTGCGAACCGGTACGTCCAAGAAACCTGCCTCCAGACATAGCAGAGTGGTCATGTCGGCGGTTTGCACTGAGCTCTTGACGGCCATAAGGCCCACTTTTGCAAAGGCGCGACCAAAGCGAGTTACTTGCAGATCACGCACCGTACTGTTCAGGTCGAACTCACCCTTCTTGAGGGGGGTGTTGTCGGGAATGGGTTGACCAAGCAGTGCCTCGAAGTCCTTGTCGGGAATACCGTCGGAGAGTGCGTCAAGGTGATAGTAGGCGCTGGCTGCCGTACGCAAATCGGTGGGAACGTGGGGGGTGCGCTCCAATACTTCTACCTCTTGTTG
>JAFTOZ010000006.1 GCA_017463565.1 Clostridia bacterium | reverse complement strand
GGAGTTTCTGGGTCAAATAGCGGTGGAAACGGACGAGGAGGCGGCATTCGCATGGGCAGGAGAGGGAAAAGAGAAGATGCGCGCCTTGCGCCAAAAGGTGGACCGCCTGGAGGGGTATATGCCCCGTAGTTGCTACCCCTATCCCGATTACGGTGCGCTGCTTGGGGGAGTTTGTTTTGGGACAAATTGACGAGCGTTGTGTGTAAAAACGTATGCAGAGGGGTGTTTTGTGGAAAAGGGCGAGTTTGCTATTGCAAATGGCTAAATTTCTTGCTATAATAAGGAAAAACCGGCGCTTGCCCCGGATACGTAAGGAGATATTTTATGCCGAAGCCCGAAACTAAATTTGTGAAAGCACATTGCGTGAAACACGACCGCTATTTTGGCCTGGAAGTACGAAAGGTGGGTCGCGAATGGAAGGTTGTGAATATGGTTGACCTGCCCGATGAGGATGCGAGATTGCTCTCCTCGGAAGTCAAACAAGACCGCTTTGTGTCGAATGAGAATTTGTTGCCCTGCTCGCGTTGCGGATCGCGCGTGGTGGGTGGTTGTGCCTGTGGCAAAAAGACGAGAAACTGTGGCAAGCACGCGGATTATCAGTTGGATTGTTTGTATTGCAATGAGTGTAAAATCGACTACTCTCTGCCCACCCGCTCGGCAGGTGGCGTAGGCGAGGGCGAGGTCGTGCGCCTGTCGCAGGGCCAGGAAGTGAAAATCCGCTACGCAGACGATTCTCCCTTGACGGGTCTGTGGGTCGGCGTAGGTTGGGACCCTGCCGTGGGTGGCGGTGAGAATATCGACGTGGACTCGTCGGTGATCGTTTCCTCCAGCAATAACGCTAGTTTTGATTTGGTGTACTTTGGCAATAAAACCCACCCGTCCGGTTGTGTGGTGCACCACGGTGACAACCTGACCGGTCGCGGTGACGGACAAGGAGACGACGAGAATATCACCGTCAACCTGCAGAGCGTGCCTGCAAACAGAGACCGTTTGTATTTCGTACTGAATATCTATAACTGCGTATCGAGAAAACAGACCTTTGGCTCTATCCGAAATCTGTATATCCGCTTGAGTTCTCTCACCGACCGCAAGCCCTTGATTGAGTACCCTGTAGAGGGCAACTTTAGCCGTTATACCTCTTTGATTATCGGTTGTGCGATCCGTACTCGTGACGGTTGGAGCTTTAAGGCGCTGGGTGTGGGTGAAAATGCAACGGACGTGCACCATTTGGCAACCCACTGTGCTTCTCGCCACGATTAATCGAAATTCCATAGAGGTTTTATGAACTGATTAATAGAGATTTCTACAACTTTTCAATAGGAATTTCCGCCCTGAACGTTAACAAAAAAGGTGACTGCGGTCACCTTTTTTTGTTGCTGTAAAGGAATGCTCTTGTAGATAGGTTTGTTGCGCTTTTCTTGCGGTATAGGTTTGTTGCGCTTTCCTTGCGGTAGCGCAGGGATTAGAGTTCGAGCAAACGAGACGCCAAGATGACGTTGACGACGTCGTAGGCCTTGACGGAATCGTCGATGAGGGAGAAGGGCACCAGGCAGTTGTGCAGTTTGTTGTGCTCTCGCTCATTTTTGGGACATTTGCCGTAGAGCCAACCGCTACCCAAGTGGAAACGGTTCCAACGTTGGTGCTCGATAGCAGACAGTACGTAGTAGCGGTCGTAGTCGGCACGTGTGCCGTCGAAACGCTCCAGATAGAGACGGTAGAATTGCTTGAAGTTGTCGGCGGCAAAGTTGGATTGACGCTTGAACAAAGACAGACTAAACCAGCTGGTATCCGAGGCAAGGTAGCCGATATAACTCATAGGCTCGCCCACGCTAAGGGTGCGGATATAGTCGAAGATTTGGGGCACCTTGATGGGGGATTCTTTGTCCTCGATACGTTGGGGGTGATAGGTAGAATAGCGGTATACCTCGCCCAACACGTCGATGACCTTGCGACCCTCCATTTGGGCGCTGTCACCGCTGGCAAGACCGTACATACGGTTGTACTCTGCCATACCGGTTTCATCCACCATAGCGGCATAGGAGAAGATTTGCTCGGCACCGCCAAAGAAGCATACACGCACCGAGTAGCCGATGGCGGCATCCTCTTCGTTGCGGAAGACCATTTGGGCTTGGTCGCACTCGTGCCAGTCGATACGGTCACGGTTTTGTTCGTCACGGATATTGACGTAGATGACCATGGGGCGCACGATACGGCTCTTATTGCGTTTGAGACGGCTAAGCAGCGAGTTGGTCATGGTGATATTGCGCTCGTCTGTGCCGAGGCTGACCACCACGCTATCGTAGTCGTAGAGAATATCGTCCAATACGTCGCCAAACTCCTTGGACAAGCAGGGGGTTTGGTGCAAACACACGGTGGGATATGCCATTTCGGTGGCAAACGCCGCCCTGTCCTTGGGGGCAATCAAGGGCTTTTTGTCCTTGTCTAAGAGGTCTGCGGAGCGCAATACCATAGGGGGCAAACCCCAACGGGCGGCAGAGGGCAGACCTGCCTTGCCACTCAGGTCGGTGGAGACGAAGAAGGAGGGATGATCCCCTGCGTACACACCCGAGAAGGCAGAGATATCCGAATCGAAACAATCGGCAACGAACAAGGATGCACCAAAGCCACCCTCGATGGGCTCGACGAAACTGGTATCGTGATAGAGGGATTGCAGGGCGCATTGACCCGTTTTGCCGAAGCCCAGCATCATAGCACGGTGACCGCGCTTGTAGACGAGACCGCTTGGGTCGGGTTGTCCCTCGCCCTCCTCGGGTACAACCTCGATTTCGTGGGGAGCGCAAGACTCCAACAGTTGGTTGCCCAATCCCTCAACTTGGTTGTTTTCGTACTCTGCCAAGTGTTGCTTGGTAAGATCGTGGGCGGTGATGAGCGCCTCGTTTTCTACGTGCAGTTGCAAGCAAAGGCTAATTTCCTTTTTGAAAGCCTGTACCTGTTTGGGCAGGGCATCAAAGCGAAGTTTTTTGCCGGTAGCGGTTTGGTAGGCAAGACAGATTTGTTGCTCGATGATACGCTCGAATTGCTCCTCGTAGAAGCAATAGTCGGCATCGTTGTGGGTGAGCACGTAGAGGTGGGTCATGCACAGATAGCGAGAGGGCGTAAAGTCAAAGGGCTTAGAGTCTTTTTGTTCAACTTTCTTGTCCTCGAGATTCTTGTCCTCGAGATTCTTGTCCTTGAGATTCTTGTCCGCGGGTTTCTCGTCCACGAGCGTGCGGCGCATAACGGCTTGGAATTCGCGGTTTTTGCGGCACATTTCGCGGCTCATACGCTCGACCTCTTCGAACAGAGTACCGCTGTTGGCGGCCTCGTGGCCTTGCAGATTGTCGTTTTGGCTCAGGCCAAAGGCAAAGATATGCAAAGACTTGGGAAGTCCCGTACGGTTGTCGTGATACAAACGGAATCGGCTGACGAGAGATTTTTCCTTTTCTCTGGAGGCACGGTTGATGGACCAGTAGCCGTAGCCACGCTCCATGATAGCGCAATGAATGGGGTTGCTACGGTCGATAGAGGGCAAACCGTCCCCTGTGAAAAGGATAAAGGCACGGCGAGTGGGTTGGTTGTTGGCACGTGCGACCGCCTTGCGACGCTCGTATTCCTCTTGGATACTGTTGGCAAGCAACAGCGTGTTTTCGTTGGCGTCGGTGAAGATATAGATATCGTAGCGTTTGAGATTCATCACACGCATACGCACCCAACTGTATGCCTCGTAGCTGGCACGTGCGGTGATGATACTCATCACGATACCTGCTGCGTAGATACTGCTACCTGCCACCAACGCACGCGATAGCATATTGGCGCTGTCGGTGGGCAATTCGCCGTCGAAGGCAAGGGTGGTGATGGTGCGGAAGATGACCTCGTAGATGTCGGCGGCACCACCCTCTACCGTGAGGGCAAAAGACGCCATAACACCCCAACGAATGCCGATAGCCACCAAGAGCGCCACACCTGCAAATACGATTTCAACTGCGAATTTGAGTTGGCCCATACGGCGGCGAGTGGCGAAGTATCCCCACATCGTGAGAAGATATAGTGTGACCAAGATCAGAGCCGCCGCGAGGGCGCCACCGATATACTGTCCAATATTCGATGAATTTGCCAATAGTTGACTCATCATGATTCCTCCAAGCGGTACACCCAAAGGGTGCGCCGTGATATACGTATTATGGTTTTATTTTGGGGGAGTGTCAACACCCCGACCCTTATTTTCTGAGACTTTTGAGAAGGGCACGAGCCGAGCGCAAACCGGATAGCCACGCCCAATGGAGATTGTAGCCACCGCAAAGCCCCGTAAGGTCCAACAGTTCGCCCACCACGTAGACGCCCTCGGCAAGGTTGCTCTCGAGGGTATGGGGATCCACTTCCTCCAGAGAAACGCCACCGCGTGCGGCGTGGGCTGAGGCGAATCCTTGCGTGCCTTCTACCGCAAAATGCCACCCCTTGAGCGCACGCGACAGGGCGCGCACCGCCTCGGGAGAAAGAGAGGCACTGGGCAAGCTGAGGGGAGAGATACCCACGCTTTTGAGGATAGCGTACGCCATGCGATGATCTATCCAACCCAACAACAGTTTGTCCACCGTACCGTATAAGGGTTGGTGCAAGCGAGAGAATAGGCAGGACGTGACCTCTTTGGGACTGAGGTCGGGCAAAAGATCCAACGTAATCTCTGCCCTCTTGGTGCCGTGTGCCGACAGTTGCATGACGGCAACACCCGAAAGGCCGTAGTCGGTGAAAAGAATCTCGCCACGCTCGGAAATGGTCTCGCCACGCGGTGTGTGCAGGGTGAGGACACCCTCGGTACGCAGGCCCTTGAGAGAGGGATAGCGGGGGTTGGTAGCAAGAGATACCAAAGCAGGTTGCCAAGATACCATACGGTGGCCGAGCCCCGTCAGTAGAGAGGCGTTGTCCTGTCCGCCCAACGAGGGAGATGCAGGGGAGCCCATAGCAAGAATCACCTTTTGCGCCAACACCTGACGATCGCCTAGTTGCAATAGCCAAGACTTGCCCGATGGGGTGATAGAGGATAGGGGAGCAGAGGATAGCACCTCGACGGAGAGTTGCTCTGCCTTAGCAGATAGCAGACGGCAAACCTCGCTTGCTCTACGGCTAAAAGGATAGATGCGCCCCTCTTCGGTAGCGGTAAGTAAGCCCATACTCCGCCAAAACGCAGAGACCTCGCCCCTCTCCTCTCCAAGAAAAGCAGGGATATGCTCGGGCGTTTGGGAAACGTAGCACGAAGGGTCTATCCGTTGGTTGCTCAGATTGCAACGGCCGTTGCCGCTGGCGGAAACCTTGTGCAAGAGTTGGGGACGGCTATCGCATAGCAAAACCCGCACACCTGCCTCTGCTAAGGTGATAGCGGCGGTGTAGCCACCGGCGCCTGCGCCTATGACGACTGCGGGATAGAAATCAGTTTTCATTCGTTCTCCTTTGGATTTTCGGCTCCGTCTGCCGTGGGTTGAATGGTGTCTTCCTCCGGGGTTTCTTCTTCCGTATTAACCTCGTTTTCTTCTTCCGTATGAACCTCGGGGTTTTCCGCCCCCTCTACCTCGGCGGCAGACGTTTCTGCCTCCTTGGCTTCGGCTGCCTTTTGGGCGGCGTATTCTGCCAGTAGCGCCATGGACTCGTCACGGGTGTTGGTGCGCGGCGTACGCCTGCGGTGGACGATATAGACCACCAACAGTGCCACGGCAAGTGCCCCGGAGACGATGGCAACCCATAACCACGGATTGAGCACCTGTTTGGCAGGCAATACGGCGATTTGGTCGGCATAGGTGCGCCATATAGAATCAACCTCGTCCTCTGTGCGCGCGTAGGGCAAAGAGGCAATTGCCTGGGCTACCCACAGCTTGACGTAAGCTTGGTCCCCCTCTTGGTATTTGGAAAGGTTTTCCTCGGTGAGCTCCGCCTCCAACTTCCCTTTGATACGAGCGGCTGCCACGTCACGGTCACGCAGGGTGGTGTCGAATTGGAAGGGGGTCGCTCGCATTTGGGAAAGGAACCCCTCAAACGCCGCAAGTAACGCCTCGGTAGACGCGTAGAGGTCCTCGCCTGCGGTAGCAAGCGCAGACCAGTATAGGTCTATCAGGGGGGAATCCTCGCCGTAGCAAGCGGCAAGAGCATCGGGTAGGGTGAGCCCTTGGGCTGTCGTGGGGTCAATCGAAAGGGGAGATAACCCCTCTTGGTGTCTGGCGGGATTGACGTGCGCCTCTACCAAGTCGGCAAGTTGCAAGCCCACCTCTTCGATACGCGTCTCCCAACCCAAGCGCACCTCGTCCTTGGTGGGCAGGGCGGAAAAGGCAAGCCATAGCGCATTTTGCGCCTCGTCTATTTGCTGGGCGGTATAGGTGGGAAGCGCCACAAGGAAGGTCTGCGTTTTTTCCTCTATCTCTGCCCACTCGCGAGATGCATAGGTGGTCCAACGGGTGCTGTCGGGATAGAGCAGTTGTCCCCCATCCGTCAGGGCACGCATACGCTCCCCATACCATTGGGGTAGGGTCTGCACAAGATAGCCCTGCCGAAGTGCCTGCCAACGAAGAAGAATATCCTCGCCCGGGGTGCAATCGGGGCGAGAAAGGAGATATTCCCCTTGGCTGATGAGGGCAGCCACTTGGTGGGAGGTGTAGTCCCCCTCCGCGGTCAGGGTTTCCAACTCGACGATAAGCGCAAGGAATTGGTCGGTGGCGGTGCTATCTGCCGTGGCTAAGAGGGTGGGCGCAAAAAGTCCCACGCAGACCAGTAGAATGAGCAATAAGCCAACCGACCGCCGCATATTACAGTTTGAACTGATCGTTGATGGCACGCATAAACTCCACGGGGAGCTTGAGCACCTCACGGTCGTAGGTGAGCATACCGTTCACTTCGTCCTGTACGTCGCTGACCTGGGTGTAGACGAGGGCAGACAAACCCTCTGCTACCTTGGGCAACAGTTTGTCGTAGACCTTTTTGATCCCCGAAAGCAAACCCTCTTTGGTACGGTAGGAGCGGTAGCCGGGCATATTCACACCAAAAACGGTGCTTTCGTTGTGGATATGGCCGTTTTCGATATAGATCAGACCGCCAAACTCGGTGAGGGCGGTGGTACGGCGATCGTTTTTGCTGAAACGGCAGAAACGGTAGGGGGTGAAATAGATATGGAAACTGTTGACGTCTCCGCCACCTTGGTCGTGCCAACCGCTGGCCTGGTCGATAAGACGGGTGGGGTCTGCCTCACGGATCATATCCGTTGCCTTTTGGGCGTCGAACTGACCCCAGCCCTCGTTGAAAGGTACCCACAGACAGAGGGATACGCAGTTGTAGAGGGCGTCGATGGTGCCGTACATATCCTGGTAGAATTCCTCGCGCCCTGCGGCATCCTGCCGGTTGAAGCGGCGGTAGTTCTTTTCTCCGTCGGAGAGGCGCAACACGTGCTTGTTGTTGAACAGTAAGCCCACGGTGGGACGGATACCGATGGTTGCCATATTGTAGACACCGCGACCACCCGATACCATATCCTGCCATACCAACATACCCAATCGGTCGCAATGGTAGTACCAACGTGCAGGCTCGATTTTGATATGCTTGCGGAGCATATTGAAGCCCAGATCCTTCATGGTTTGGATATCGTAGATGAGCGCTTCGTCCGAGGGGGCGGTGTACATACCGTCCGACCAATAGCCCTGATCCAACAGACCGTTTTGGAAGTAGGGCTTGTTGTTGAGGAACATACGCACCACACCCTTGTCGTCGGTGCCAAGACTGTATTTGCGCATACCAAAGTAGCAACGCACGCGGTCAGAGCCAACCGTCAGCCACAAATCGTAGAGGTGGGGGTCTTCGGGGGTCCACAAACGGTAGGAATTGAGGCGCAAGCACACCTCGCCGGGGGTGTTGTTTTGAACGAGCACCGTGTCGCCGTCGGCAATGACCCACTCGTAGTCCAAGCCCTCGCCCACCACGTCTGCTTTGAGCCATACGCAGTTATTGTCGATATCGGGAGTGATATGCACCGAGCGGATATAGCTGGTGGGGACGGACTCCATCCACACCGTCTGCCAAATACCCGAGATGGGAGCGTACCAAATGCCGGAGCCGCCCGTGATCTGTTTGCCACGGGCTTGGTTGCCCTCCTCGCTGGGGTCGGTGACCGAGATGGTCAGCTCGTTTTCGCCGGGCAACAGCGCAGAGGTGACGTCGAAAGAAAAAGGCAGATACCCGCCGCGATGGGTCCCCACTCGCTGACCGTTGACGGACACGTTGCACAAATAGTCCACCGCACCAAAGTGCAACAATACTCTGCCACGGTTGAAGCCCTCGGGCAGGGTGAAGAAGCGGCGGTAGTAGAGGGTGTCACGCGGGGTGACGGTGCGCTCTACACCAGACAGCAGGCACTCGGGAGAAAAGGGCACCACGATCTGCCCTTGATAGCCCAAAAAACCGCCGTCCGTGGGGCAGATAGCGTAGTCCCACAAGCCGTTGAGGTTGAGGTAGCTGTCACGCACCATCTGGGGGCGCGGATATTCGGGTAGGGGGGCGTTTTGATTGAGGGTTTTGCCCCAACGCGTATAGAGTTTGTTGTCTGGTTTCATAATATCTCCTTTGCTTGTTTAGCTTGGTTTTTTGGTGTTGATATAGACGGTATGGCCTGCAGGCGCAGGGCCAGAGTAGAGTTCGTTATCCCATAGGTCGGTGACGGTGAGGTGGCCTTTTGTCCAACGCAGGGTGAGCACCGCACCTTGGACGTGCACTCGGTGCAGGGTAAGCCGATTGCAACCCACGGGGGGATGCATTTGGACGCTGACGGTAGAAAGCCCCTTGGTACGCAGACCAAACACGCCCTCGATGAAGATACGGCAGTAGAGGATACTCTCCGCCGACAGATGGCGACCGTTGCCCTCGGGGAATGCCTCTACGGGGTAGGGGGCGTGCGCTCCCACCAATCTGTCCGCGCTGTAGCGCAGGAGCATTTCGGTGGCAACCTTGCTTTGACCCGATTGGAAAAGACCGCGAAGGGCAAAGAGCATGGAGCGATCCCACGTGGTGGTGCGGTTGCTTGCGGTACGCAGATGGGAAACACCGTCGTAGAGGGAGGGGGAGGATAGGGCGCGTGCCGTTTCGCCGGCTCTATCGTAGATGCCCACCGTCAGGGGCATACAAATCCAGGAGCGCAGACGGCGGTTGCCAGGATAGTAGCGGTAGGTGCAATAGCCCTCGACTTTGGCACCCAAGTGGGTTTCGATAGCCTGGGCGGTGAGGGCGGCTTCCTGCTTCCATTGCGAGGAGAGGGTGCGCTCGCCAAGTGCGTAGGCAAGCTCGGCGGCACGTGCAAATAGATCAAACGCCAAAGACGCGGTGGATAGGTTGGTGCGACCCGAGGGGAAACGCCCCTCTAACTCGTCGCTATCCGAGCGAATCAGACCGTTGGCGGTGCGCTGTTGCAGGGTATATTCCACGCTGGCCTTGACGTACGGAAACAGGGTGCGTGCCAAGGATTCCTCTCCGCGCAGTAGCGCATAGCGCGCACAGGCAGAGCCGTACATTTGTACGTCGCCACGGTCTCCTGCAAGCGCCCAGTAGCGTTGGCCGAGAGAGGCGATTGAGGAGGGAATGGGTTGCCATTTCCCTCGCCGCTTGGCAAACAGATTGCCAAACATTTGCAGTACGTTGAGTTGGGCTTCCTCTCCCTTGGGGTCGCCCGAGAGGGCAAAGTAGGGCGCGGAATATTCCACGCTGTCGTTGCACCACACCGCACCGTAGAAAACACCGCCACCCGGGCAGGGCATACGGCCAACGGGGGTATCGTAGATACTTTCGTGCGCACGGAGACGCGCGTGGGCAAACAGGGCGTCGTAGAGGGGGACGTCCGACTCAAGTCGCAGACCGCCACCAAAGCAATCCTCCACCAAGGCCCGGCGCTTTTTGCCCTCCAGTTTGCAATCTACCATTTGCTCCTTGCCCGCCTCGGTAGCGTAGTACACCACCCAATAGGTGGTGGACTCTTGGGGGGAAAGGGTGCGGCAGGTGTCTACGTCCAACCCCGTGAGCATACGCCCAAGGGAGTCGGCTTGCTCGGCACGTGCCTCGTAGGGCCCTGCCTTGCAACGGGACTTTGGCTCGGTATAGAGATAGGGGGGCATTGACACGGAAACGGCAAGGGAGTCCTCGGAAAGATTGGTGAGGGTGATTTGCTCAATCAGGGCGGCGGCAAGGGGAGCAGGATAGAAAACACGCTCCACCGCGTGGGTGGGGGTGGGTTGCTCCTCGATGCGCAGGCTCCCTCGAAGATCGATGAAGCGAGCACGGCCTACGTGCGGTGCGCCGCCAACAATCAGTACTGGCTCACAGTCGAAATTGTGGGAAAAGGACGCCTCGGTAGCGTCGGGCAAAAGGCGGAGCAGGGGGAATACGCAATGCTTGTGCACCGTATAGAACCCCGCCTCGTCCACCATATAGGACAAAACGTGGGAGGAGGTGGAGCCGCTGAGCTCTACGTGGTCGGCAAAGGGCAGTTGCTCCCCTGCGCAAACCCAACGCACCGTGCCGTCCGACAGAAAGACGCGGTTGCACTCACGGTAGAGATCCAGCCGTGCCGCCCAGGCAGGATAGAGCGCAGGCAAACGGCGGCGAATGGTCAAAAAATCAATCACCCCTTTGACAAAGCCAACTTTCTTTTTCATGCCCGATCCTCCTGTGTGTAGCGTGTGCGCTCGTTTGATTATATCACACACTTTGGGTGTTTGTATAGAGGGGGAATCGGACAAATTCCCCTTTTTTTGTGCGAAATGGGTATATTTTGGGGGAGATTTTGGAAGAATTTGGGCAAAAGGAGGAAAATACATGAAAAAAGTGTGGTTTGTTGTGATTGCCCTCGTATTGGCGGTGGGCATGGTGGGGTGTGTGGAAAAGCCGACGGAAACCCCCAACGAAACGCCCAAGGCGGAAAAGGTGGAATTGGACGTGGGGACGTTGGTGATGCTCAAGGAGTCTTCTACCACCCTGTCCTATAGCCTGCAACCCCAAACTGCGGTGGCAGAGGCCAGCTATTCCAGCTCGAATAGCGAGGTGGTTGAGGTGAGCAAAGAGGGGGTTGTGCGTGCAAAAGACGTGGGGACGGCGACCGTGACGGTGCGCGTTGCAGACGACGTATACGCAGAGTGCAAGGTGTACGTGGGACACGTGATGGTGCAAAAGGAAACGCCTACCACCTCCACCCAAAAGGCAACCCTCAAAAAGAGCGCAACCGCAAGCGGCAAAATCCGCTACGTGGGGGGCAAAAAAGGAGAGACACTCTGGGGAAGCGTGAGCGAGGCGCTCTCTTCTGCGGAAAAGAGCGCAACGGTGGTGATTGGCCCGGGCGAGTATGGCGAGGCACTCTCTCTTAGCCAAGACGTGACCCTGCTTGGAGTGGAGCGTCCAACCTTTGAAAGTGCCGTATTGCACGAGAATATTCGGGCGAAATTGCTGGGTTTGAGTTTTTCGGGAAAGGAATTTCCGCCGGAGGGTGGCGCGCTCGTCAAGGTAGGCGAAGGGTGCGAGCTGGAGATGAAACAATGCATATTGAGCGTGGCAAGCGACGAGAATCCGTCGGGTGGCTACGGGTTGTTGGTAGAGAAAGGTTGCAAGGGATTGGTGGTAGAGGAAAACACCATTTCTAACCTGCGGTATGGGGTGTACGTTGCGCCCACCGACCAAAACGTGCGTATCAAAAAGAACCAACTTTCGCATATGGAAATGGGCATTGGTCTGGATATCCGCCAACAAAATTCCGACCAAAATTATCCCACGAAAGGGGAAATTGGAGAAAACGAGTTTAACGAGGTAGTGAAAAAGACACAGTTTTTGCACTACGGCGAGGCCTACGAGGGAGAGTTTGATTTTGCCGACCACGAAAAGGAAATGGAAAGCGGCGGGAACGCGCCCTCGGGGGGAAGCGGTCTGTTGGAATAGAATCTTGCGCTCACACACGGTGGGCGCTTTCTTTTTTTATCCGACTTGATTGGCAACTCTTCCCCTTTCTTCGACAAAAACGGAGGGGGATTCTATCTTATGATAGAACAATGAAAAAGCATACTCTTTCGGTTGAGACCCTTCGTTCTATTGCGGAATATGCCCTTTATTTGGGGTTGTTTTGCGTGTTTTCGCTGTCTAAGTTGGGACCTGTGCGCCCCTTTGCGACAGGTCTGTTTTTTGCGCTGGCGTACTGTCGCAAAAATATATGGTTGTTGGCGCCGTTGTTGCTGGCGGCGGCGGTGGTGGGAGAGCTGAGTTGGCAGTCTGTCCTACTGTCGGGGGTGGCGGTGGTGGTTTGCTTGGTGGGGTACTACGCACACCATTTGGCAAAAAAGAAAATGAACCGCTTGCACCTGGTGCTATATGCGGCGCTGAGCAGGGTGCCGGTGCTGTTTGTGTACGGTTTGAGCCCCCAAAACCTGGTGTGGGGGGTGGTGGACGTTGCGCTGCATACCCTGTTTACGGTGGCGGCGCTGGCGGTGGCGTATGCGGTGATCGTCAAGAGGGGACAGGCTCCCACTACCTCGGAGCAGGCGGCTTTGGGTCTGTTGCTATCGGCGGTGGCGCTTGGGTTGTGGGCGGTGGAAATTGGAGGCGTGCGCCCCGGCTTTTTGCTACTGGGGGCGGCGGTGGTTGCCGCAAGCCTTTTGTGGGAGGAGCGTGGTTTTTTGCCTATCCTTGCCGTTGGGTTGGGACTTTGCGCAGGGAGCGAAAGCCCTGCGTATGCTCTGCTTGCCACCCTGTGGGCGGTGGGGTGCTATGCGCTGCGGAGGGGACATCCTTTGCTGTGTGTGCCCTTGATAGTAGGGGTGGAATTGGTGTGCGGTCTGTGGTGGGGAATTTTGCCTGCGTGGCACTATGCAAACTGTGTGTTGGGGGCGCTGGGGGCTCTGGCGGTGGGACTTGTGCCACAAAAAATGCGCGCAAGGGCACGCGCTCTGTTTGAGGAGGCAGAAAGCACGGGGGTGCGCTATCTGATCAACCGCACCAGACTGGAAACCTACGAGAAAATCAAGGGCACGGGAGCGGTACTGGCGGATATGCGCGCGGTGTTGGCGGCAGGTATTTTGAATTTGCCTGCTCTTTCTGACAACAAAAATCAGTTGGCAAAGGCTCTTGCGGAGCATTGCTGCGCAGGGTGTGAAAGACGGGGCGACTGTGAGAGAATGTTGGGATCCTCCACGGCGGTGGTGATGTACGAGTTGATTCAGCGAGCACTAGAGGCAGGCAGGCTTTCGCTATTGGAAACTCCCTCCTTTTTGAGCGAATATTGCCACAAAATGAAGGGGGTGTTGGCCACTTGTGGGGATATGCTGGAGGAGTATGCCGAGCGCAAAGCAACCCAGGACGTGGCAGACCGCAGCAAGAGCATGATGTGCGAGCAGTTGGAGGGATTGGAGGGAATGATGCGCACCCTGTCTGGCGAGGTCAAGCAGGTGGCGGTGTACGATACGCAACGTGAAAAGAAGTTGATGGAACGGTTGGCGCACCGCAACATTTGGGCAAAAGACGCGATCATCTACCACACGGGAAAGGCGGTGGAGGGGGAGGTGCAACCCAAGCGGAGCGTAAGCCTGGTGGTGCGGAAACGAGACGTGGAAAAGGAGGCGCTTGGCAAAACGTTGGAAGAGTTGTTGGGCAAAATGGTGCGCACGAGCCTCAAAAATCAGGCAGGAGGTTGGGTGAGCGTGCAATACGTGAGCGCACCTGCTTTTGGATTAGTCACGGGAGAAGCGGCTCACAAAAAAGAGGGGAGCGACCTGTCGGGGGATACGTATAGCGTATTGCCCCTGGGCACCGAGCGCGTGCTACTGGCTATCTGCGACGGTATGGGGAGCGGCAAGGGCGCAAAGGGCGGCTCGGAGGCGGCGATGAGCTTGGTGGAGAGTTTCTACTCGGCAGGTATCGCGGACGACGTGATTTTGCCCCTTATCAATAAGCTACTGTCGGTGCGCAACGAGGAGAGTTTTCAGGCGTTGGATATTTGCGTGGTCAATCTGCAAAAGGGCTTTGCCGATTTTATCAAACTGGGCGCACCCGAGAGCGTGGTGCGGCACGCAGACCGCATAGAGGTGGTGCAGGGCGGTGCGCTACCCTTGGGAATTTTGGAGCAGGTGGAGCCAAAGGTTTGCCGTGTGCAACTGGGGAAGGGGGATATGATTATGATGGCATCCGATGGCATTAGCGAAAGTATTGGCGTGGAGGGTATGGTGCGTGTGAGCGAGCAAAATACAACCGTCAATCCATCGACCTTGGCGCATTTGGCGGTGGAGGACGCGCTTTTTGTGGACCGCAAGGACGACAAAACGGTGCTTTGTGCAAGGCTATATGCTAACCGATAAGAAAACGGCAGACCCTAAAAGGAGTCTGCCGATTCTTATTTGTTAGGTAGATTATTCCTCGCTCTTGCGGATACGCTCGTGGCGGGGCTTGTAGAGGTAGAACACGGTGCCGGACAAGGCAAATACGACGCCAACCGCAAGAAGCATGCCCGAAACGAAGTAGTCCACCTGCGAAAGGGTGGCCTCGGTGGGGTTGTCGATGCGGTAGCGCAGATCGACGGTATCTCCTTTTTGCAACTTGGCGGCTGCTTTTTGGGTGAGGGTGGTAGTCACAGGACCGTCGGGGGTATCGAAACGAACAACGGCGCCACGGAAATAGGGGGTGGTGCCCTCCTCGATGACCTCGGTTTTGATCTCCAATACCTCGGCGGTGGCAGGGGCGTGCGCTTGGATATTCAGCGCCACCTACACGGTGACGATCAAGCCCACTACGATCATCATGCCGCCAAGAATCAGCGCCCAAATCAAGATTACTTTTTTGTCTTTGTTGTGCATAATTCACCTCGTACTGTATCTATTATACCGCTTGTGGTGGATTCTGTCAATGCACACGAGTGGGACGAGGGCGGAATCTATCTTTGCACACGAGTGGGACGTGGGCGGAATCTATCTTTGCACACGTGGGCGGTGCGGTGGAATCTATTGGTGCACACGTGGGGGCGTGAATGAATTTGGGTGTTGCGTGGGGCGCGAGTATGTGCTATAATAAAATGAAGACGTCTGCGTGGGCGTATATTGCGCGCGTGGACGGTGCGCGGGCGTTGGCTTGCGCAAACGAATGAGGACGTATGAAAAAGAATGCTTTTCTGTGGATATGGATACCGATCGTACTGGTGCTGGTTTTGGGCGCCGCCGTGGGGTGCGTAGAGCAAAACCCCATTACGGTTGCGCTTGAGGGCGAGGCGTATCGGGGCGCGAAGTTGGCGGTTTCTGCCACGATCGACCATAACGGTGTGTCGGTCGAGGACGTGTCTTTTACGGTGGTAGAGGGCGCGGATTTTGCGTATATTTCAGATGATAAACTGTGCATACAGGAGAATGCGCCGATTGGCAAAAAGGTGACGGTTGCGGTGCGTTGGAGCACCTGGGAGGACCGCGCTTCGGTGACGGTGGGCAATACCCCCGTGGCGGCGGTGGTCTGGGAAGAGCCGGACAGCAAAGCAGCAGGCGAGTCGGTGGCGTTGACAGCAAAGCCCATGCCTGCGTACGCAGACGATAACCCCGTGGTGTATAGCATCGTAGAGGGGAGCGAGTACGCTACTCTTGCAGACGGCTGCTTGGTATGGAACAAGGACGCGGACAAAGCAAACGGCGTGGTGGTACGGGCAACCGCAGGCGGTGTGAGTGCAGACAAAACCCTGTACTGCACGAGCGTGCAACCGCAAGAGGTGCAGATGGGCATTGCCACAAACGTGGTGCTGCGCCGTGGAGAGGAATTGGCTCTGTCGGCAACGGTGCTGCCTGCGGAGTGCACCTATCCCTTGGTGTGGACGGTAGAAGGAGATTTGGCTCCTTGGATTCTCATTAGAGAAAACCGCCTTGTGGTGGCAGAGGACTGCCCCGAGGGCGTATTTGAATTGGTATGGTCGGTGGGTGGTCTGAGCGAACGCCTGTCGGTAGCGGTGGGCAAGACGGCGGTAGATAGCGTGGTGCTTAGCCGTAACGATACCACCCAAACAGAGTTGGCACATACGGCGGTGTACGGTGAGTTGATTACCTTGACCGCCAGAGTATATCCTGCGTATGCCACCTATCCTGCGGTGCAACTTGCCGTGGTGGAGGGGGCAGACTGTGTGGAAAAGGTGAGCGAATGGCAGTACCGCGTGGTCAGCCGTGAGGGTGGCAAAACCGTGGTTTTCGAGGCCACGGCAGACGGCGTGAAGGCAACCTTTAGCGTGGTGATCAAGGCGGTTGCGCCCGAGTCGGTCAGTTTGACGGCGGACGGCTCGGCCTCCGTGCGGATTGGGGACGTGCGTACCCTGTCGGCGGTGGTGACGCCCACGGACGCGGTGGCAGACGTGCAATTTGCGATCCTTCAGGGGGCGGAGTACGCGACGCTCGTGGACAATATCCTGACCTTTGTGGGCGCAAGCGAGGCGCTAACTACCGAGGTAGTGGTAGAGGTGAGCGCAGGCGAGTGCCGTGATACCTTGCGTTTCTACGTGGTGCGCGTGCCTGTGGAATCGGTGAGTTTGACGGCGGACGCCGTAGGTCCCCTGGTGGCAGGGCAGGTTGTCACCCTGTCGGCGACGGTTTTGCCCACGGACGCAACCGCAAGCGGTGTGGAGTATCGAATCGTAGAGGGGAGCCATTTGGGCTCTTTGGTGGATAATCTGTTCACCGTGGGCGAGGGCGTGTACGCAGGTACGGTGTCCTTTGTGGCGGTGAGCGAAGACGGCGTGGAAAGTAACGTGCTACAACTAGAGGTGAGCGGACAAGCGGTCACGCTGTCCCCCTCCAGTTGGTCGGCGGTGGACGGGCTCAGCTCGTATATGAGCGGTCACGCAAGCGTATATTTGGATCTGACCCTGTTGCCTGCAGCGGCCGGGGAAACGGTAGTGGTCGTGTCGGACGACGTGGACGCGCTGTGGATCAAGGGTCGCTACGACGGCACCGAAGATAGCGACTATCACAACCTGTATTTCTTCTTTTTGACGACGGACGAAATTGAGGTTACGTTGGAAAACGTAGGTATCGTGATCGATAGCGGATTTACCGACCCCGTGTTGGACTTTGGCACCAGGGCAAGCGTGCGCCTGGAGGTGGTGGGGACCAACAGTATCACGGCAGGTAGCGCTTATCAACTGGCAACGGACGGCTATACTATCGTGGGCGCATACGACGCGGACAATAGCGCGCGTATCGACGGTCAGGACGGTTTTTCGGGCATGGACGGCGGCATTGCCGTGCGTGCGCACGCGCTGACCCTTTTGGGCGAGGGCGACTTGTTGCTGGTGGGCGGTAACGCTTCCTCGGGCACCAACGGCACGGCAGGCGGAGATGCTCCCACGGCGGAGATCAAGGCAGGCAACGGTGGCCGTGGCGGCGCAGGCGGTATGGGCGGTTATGCCCTTTGGGTGGATACGTTGACATATGACTTTGGCGGTACGGTAGGTCTGACGGCAGGCGCAGCAGGTCTTGGCGGCCTGGGCGGCGCAGGCGGTGTGGGCCTGGCGGCGGATATGAACGGCGAAAAGGGCGCAGACGGCAGTAACGGCTCGGCTCTGGCGGCGGTGCGTGCAGAACAAATCAATACCGTACGCGGTGTGCCTACCGTGACGACGGGTGTGCCTATGGTGGGGCTGGGCGTGCGTGATTTTGGTAGCGCAGACGCAGGCATTGCGTTGCTTGCGAAGCACTACAAACTGAGCATTGTCTACCGCGGTATCGACAATCCGTACGCGGACAAGCTGTTGGCATCGCAACGCTTTTTGATGGAAGAACAAACGGTAGAGGCAAATCTGCTCCTTCAACTGCAAGGTTTGGCATTTGCGCTGCAGGTGACCTCTCGCAATACCCTGTTGGAAACCACCGCCGCGGTGGTGAACGGCGTGCGCGTGCTGAATCGCAAGCCCCTGACCGTGTATTTGGTGGACGAAATCACCACCGGCTCGGGCGGCATTGTGTACGGTCTGACGAACGACAATAACCAGGTGTGGCTGGCTTGCTTTACGCCAAGACCCCGAAACACCTTCTATTCGACCCACTACAATATCATGCTGCACGAGTTGCTGCACGTATTGACCTTTAACCTGCCGAGCGACGTGGTGAGCGAATTGAAGTCGGGCATCAAGAGCTATAATTTGGGGCTTTCGTACGTGAGCAACAGTAGCGGCGTATATAACCCCAAAGGGGGCAACAACGGCACGAACAGTGCTTTCTTGACCCTGTACAGTAAGAATGATTATAGAGAGGATATCAGCGACAACCTGTCGTTGATGGCAATGCTGGTGGGACCGCGCGACTTTACGGCGGCAGACGCACCGCTGGCGAAGAAGGCAACGTATATTACCGGCGTATTGGACGCATATTATACAATGCCTGCTGTTGTGGCGTGGCTACGCTACGTAGGATAAGGAGGTAGATATGAGAGGAACGAAAATTGCAGGAGGCGTGATTGGTATCTTGGCCTCTGTCGGCAATGCTATCATCGCCGTTGTGTTTGGTATTTTGGTGTCTGCATTGGCAGGCCTGGGTGAGGCTGCAAGTGGCAACGTGGGCGCAATCAGCGCAGATACCATGGTGATCTTTGGCGTGGTTTCGGCGAGTATGTCGGCCGTGACCCTGGTTGGCGCAGGCCTTGGCTTCCGTTGGAGAGCGGTAGGCGCAATATTTATGGCTATTGGCGTTGCCGTAAGCGGTGTGTTTACAGGCTTGTTTATGGCCTTGCTCAAGGGACAAATCACCGCCATTTTCCCCATCGTTGCGGTGGCGGCGTATGCAATCAGCTTTGTGCTATTTATGATCCCCGGCAAAAAGGCCGCGGTAGAAGAATTGCCCCTAGAGGAAGCGCAGGAATAGCGTATATCGCGTAAAAATAAATCCCTCTTGCTTTTGACGAGAAATGCAAAGGCAAGAGGGATTTTTTCATACCGAATTGACGGCGCAAGCAACCGGCAATATACCGAGCCTGTAAAGCTGATATAGCGACAAAATTATGATTGATATCATTCATGATGAAATCTTTAATAATAATTGTCTTTTCATGGGTCATGCTTGGGAGAATTATTATATTATTCATTGATATTTTGCACCAATGTACAGTCTATTCTATCAACTTCAAATTCCACATAATCACCATCTTTTATTAGAGTATCAAAACCATTAGGATAATCATTTGATAAATCAATAATAAAATCAAATACCTTAATTATAGATTTTTTAGAATCAAATACAACTCCACAAAGATTATATTTGAAATGATTTTTTGGATCCTTTTGTATGTTATATTTATTAGCTTTTGAAATTTTTAAAATAATGCTGTCATTGTAAGAAAAAGTGTATAAACTATCAACTTTCATCCCTATTTTAGGATCATTATTATTTTCTAATGGAACAGACAAACACATACATACTATATCGTGTTTACCATCTGTTACTATATACTCTGCATAGTTATAGTCATATTCTAAAATTTGTTTTATTTCCATTAAATCACCTTCCAATCATTATAATAATCCTAATGCGATAGCAGCAGTTTTAGTAAAGCTTCTTATTCCAAATGTAGTTATCAAGTTGCTTCCT
>JAFTOZ010000044.1 GCA_017463565.1 Clostridia bacterium | reverse complement strand
CGTGGATCGCTACGCCGGGTTGGTGATCCGCAGCAGTCGAGCACACTTGGGTCTTACTGGTAGGAAGGGTGGTATTGCGGTCGATCAAACGGGTGAACACACCGCCCATGGTCTCGATACCCAAGGAAAGAGGCGTTACGTCCAGCAACAGCACGTCTTTCACGTCGCCTGCCAACACACCTGCTTGGATAGCCGCACCGATTGCCACGCACTCGTCGGGGTTGATGCCCTTATAAGGCTCCTTGCCGCTCACACGGCGAACAGCGTCCACCACGGCAGGAATACGGGTGCTACCACCCACCAAGATCACCTTGCTGATCTCGTTAAAGGACAGACCTGCATCGCTCATAGCCTTCTTGGTAGGAACGATAGTAGCGTCCACCAAGTGAGCGGTCAGAGCGTCAAACTTAGCCTTGGTGATATCCATATCGATGTGCAGAGGACCTTCTGCGTTAGCCGTGATATAAGGCAGGTTAATACTGGTCTTCGTCACACCGCTCAACTCGATCTTAGCCTTTTCTGCGGCTTCCTTGATACGTTGCAGAGCAACCTTATCGCCGGACAGATCCACGCCGGTTTCCTTCTTGAATTCGGCCACGATATGATCCATCAGGCATTGGTCAAAGTCGTCACCGCCAAGATGGGTATTACCGTTGGTAGCCAACACCTCAAACACGCCGTCACCAATCTCCAGGATAGAGACGTCAAAGGTACCACCGCCCAAGTCGTAGATCAAAATCTTTTGGTTCTTGTTCTCAGCCTTGTCCAAGCCGTATGCCAGAGCAGCGGCAGTAGGCTCGTTGATGATACGCAGAACTTCCAGACCTGCAATACGGCCTGCGTCCTTGGTAGCTTGACGTTGGCTGTCCGAGAAATAAGCAGGTACGGTGATAACGGCTTGGGTCACCTTTTGGCCCAAATAAGCCTCAGCGTCTGCCTTCAACTTAGCCAGCACCATTGCGCTGATTTCTTGGGGGGAATATTTCTTGTCATCGATGGTCACAGTCTCGCTGGTACCCATCTTACGCTTAATACTGCTAACAGTACGGGTGGGGTTTGCCACGGCCTGACGTTTTGCCACTTGACCGACACGGCGCTCGCCCTCTTTCGTAAAGCCCACCACACTGGGGGTAGTACGGTTTCCTTCCGGATTGGCAATCACAGTAGGCTCGCCGCCTTCCATAACGGCGACACAGCTATTGGTAGTTCCTAAATCAATACCGATAATTTTACTCATAATTACATCTCCTTTTCTTTCTCTACACCGCCACCTTGACCATACTGGGTCGGATGACGTACTCTTTATATTTGTAACCCTCTTGGAATACTTGGGTTATTTTCCCTGCCATGTCGGGATTTTCTTCCTGCATCACTGCATTGTGATACTCGGGGTCAAACTCCTCGCCCAAGGCTTTAATTTGCTCAACGCCCATGGCGCCGAGTGATTGCTCAAACTGTTTTTTGATGGCTACGATACCCGAGAGTGCCTTGTCATCTCCTGCCAACACCTCAACTGCTCGGTTGATACTGTCTATCACAGGGAAAATTGCCTTCAGGGCTGCGCTAATGCCTGCGATCCTCGCTCTTTCCGTGTCTGCGATACTGCGTTTGCGATAGTTATCGTACTCTGCCAACATTCGCAAATAAACGTCCTTTTGATGCGCCAGTTCTGCCTCCAGAGTTGCCAGTTTCTGTTCGTAGTCCACTTCTTCCACTTCGGGTGCGTTTTCAACTTCCTCGGTTACTTCTGCGCTCACCGGCTCTTCCACGTTCTTTTTTGCCATCTAGTCCTCCTTATCGTCCATCACCGATTTAATGGTCGTCTCCAAATTCTTCAAAATAGTGACCACTTTGCGGTAGTCCATTCTCTCCGGGCCGATCACACCGGCGTGAACCTGTTGATTGTCATTAATTCTATAGGTTGCCGTCACCAGCGAACCGTTTTCAATTCCGTCGTCCTTTCCAATCTTAAAGGAAAGTTCCAACTCTCCGTCCCCCACCATATCCGTCAGCAACTCCTTGTGATCGATGATGGACATCACACCACGCATACGGTCGGCTTCCTCTTGATACTCCGGCACGTCCAGCAGTCTGCTCGTGCCCTCGATAATCACCTCTTGGTTGCGGTTCTGATACCGCTCCAGCGAGGTAATGATCTGGTCCAGAATCATCTTGTACTGCGCAATCTCATCCTCCACGTGGTCAACCAATTCCTTGATTTCTTCCACAGTATGCATTGAGAACATTCTGTTCAGCAACTCCATCGCCGTATTCAGATAGGTGTTGCCCATATCCGCAGGCAGGTCGATGATACAGTCCTTGAGAATACCCGAGTCGGTGATAATGATCACCAGGGCCTTGTTTTGACCGATATCCACCAAGCGCACGTCACGCACCAGTACTTCGCCGATATTTTTGACTACGATCACCGAGGTATAGTTGGTTGTATCGGACAGCAACTTTGCCGTTGTACGAATCACGTCTCCTACCTCGTCCATCTTGCGGTCTAGGTACTCACGCATATCCGCCACCGCTGGCAACATGCCGCCCTCTGTCGGAATGGATTCAACGAATACCTTATATCCCTTTGCAGTAGGCACGCGGCCTGCCGACACGTGGGGTTGCATCAAGTATCCCATTTCCTCCAATTTCGCCAACTCCGAGCGAATGGTAGCCGAACTGATTTCCTCGCCGTAATCCGCCTTAATGTCAGAGGAGCTAACTGGCTCAGCCGTTTCAATATAACGGGCAACCAATAAGCACAGTATTTTACGTTTGCGTACCGACAGCATCTTCTGACCTCCTATCGGATAGTATGTCCAATTTGGCACTCTCTATCCCTGACTGCTAACATTATATACGCAAAAATTAGCAATGTCAACCCCTGACTGCTAATTTTTTAAACTTTTTTACTTTTTTTTCGGGAATATGAGTTCTGCTCGCGTGCGAAATCTATTGTACACGCGTGCGCACGAGCTATTCTAAACAATCCAAAAAGATATTGATAATCCCATTACTGACGTAGAGATACTCAGGGCGAATAGAAACGGACTTATCATTCACAACAAGACACGGTTGAATGGTGGGATTTTGCAAGGCAGCTGCAAAGTCAACGGTAAAATCTCGACCAAATAATTCACTATACCGAGAAAGATAAACACCCTCTGCCGTACGCAGGCCAAGCATCACGGCCTCTCCCCTGCGGTCATTCTCGCAGTCCTCGGGGATAGGCTCTCCTCCCAGCATATATCTATCCAAATCGCAAGGGTGCGCATAGCGCTTACCCCCATAAAAAGAGTGCGCGGCGGCTCCAAGCCCAATATAAGGGTACAACTGCCAACAATGCAAATTATGTTTGCACTCTTTCCCCGCACGGCAAAAATTGCTGATCTCGTATCTTTGGAATCCTGCGGCCTCCAGGGTCGCTACTGCCGCATCGTACAGGTCAACCGCCACCTCATCGTCAGGCAACGTGATTTCCCCTTTCTTAACCGAGGTGTACAAGGGTGTACCCTCCTCAAGGATCAACGAATAGACGGATACGTGGCTCACCCCAAGCGAAAGTAACCGACGAAGATCGTCCTGCACGCCCCCGACCGTTTGATAAGGTAAGCCAACCATATAGTCAACGTTCACGTTATCAAAGACTTTGCACGCATTATTCACCGCAACAAGGGCAGATTTACCGTCGTGCAACCTGCCAACCGTTGCCAGAACTTTATCATTCAACGACTGTACGCCCAAACTGACGCGGTTCACCCCAAGTTCTTTCCATAGGGCAAACAATGCTTCGCTTGCGCTATCAGGGTTGCACTCCACGCTGATCTCCGCTCCACTCTCAATAGGCAATATCATGCGGAGACCGTCCATGAGCTTTCTCCACTCTGACTCCCCCAACAAAGAGGGGGTACCGCCTCCCACAAAAACGGTATCAATAGAAAAATCTTCCCCCTGGTAGCGGCGTGCTTCGCGGAGAATTGCCTCCACGTAGCCGTCTGTCGAGAGAAGATTAGTCACGCTGAAAAAGTCGCAGTAGCGACACTTTCTTTTGCAATAGGGTATATGAACGTATAGGCCGACCCTATTCATCATCCCCCACCTTGAGGATAGACATAAAGGCCTCGGAGGGGATCTCTACGCTGCCCACTTGGCGCATACGCTTTTTACCCTCTTTCTGTTTCTCCAACAACTTCTTCTTACGGGTGATATCACCGCCGTAACACTTCGCCAGCACGTCCTTACGCAACGCCTTGACCGTCTCACGAGCAATCACCTTGTTGCCAATGCAGGCCTGAATAGGAATCTCAAACATTTGTCTGGGAATCGCCTCTTTCAACCTCTCTGCCACCTTGCGGCCACGGTCGTATGCGCTATCACGGAAAACGATCATGGACAAAGCG
This sequence comes from Clostridia bacterium, assembly GCA_017463565.1. GTDB lineage: Bacteria > Bacillota > Clostridia > Christensenellales > CAG-1252 > RUG14300. The sequence goes on along the minus strand of JAFTOZ010000044.1, from coordinate 873 downwards.
TCGCACATTTCTCCATTCAACAGGATATCCAGGCGCACCATATCGTTCTTCATATAGCCGTCCATATCGTAGTCAAGGCTGGCATAACCGCGCGAGCGAGACTTCAAAGAATCAAAGAAATCGTACAAAATCTCACTAAGCGGCATCTTATACAGGAGCAACACACGCTGCGGATCCAGGTAGGTCATATCGGTGAACACACCGCGTTTGCCCTGACAAAGTTCCATCACGCTTCCCACGTATTGAGGGGGCGTAAACACGGACAGCTTCACGATCGGCTCCTCGATATGCTCGATCTCCGAGGGATTGGGCAATTTAGTTGGGTTATCGATCATCAGCATTTCGCCGTTTGTTTTGAATACCCTATAAGAAACGCTGGGCGCAGTCGTCACCAGGTCGAGGTCAAACTCTCTCTCCAGCCGAGCGGTAATCACGTCCATATGCAACAAACCCAAGAAGCCGCAACGGAAACCAAAGCCAAGCGCGGTACTTACGTCAGGCTCAAAGAAAAGGCTTGCATCGTTGAGTTTCAGTTTCTCCAAACTCTCACGCAGTTCGTTATACTTACTGCCGTCCGCAGGATAAATACCGGCAAATACCACGGGCTTCACCTCTTTATATCCGCCGTAGGGCTCAGCAGTGGGATTGGTCGCAAGGGTAATGGTATCACCTGCCGCGGTGTCCACCACGTTCTTAATGCTGGCCGCCAAATAGCCAACCTCACCCGACTTCAACTCACGCACAGGTCGCATACCGGGGGTAAACACGCCCACCTCGGTCACGTCGTACTCCTTGCCGCTTGCCATCATGCGAATGCGGTCACCCACTTTCACGCTACCCTCGCCAACGCGGATAAAACTGATAGCACCTTTG
>JAFTOZ010000043.1 GCA_017463565.1 Clostridia bacterium | reverse complement strand
GGAGAGCGCAACGGTGGGTGATATCGTGTGTTTCTCGGGGATTGCTGATATCAACATTGGCAACACCGTGTGTGCCCCCGATTGTGTGGAGGCGGTGCCTTTTGTGAAGATTGGCGACCCCACCTTGGAGATGCGCTTTATGGTGAATGATTCGCCTTTTGCGGGTCAGGACGGTCGCTACGTGACCAGCCGCCATTTGCGCGAGCGTTTGTACCGTGAGTTGTTGAAGGACGTTTCTTTGAAGGTAGAGGACGGCGAGACCACCGAGGTATTTATCGTGAAGGGTCGCGGTGAGATGCACCTGTCGGTGTTGATCGAGACCATGCGCCGTGAGGGGTATGAGTTTGCGGTGTCTATGCCCAAGGTACTGTTTAAGACGGGTGAGAACGGCGAAAAGTTGGAGCCTATTGAACAGTTGATCGTGGACGTGCCCACCGAGGCGGTTGGCGCCGTGATGGAAAAGATTGGCTCGCGCAAGGGTGAGTTGATTTCGATGAGTCCTCTCAATAGCCGTGTGCGCCTGGAATTTAAGGTGCCGGAGCGTGGCTTGATTGGCTATAAGAACGAGTTTTTGACGGATACCAAGGGCGAGGGCGTGATGAATACCCTGTTCTACGGTTACGAGCCTTTTAAGGGTGAGATTATCCGCCGTAACGTGGGCAGCTTGATTGCTTATGAGACGGGTGACGCGAGCACTTACGGTTTGTTTAACGCACAGGATAGAGGCCCCTTGTTTATCGGCGCAAATACCCCTGTGTACGAGGGTATGATCGTGGGATATACCACCAGAAACGAGGATATCGTGGTGAACGTGTGTAAGAAAAAGCACGTGACGAATATGCGCTCTGCTGCCTCGGACGAGGCCCTGCGCTTGACGCCGCCTCGCAGACTGTCTTTGGAGGAGATGTTGGAGTTTTTGTCCGCAGACGAGATCTTGGAAGTAACGCCCAAAAATTTGCGTATGCGTAAGGTCATTATGGACAACAGCGCACGTATGAAGGAGATTTTCCGTAAGAAATAAGGGAGTGGGGCGAAGCCCTGCCCAGGGGGAAGAAATTCCCGACAACATACCTTTGCAGAAGGAAAAGGAGAAATTATGAAAGAAGTAAGAACACGTTTTGCACCCAGCCCCACAGGTTTTATGCACGTGGGTAACCTGCGCACCGGATTGTATGCCTATTTGTTTGCTCGCAAGCACGGCGGTACCTTTATTTTGCGTATTGAAGATACCGACCAAGGTCGCTACGTAGAGGGCGCAACCGACGCCATCTACCGCACGCTTGAGGCCGCCGGTATCAGCTATGACGAGGGTCCCGGTAAGGAAAAAGAGGGTGTGATCTACGTGCAGAGCCAACGCAAGGCTTTGTATATGCAATATGCGCTGGAGTTGATTGCCAAAGGCGGCGCTTACTATTGCTTCTGCGATAAGCGCAACGTGACCGACGGTGGCGTGGGTAAGTACGATAAGCATTGTGCTAACCTTTCGCAAGAGGAAATCCAAGCAAACTTAGCTGCCGGCAAGCCCTTTGTGATCCGTATGCGCGTGCCTGAGACGGACGGCGTGAGCGAGTATGACGACCTGGTGTACGGTCATATTGCCGTTGCGTATAAGGATATGGACGATATGATTTTGATCAAGTCGGACGGTATGCCTACCTATAACTTTGCCAACGTGATTGACGACCACAGCATGGGCATTACGCATATTTTGCGCGGTAACGAGTATCTGTCGAGTACCCCTCAGTACAATATGCTGTACGATGCATTCGGTTGGGAACGTCCTTGCTATCTGCACCTGGCGCCCATTATGCGCGACCACGAGCACAAGTTGAGTAAGCGTTACGGTGACGCTAACTTTGAGGACTTTGTGGCGAAGGGATTTTTGCCCCACGCAATCGTCAACTACATTGCTCTGCTGGGTTGGTCGCCTAAGGGCAACCAAGAGATCTTGTCGATGGCAGAGTTGGAGGAGCAGTTTGATATTAGCGGTCTGTCGCAGAGCCCCTCTATCTTTGACGGCGCAAAGATGCGTTGGTTGAACGCAGAATATATCCGTTCTATGCCTTTTGAGGAGTTTGCTACCGTTGCTCGCCCCTTCTTGGCAAAGAGCAAGGTTGCCGATTTGTTTGATAACGAACTGTTGCTCCGCTTGGCGCAACCCCGTGTGGAGACCTTGGGCGATATTCCTGAGTTGCTGGACTTTTTGGCAGAGTATGAGGACTATGATCTGCAACTTTTCAACCACGCAAAGAACAAAACCGACCTTGCCGTGGCTGCTCGCTTGCTCCCCTTGGCGATTGAGGCTCTGAAGGGCTGTGAATGGACCAACGACGCAATCCTGGCTTGTCTGTCGGAGGTGGCTTTGGCGGAGGGCGTGAAGAAGGGCGCAATGCTGTGGTGCGTGCGTATTGCCGTGACCGGCCGTGCGGTAACCCCCGGCGGTGCCAGCGAAATGGCTCTGTTGCTGGGTCGCGAGGAGTGCTTGCGCCGTTTGGCATATAGCTTGGAGCGCCTATGAGAGCCATCGTTGCAGTAGATGCCGAGTGGGGAATTGGCGCAAAGAATGATCTGCTGTTTTCCCTGCCCTTGGATATGCGCCGTTTTCGCACCATAACCACGGGTGCGGTGGTGTTGATGGGGCATAACACCCTGTTGTCTTTGCCCGGGGCAAAGGGGTTGCGGGGTCGCACCAATATCGTGTTGGCGCCTGTGGGCACGGTGGCAGAGGATTGTACCGTGGTGCATACCCTAGGAGAGTTGGCTGCCCTTGCGGAAAGCTTTGGCGACCGCCCTGTGTACGTGATTGGGGGTGCGATGTTGTACCGCACGATGTTGCCCTATTGCCACGAGGTGTTGGTAACCAAGGTGGACGCAGTTGGCGGTGCGACGGTATTTTTTGAGAACTTGGACGAAAATCCCTCGTGGGAGTTGACGGCAACCGAGCCCTCGGTCGTGGATAACGGACACGTGACGACCTATTGCACCTATACCAATCGCAATCCGTTGCCGCTTGGCAGTATTTGTTAACGAGCGATTGTAACGTAAAAAAGCAGACGCAAGAAGCGGTAACAATTTCAAGGTGTGTTTGGAATTGCAAATTGTACTATAGGAAACAAGAACCTGGACGTAAACGCACAGGTTCTTTTTGTAATAAATTCAAGTATATTTTTATCTTAGGCTCTGTCACTTAATATGACTGATTTTTAGCACTTTTTGTAGAGGAGAGTGCTATCTCTCCTCTGCTCGACATATTGAAATTTGTCAATCAACACAATACTTTGAAAATGCCCTGCAATCTATATCTGTGTCCATAATGAAACCAAGGGACTTATAAAAAGCGATTGTTTTCTCGGCGTTTTCTGTTAGTAGATGCAGCTGATACACACCACGATAATCTTTCAATATTCTTTTAAGCAATGCCGTACCAATACCCTGTCTTTGGTATTCGGGATATACAAGCAAATCCTGCACAAAGACTACCGAAGAACCATCACCCACAACACGAATTATACCTACAAGTTTGCTGTCTGCAAAAGCAGCATAACTTTTTAATGAGTGCAAATAGGCATCTTTCAGCATTTGAGGTTTTCTGATGTAGTTTATCCATCCAACACTTTCATAAAGCGGAAGTATTTCTTGCTCATTGTAATCCTTATATTCTGTAATGATATATTCCATAGTTTCACCTCGTCAAATTCAAATTTGTGCAACTAACGGAAGAGCAGGAATTTCCTGCTCTTTTTTAATTCGAAAATGGGGTAGGGCTGATTTAGCCGTTGGTATGGGTGCGGACGAAACGGAGGGCGTCCTCGTAGTGGAGGGTGCCACCGGCAAGACCCCAGAAGAGGGAGGAAAGTTCAGGTTGCGTGGCGGTGAGGCGAATGCCGTTGAGGGAGAGGACGGTGAGCATAGCAAGGAGTCCTATGCGTTTGTTGCCGTCTGCGAAGGGGTGGTTTTGCACCAGTCCACAACCCAGGCGCACTGCCTTTTCTACCGTGGTGGGGTAGAGCTCGACACCGCCAAATGAGCCAAGGGGTGCTGCCAATGCAGAGGAGATAAGCCCTGCTTCACGAATCCCCTCGGGGCCTACGGTGGCCTTGAGGAGGCGGCTGTGTATCCAAATAAGTTGTTCTTCGCTCAGCCACTTCATACGCCTAACTCCAAAAGCGCCTCGCGGTTTTCCGCAAGGAGGGTGCTGATCAGCGTCGATAGTTCCTCGTCTGAGGGCAGGGTTACGTTTTGCAGATTGTCTTGCTCCATAGTGTTCTCCCGGATATATTGTAGGGTGGATTGGGGTCCTTGTCAATGGCTAACCCAATTTTGCACGAAAAAAGGATGCCAAACGGCATCCTTTCGGTAGTGAGGCTTAGGCTTTGCCAGCGCAACCCAACACGTTCTTGAGCTTGTGGCGAACCAACTCTTTGATGTTGGCGCGGGCAGGCTTGAGATACTCGCGGGGGTCGAACTTGTCGGGGTGCTCGTCGTAGAACTTACGAATGGTACCCGTCATAGCAAGGCGCAGGTCGCTGTCGATATTGATCTTGCAAACAGCCAAACCGGCGGCTTGGCGGAGTTGATCCTCGGGAACGCCGATAGCACCGGGCATAGCACCGCCGTGCGCGTTGATCATCTCCACGTACTCCTGGGGTACGGAGCTGGAACCGTGCAGTACGATGGGGAAGCCGGGCAATCTGCGGCTGATTTCCTCCAGGATATCGAAGCGCAACTGGGGATTGGTGCCGGGCTTGAACTTGTAGGCGCCGTGGGAGGTACCGATGGCAATTGCCAAGGAATCCACACCGGTGCGGCGAACGAACTCTTCTACCTCTTCGGGGCGAGTGTAGCTGGCGTGGCCTTCTTCTACGGCGACCTCGTCCTCGATGCCTGCCAAAGTGCCAAGTTCACCTTCTACAACAACACCGTGAGCGTGTGCGTACTCCACCACGCGACGGGTGAGCTCGATATTCTCTTCGAAGGGCTTGCTGCTGCCGTCGATCATAACGGAGGTAAAGCCACCGTCGATGCAGGCTTTGCAGGTTTCGAAATCGGGACCGTGGTCCAAGTGCAGCACGATGGGAATCTCGGGGCACTCTTGAACGGCGGCTTCTACCAGCTTCACCAAATAGGTGTGGTTGGCATAGGCACGGGCACCCTTGCTGACTTGCAGGATCACAGGAGCCTTTTCTTCGCGGCAAGCCTCGGTGATGGCTTGCACGATTTCCATGTTGTTGACGTTAAAGGCACCCACGGCATAACCGCCATTGTAAGCCTTTTCAAACATTTCTTTCGATGTAACTAACGGCATAATAGACCTCCAAAACAATACTTCGTCGCCACAAGGCTTTGCCTTGCTCAAACGCAAACAGTATAGCACACTATAGGGGAAAACGCAAACTATTTTGCATAATTTTAGCGGTTGGCTACGCGTGCGTGCCTGTAAAGGTAAGTAAACTTTATTTGACAATATACTTCGTATATGGTACTATTATACTGGCGCGATATGGCGCAAAGGCTTTTATCCCCGAAAAATGGGTGAGAGCACAGAGAGGAAATATGGAAGAAAACAAAACCCAAACGGGAAAACATAATCATAAGAATCATCACAGAGGGCACGGCAAAGGCCACTCTCACGGCAAGGGCAACCGCCCCGCCGCACCTGCTTATAAGCCACCTTATGCAGAGGACCTGTTGGCTCGTGGCATTGAGACGCTGGGTCTGTCGGAGGCAACCTTGAGACCCTTGCAGGCGGGTCGTTTTGCCGTGGTGGGCGATATCGTTTGTCGCCGTCAAACGGATATGTATCGCGTGCAGAATTTTGGCAAGCGCAACCTGAACGAGTTGACCGCCGCTTTGAAGCGGTTGGGCGTAGATTTCCGCCCGGTTGAGGAAGTGGTGGTGCAGACTGCTGCCAAGGGAAAGCCCGACGGAAAGCAGGCGCCCGTGGCTAAGCCGCAAGAGAGCACGGCGAAGCCCCAAGAGCAAGGGGAGCAACGCAGAGAAAAGAACAAAAACAAAGAGAAGAACAAGCACCGCGAGGAGCCGATGACCTTGGAGCGTGCTTTTCCCAAACCCAAGTTGGTCCATTCTGCACCCGACGAGATGCCCGTGGATATCTATACCAAATTCCACAAGGGCGGAAAGTGGGGATTTAAGGAGACCGCTACGGGTCGTGAAGTGATTCCTGCCATCTACGACGAGGTATTTGCCTTTAAGGACGAGTATGCCTGTGTGGAGCGCAAGGGATTGTTTGGCTATATCAACCGTGAAAACGAATTGGTGATTCCCTACCGCTATGAGTGTGCATCCTCTTTTTCGGAGGGGTATGCGTGTGTGTCCGACGCGGAGAAGTGCGGATATATCAACAAGCAAGGGGAAGTGGTCGTGCCCTTTATCTACGACGCCGGTACTGCCGTGACGGACGGCCTTGCAAAGGTCAAAAAGGCAGGAAAGTGGGGTACTCTCAACATTGCTACGGGCGAGTTGAGTTGGGCGTAGGCGCGCACGATCGATTGAGGGGGTCTTTGCCCCAATGGAGAGTTATGAAAAAGAAACAAAAGAACCTAAGTCCTGAAGTAGAAACTGTGGAACAAGAATTTGAATATATGCTCGAGATCGAGCATTTGCGTAAGAAGTATATCCACGCGGAGCGTTATTCGGTGGACGATTTGACCATCAAGGTGCGCCGTGGCGAAGTGTTTGGCTTTTTGGGTCAAAACGGTGCGGGTAAGTCTACCACCATTAAGTGCCTGACTGGTATCTATCCTTTTGACGAGGGTGATATCCGCATTTGTGGCGCCAGTATCAAGACCCAACCCTTGAAAGCCAAGTTGAATATTGGCTACGTGCCCGATAACCACTCGGTCTATGAGAAGTTGACCGGCCGTGAATACGTGAACTGTATTGCCGACCTGTACGGCGTGAGCCTGGAGGACCGTGAGGCACGCTTGGCGGAGTATCTGCGCGTATTCAAGCTGGAGGGGGCTATCGACCGCCAGATCAAGGGATATTCGCACGGTATGAAACAAAAGATCTGTATCATTGCCGCGCTGATTCACGAGCCCCGTCTGTGGGTGCTGGACGAGCCTATGGTGGGCTTGGATCCTCGCAGTATTTTTGAGATCATCGACCGTATGCGTGCCCATTGCGACAAGGGCAACACGGTGTTTTTCTCTTCGCACAATATCGACTTGGTGGCCCGTCTTTGCGACCGCGTGGCTATCATCAAGGACGGCGTGCTGCAACGGGTGATTGACCTGCACGAGGGGGATAACCGCGCAGAGTTGGAGACGGTGTTCCGCCGTATCATGGGGGATCTGTAGTATGGATAATACGAAGGCCCTGATTCGGTTGGAGCTGAAAGCACGCTACGGTATGCGTGGCGTGTCGCTGAAAACCGTGATTTCGCGATACGTGCTTGGCGGTGTGTTTTTTGCCGTCATCTACGCCTTGTTCCTGTTTGGCGTGGACGCGCTGATCGGCATGTTCCACGTCTACGAGATGGACTACGAATTTTTGCTGACCTACGTTTTTCTGTTTGAGCTGATCATGCTTTGGCTGGGGATCAGCACGCGTATCCGCAACCTCTACTATAGCGGTGATAACGAGCTGTTGTTGCGCTTCCCTGTGACGGGGCGCACTATGTTCCTTGCTAAAATGGTGACCCAAGTGGTGTTTGAGGGTGCCGTGACGTTACTGGGCTTGTTGCCCGTACTGATCATGTTTGGCGTGGAGGTCAACGCAGGCGGTTTGTTCTGGGGTATGTTGCCGGTGGTGCTGTTGCTGGCTATGCTGCTGCCCTCCGCCATTTCGGGACTGTTGGCTATTCCTATGATGTACGTGAGTGCGCGTGTGCGCCACATGCACCTGACGGTGCTGCTGGTGTCTATCGTACTGGTGTCGGTGGGTTTTGCTGCCTACGTGCGTATCTTCCAAGGTATCATTGAGTTTTTGCGGGGCGAGAACAGTACGGTGATGAGCCGTGACGGTCTGGCCTTTTTGGCAGGCTTGCAACACGCCTATCCCTTCTCTTTTCTGGTGGATATAATGTTGGGTAAGCGTCTTGCCGTGGCTTTGCCTGTGGGCATACTGGCTCCTTTGGTGCTGACCGGGGCAAACCTGTTGATGACAAAAAAGTTCTATTTGCGCACCGTGTTGAAAAACGTAGAGGCAGAGGGCGTGAGTTTTAGTTTGAAGACGAAAAACCGCGTGACTTCGCCGATTGCCGCCATTTTCCGCCGTGAGTTTTTGGATATCTTCCGCTCGAGCAACTATTCTTTCCAATACTTGGTGATGGCCGCTGCCGCACCTGTGATGGTGTATAGCACCAATACTCTGGCTGCTATGCTGGGCTCTGCCTTGATGGATGCGGTGGTGTTGCCTGCGCTGACCATGCTGGTGATGTTTATCTTCGTGTCCATTACCGTTTCCTTTGCAGGCTCCTGCATTAGCCGTGAGGGAGAGAGTTTCTATTTGACAAAAATCAGTCCCGTGCCCGTGCGCTATCAGGTGTTGGTGAAGGTGCTACTGTATTTGATGGTGGCATTCCTTTCTATCCTGGCTTGTACGCTGGTGGTGATTCTGACCGGTCAGGTATCGGTGGGATTGGGACTTGCTATCGGTGGCACTGCATTGTTGTTTGCGGTGGGGTTGACCTGCTTTGCCGTGAAGTTGGATATGACCAAACCCCAATTCCCCATTGGCGGAGACGGCGAGGTGGCTTCGGGCAACCTGGGCACCTTTGTGTCTATGGGCGTTGGCCTGGTGCTGTCGGTGCTGTTGGGCGTGCTGGCCCTGGTGGGGTTGGTGCTGGGGTGGAATGCACCCTTCCTGTTTGGCATGATTGCGTTGTTCTGCGGTCTGTTGGCGGTGGGCGCAGGTGCTTGGCTGTTGGTGCGTATTGACCACGCCTACGAACAAATCGTACAGAGGTAGCCTATGAAAAAGATATTGATTGCAGTTTTGTTATTGATTCCTTTGATCGTCGTGTTGACGATCAACATGAGCGCTACCATCGTGTCGGCTGAGATTAAGATTGACGTGAGCCAAATCGTGTTGACCCACGAAGGGGAAAGCGTGGAGTACGTCAAAATCATTTTGTCGGAGTATCTGGAGAATAACCGCCGCTATACCCTGACACCTATCGTCTATCCTGCCGAGGCTACCAACGCCGCGGTGGAGTGGAGTTCGAGTGATCCGTCTATTGCGACGGTGGAGAAGATGCCCGGCAGTAATTTTGCTTCGGTGAGTTTCTACGAGGGCAAGTACGGCTCGGTGACGATCACCGCTCGCTCGAAGAGCAATATCGGTGTGTCGGCAAGTTGTACCTTCTTTATCGTGGATACCAAGGCGTATAGCATGGAATTCCGTGAGTTTGGATCGGACGAATCCTTTACCTCTTTGAGTATGCTGCAAAACGAGGTGCGTGCCGTCTACGGCTACGTGGTACCCGAGCAGGCTTTGCAGGATAAGAAGGTGGTTTGGGCATCCGAGAATGAGGAAATTGCAACCGTGGATCAAAACGGTGTGATTACCGCACACGCACCCGGCTCTACCGATATCGTTGCATACGTGATGGAGGAGGAGCGCAAGGTGCAGAGTAAGTTGCGCGTGACGGTGGACGAGCAAGAGGCGCTGTGTGCCTACAGTACCATCTATACCACCGAAGATTACGTGGACGTGAGCGCATACGTGGCCCCCTCTACCAAGATTCTGGACGAGGAAGGCAACGAATTGGACAGAACCCATATCCCTGCCGATAACCATATCGTGGCAGAGGCAGAGGGGATCCGTCAGACTATCTGCGTGGTGCAGGTGGTGCATAACGGTCTGGTGATTGAGTCCTTGCACGACCTGGAGCGTTCTATCTGGAAGGACGGACGTATGATCGTGGTGGGACAGGCTAACGTGCAATTGGTGGCGAAACCTGCCTTTGGAAGCGAAACGCCCACCGTGACTTGGACGAGTAGCGACACGAGCGTATTGACGGTGGACGAGAAGGGTTTGCTCCGTGGCGTGGGCGTTGGTACCGCAACCTTGACGGCAAGCGCCGAGGGATATGCGGACGCGGTCCTGGAGCTGCGGGTGAATCATTTGATTGACGACTTCCAGTTGATTACCGACGAGGATGGGGATAAGCGCGGTATCGGTCAGGAGCGTTGGTTTGGTATCTATACCTGCCAGGACGGCGTGGTGACGAATACCCTGCCCGTTTTGTTCCGCTCGACGAACGAGTTGTTGACCGGGGCTGATCCTTGGCAACACTTCTTCTTCTCGGTTGACCGCACCGACGTGGCAAGCGTGAGTGAGCAGGGCGTGCTGACCTTTAGCCGTGAGGCTATTGACCAAGAGGTGACGCTGACGGTCCGTGCGAAAAACACCCCCTCGCCCGTGGTGGCAAGCTATACCTTCCACCTGGTGGACGGCATTAATATCGGCTATGGCAAGCAGGTGATTTATACCCCTGCCACCGAAACGGAGGAGGAGGTTTTGCCCGATATGTCGGTCTATGAGGACTTTATCTACGTGGCGAATACCTACGATCACGACCGTGTGGAGTGGGGGACCAATTCCTCGATCGTGTTCCACAGCAACGTGTATCTGCCCGAGTCGGGATCGGTGCCTATTTTGCTGCGCCCCATCTACGGCAACGGCTTTATCTACGACGGTCAGTTCCACACCAACGACTTTGATACCCATATGTTCCAAACCTGGTTGCGACACGATCATATCCGCAACTTGAAGGAATATAAGGAGACGGGCAAGTACGATTACTTTATCGATAACCTGACAATCCAAAGCTATAAGCCTGTGTCGGACGACTCGGAAGAGGCCTTTATTGAGTTGAAGAAGCGCGGCGGTACCCCCTTGCGTATTGACCACGCCAACGACGGAGTGGACGAGATCGTGGGTATGACCGTGACGTTGCGCCACTGTCTGTTCCAATATGCGTATTGCCACGTGCAACCTGCGGTGTGCAATTTGATTTTGGAGGGTTGCGTGTTCCGTAACTCGGCTGCACCTGCTATCCTGACGCAAAGCTACCCCGGCATTAACCGCCGACCCGATATTACCTTCCGCAACTGTATTTTCTCCAACACCATCAGCCCTGCGCTACTCAGTACGGTAGCTGACGTGACCGATTCGGTGGAGAACAAGAACAAAGCGCAGTTTGCTGCTTTCCACTTTGAGGGAGAAAACTATATCTACAATTGGAAACAGTTGGACGAGGTGAATCTGGATATCTTCCCTTCAATTAGCGGTGATTATGCTGCTGCGGTAGAGCAACTGTCCGCGCGTATTTCCTCGCTGTTCCGCGAGGTGATGGGGGATCCTTCTAACCACCACCTACTGTACGTGCGTGCAGACGGTGAGCAGTACGTTAACTTCTCCTTTGTGTTGATGGGAGGCTGGGTGGATACTAAGCCTGTACTGAACCCCAAGGAAGACTTTGAGGTATATATGGACGGCTTGGCTATCTTTGGCAAGGAGGAAAGCCTTGAGTTGGAGTGGATCGATATGAGCGTGGCGCACAACACCCTGTTGGAGGACCCCTCTACAAAGCTGTTGTACGGCATTATCGGCAAGGAAACCTTTAATATCGACTTGATGGAAAATCCCTTCTACTTCTTGAACCTTTTGGACGAGAATGGCAACTACAATACACAACCCGGCGAGACCTACGAGCTGGACGAGAATACCATTGCTCGCTTGCACGGTTTGGCGTAGAAAACAAAGAAATACAAAAAGGGCTTCGTGTACCGAAGCCCTTTTTCTTTGGGTTGGGGGATTAGTCCATTGCGACGACGACCACGTTTACCTTGGCGGTGATGCCGGTGAAGAGTTTCACCTCTACGAATAAGCGGCCGAGTTGCTTGATGGGATCCTTGATGACCACGTCCTTTTTGTCTACGACATAGCCTTGCTCCGCGAGTGCGGCAGCAATCTCTTTGCCGGTGACGGAACCGAAAATCTTGCCGTTTTCACCAGCGCGTACCTTGAGGGTGACGGTGGCGGTGGAAAGCTTTTCGCGGTCGGCGATGGCTTGCTCCTTGCGCTTGTTGAGTTGGTAGACCTCCGACTCCTTGCGCTGCTTGGCCTCGTTGAGAGCCGAGCCGGTAGCCTCTACTGCCAGCTTGCGTGCCAACAAAAAGTTACGTGCGTAGCCGTCACTCACGTTGATGACGTCGCCGGCTTTGCCTTGTCCTTTTACGTCCTTTATCAGCAATACTTTCATAACTGCCTCCTTGGTTGGATACCTTATTATAGCATACCGCGCGCCTCTTTTCAACACCCTCTTCACTTTTTTTGTGTGCAATGCCCACTTTTTGCGCCCCGCGATATTTGGCGGTTATATTGTGAGGAGAGCGGGACATACTAAGGGCAAAGGAGGAGTTATGAAGGGATTACGCTGTACCACCGATAACTGCGAGCATAACTGCCACGAGCGTTGTACCGCAGGGATTATCGACATTAATGCACACGGTGTGTGTAAGAGCAAGTTGAAACGTGACGGGGGCTCGTTGGAACAACTGTTTTCTGCCTACGAGGCGGGGGAGAGTTTTGAGGAGCTGGAGCCGGAATTGATCGTGCAATGTGAGGCGGACTGTATCTATAATTGCAATCACCTGTGCACGCGTGAGAATCTGTCCATCCAAGACGGCGCTTGGCGCACCAAGTGCTTCTCGCGAAAAAAGGATAACTTTCCTGCGGGAGAGTAAAAGAAAAAAAGCAAGCCGTAGGGTTTGCTTTTTTTACGTCCGGATATGTTTCCGTATTGGGTGTGTCGAGTTGGATATGGGGAGGGGGTTAGTTGTCGAAGGTGCGGCGGATCTGCGACCAGAACTCTCGGGGAGAGGTGAAGAGAATGGTGACGCAGGACACCAGACCCAACGCGCCGCAGACGGTAGCAGGAATCCAAAAGAGTTCGCGCGCTAAGCAAGCAAGCAAAATGGCTACGAAAAGCAGGCTCTGGAAGAAAAGGCTGGCGAGGTGGCGGCGTGCCTTTTTGGGGGAGATAAGGCCGAAGGTGGTGGCGATGACGGTGCCGACCAACCAGAAGATGGGCATAACCCACTCGTAGATGACCCACGCTTGCAGTACCTCGGCGATGACGAGGAGCATAAACAGTAGGGTGATGCTTTGGCCAAGTATCTTGAAGTAGAGGCTTTCGGTGCCGAGTACCGTACGGCGGAGGGTGAAATAGACGTACCACAGACTGGCGACCACGATGGCCCAGAAGTGCACTTGGGGGACGTAGATAGCGTTGATGATACCAAGTACCAGCGTGACGGCAAGGGCGATGCCAAAATAGACCGCGGAGAAGGGCACGATATAGTGTTGCACCTTTTTGACACGGGGAGGATGAACGGTGGGTTGCACCTCGCAGGAGGCGCCGCACAGAGGACAGGTGCCGTTTGCGTATTCGTAGAGGGTACCGCAATGACTACAGCGCATGGTTCACCTCCCGATAGTTTGAGGATACGACGGCGTCTATGCCAAGCGAGCGCAGAATAGAGAAAAATTCACGCTCGACGGCGTTGGAGACGATATGGCGGCTGATAAAGATGCGGAGCTCATCTTCCACCGAGAAAAGACCGATATTCAGAGGGGTTCGTCGGTTGACGTTCATTGCCAAATCCAAATCTAACAGGTGTGCCGAAACAGAGGGGGCAAAGTTGAACCGACCTACGTTGCTGACGATGAGGGTTTGCTTGGTGGACTTGGTGAGTTCACGGGCAAGCTTGCTCATACCGATTTTGAGGAAAAGGGGAGAGAAACGCAGGATTGGGTTGGTGTGCATGAGCGAGGTGAACGCAAGCTTTGGCATAAAGGCCTCGCGGTTGTTTTGCTCGCGCAATTGCCGCTTGATGATTGCAACGTAGTCTGCCACCTCGAGTGGGGTGGTGAGGGGAACGATGCATTTGCCTGTACCTACGAAGTTGAACATGGTGTTGGAGGGGAAAAGCTTGCGCAAGTCCACGGGAATGAACACCTTGGGGGGCTTCTTTTTGGTGGCAACGGCAAGGGTGCGCATAGCAGCAAGCAAACCCACCGCTGCAATCAGTTCGGTCAGGCTGCAATCCAGGTTTCGGGCGGCCCGTAGCACCTCGGCAACAGGCACGCGACCACGCATAACGGCAAGACCGTCTCGGACGAAAAAGCGACCCTTGATCTGGGCGGCGTTGCCACCTGCCGTGCCTTTGAGACCCTTCCAGAAGGATTGCTTGGAGTAGTAGGTTTCGTAGGCGTTTTCTTCCTCGCCGGGAAGGGGCGGAAAGAGTTCGTCGGGGTCGGGAATCTGCTCGTCGGGACAGGATAGCGCCAAATAGGCGTGGATCAGGTAGCGCAGGAAAATGCAGGAGCTATAGCCGTCGCCAAGTCCGTGGAAAAAGGTGATGAACACCGAACATTCGTGGTAGGTGACCATGATGGGATGGTAGCCGTTTTTAACGAAGTCGGTGCGAGCAAGCACCAAGCCGTTGTCGGGATAGACGCGTACGGGGCGCACGTTTTCGCATAGATAGGGACGGAAAAAGCCACGCTCGATGGTAACTTTGTAGTAGGGGAAACGGCGGTAGGTGCGCTCCAGCGCCTGCACCAACAGGGTGGGGTCGATTGGGTGATCCAAACGAAAAGAGAGTCGGTAGTTGCTTTGTACCGACAGGGTGCCGATGATGGGATAGATCATGCCTGAACTATCCATTCGATACCATTTGGTGAGTTCTCTTTTCTTTGCCATTTATAACTCCAATGCAATCTTGTAGATTTCGTCTTTTTTGACACCACGCTCGGCGGCAACTCGCTTGATGGCCTCTTTTTTGTCCATGCCGAGTTCCAAATAGCGGCGAAGATGCTCCACGGGGGGAAGGGCGGTCAGTGCGGTGGGGGCTTTGCCCTCTACGATGAGCACGAATTCGCCGTGGGTGTCGAAGTCGATCTCCTCGGAGAGGCGTGTATCGAACACACCTTCGTACATTTTGGTGAGCTCTTTGACGACCCATACGCGACGGTCTCCCAGTAGTCCCAACAGGAAGGAAAACGTGTCGGCGAGGTCGTGGGAGGCGCAATAGAAAACGAGGGGCAGGGGAGAGGTGATGAAGGGGGTGATTTGTCCCTCTTTGTCCTTGTTCTTTTCGGCCAAGAAGCCGATGAACACAAACCCACCGCGGATACCTGCCAGCGCAACCGCACTGGTGACGGCCGTGGGGCCGGGAACGACGGAAACCGCCAAACCCTCTTTGTGGGCGGCTTCGACGAGTACGGCACCCGGGTCGCTGATAACGGGCATACCTGCATCGGAAACGAGCGCGATATTTTGTCCCTCTTTGAGCTTTTCGACGAGCAGAGCGGTGCGTGCCTCCTCGGTGTGTTGATAGTAGCTGATGAGAGGCTTTTTGATGCCCAAGCGTGAGAGCAGAAGTCCTGTGTGGCGTGTGTCCTCACAGGCGATCAGATCCACCTTTTGCAGGGTCTCGACGGCCCTTCTTGAGATGTCTTGTATATTTCCAATGGGGGTTCCCACAACGTATAGCATACTTACTCCTTATAGTAGCGATTCTCCAACACGGTGCGTAGCGCGCACTCTACCGTCATACCGCTGTTTGCCCCCTTTTTGGCGGTGACAAGAACGGTATCGATTGGTTTGCTCTCTGTTGGTTGGACACAAAGCAAATGCTTGGGCTCCAACCCTGCGTGGCGCAATTCGTCCAAAAGTTCTGCCAAGCGACCTGCGGTGTAGACCAGGTAGAGCCTGCCACCGTATTTGAGCAGTTTGGCGGCGCTCTCCAGAAGGGGGCGCAGCTTGAGGTGGGTTTCGTGCCGACACATAGCAATAGCAGGGTCGGGATTCATCTCGCCCTCTCCCACACGGAAGTAGGGGGGATTGGCAAGCACGCTATCGAACTTGCCCCGTGAGAGCGTTTGCCAGGCAACACAGGCATCGCCATGGTAGATCTCTATCTTGTGCTCCAAGCCGTTTTTTGCCACAGACCGCGCGGCCATAGCGGCAAGCTCGGGTTGCAGCTCGACGGCGGCAATGCGCTCTGCGCGACTCTTGGCCGCCACCAAATGGGAGATGACCGAGGAGCCTGCGCACAGTTCGCAAACTTGTTTGCCTACTCCCTCGCGGGCATAGTTGGCAAGTAGCGCTGCGTCCGAGGAAAAGCAATAGCGCGCGTGGGACTGCAAAATTTGCAACCCTGCGCACTGTAAATCCTCCCACACGCCCTCAAGCGGCAGGGAGGGATCGTCCGTGATACGAATGAGCGCGGAATTATTTGACATCCTTGTTGAAACCGATGAAGGCGGCACCCGAGGTGCGGCTATTGGTCTCTTCTCTCCAATCTCCGCCCGGATAGAGATTGACGTACTCCATCTTGCGAGCGTAGGACAGGTTGGGCAGCATCATAACCTCTACGAAGCTATAGTCGATAGGCTCGTGGCGCTTGCCGCCTACGATATCCTGGCGAATAGAGGAGATGAGTTGGAAAAGGCTGACGGCGCTACGGTCGGTTTTTTCTTCCTCGGGGAGCATAGTGACGCAGGAGCGCAGGTTGCGAGCCATGAGGTCACGCAGGCTGACGGCTACGTCGGCATTGTCGTCCTTGAGGCGTACCAGGCAAAGGGCCAGGTAGTAGGCGGAGGGAAGATCTCCCCAGTAGGTGGCTTGGCGGAAACGCACCACGGCGGCAGACAGATCCTGTTGGACGCCGATACCCAACGCCAACATAATGCCCACCATACGGCAAGCCAACAGGTTGCCAAGACTGGCGAGCTCCACCATCTCGTGGAAGCGCATATAGGGGTTGTACTCGTTCAGATGATCGTAGTCGAAGGGATTGCCCATAGAGCCCAAATAGTTTTGACCCATATCGGCAAGACGCTTGATGGCTTTTGCCTTGACGTCGTACAGTACGAATTTGTCCTCGTCCAATTTTGCCTTTTCGCCGGGGGTGGTGTTGAGCAAATAGAGGGCGGAGCGGTCGGACAGTACGTTCATATCCGTCAATTCCTCGGTGAGTACGAATACCGCCTTGACGGTCAATTCCTCCTGCCAACCGAAAGCGTCCGCAATAAAACGAATGATAGCGGTGCTATCACGAAGTGCCATAGGCACGGGGTTGTTGGCCAGCATGGTGGTGTGCAAAACCATTTGTTCAAATGCATTGTAGTGTTCGAGCAACTGCATCATGGGTAAATTCCCCCTTTATCTTAGTACCCTTTGATTATAGTGGTTAATTGCAAACTTGTCAACAACCCAGCAAGAACCCCTGCCAATTTATGCGAACTTTGGGCTATCCCTTGACTTGGGGGCGGTGGGAAGGCTATAATGCAACTATCCCTTGTGGAGGTGCAGTATGCCATTTTGTTCCTTTGCCAATCAGGATTTGGGGTTTGTGCCCGTAGACGACGCGTTTATCCGTCATTTTTTGCCCTATGCGGACGAGCGAGATATCAAGGTCTATTTGTACGGCTTGATGTTAGCCGCTAACCCATATAGCGAGCAAAATCGCATGGATAACCTGTGCGTGGGGTTGGACCTGTCGGAGGAAGACGTGCTGTGTGCCTACCGCTATTGGCAAGAGCAAGGAATCGTGCGCATCGTGAGCGAGGATCCTTTGGCGGTGCAATATCTGTCTGTTTCCAAAGCGTTTGAGCCTACTCGCCTGATTCCTAAGGATAAATACTCTGATTTTGTAGTGCAGTTGGGCGGAATTTTCCCCTCCCGTACCTTGTCCTCCAACGAAATCTATATGTTCCTGCAATATCTGGAGGATAGCCATCTGGATCCGCAAGCACTCTTGGCGATAGCGCAATATTGCTGTAATCGCAAAGGGGAGAAGGTGCACGTGGCGTACGTGTTGACCGTGGCGAAAAACTGGGCGGAGCAAGGGGTGAAATCCTTGGCAGACGCAGAGAATCGCATTTTGGAGGCGGAATTGTTGGGCGGCGCCGTGCGAGAGGTGTTCCACGCACTCAAAAAGCGCAGCGAGCCGGATATTGACGATTATCAACTCTATACCAAGTGGACGCGCAGTTGGGGCTTTGCCCCCGATGCGGTGTTGTGCGCTGCTAAGCAGGTGAAGCGCGGCGGTATGGCAAAACTGGACAGCGTGTTGGACAGTTTCTTCCGCATGAACGTGTTTAGTGTGGGCGATATGCAAAACTATTGGGAGAAGCGCAAGCAAACCCTGGATACCTGTATCAAAATCAACAAGGTTTTGGGCTTGTATTACGAGAGCGTGGATCATATCGTGGAGAGTTATACCCAACCCTGGTTGCAACTGGGTTATACCGAGGAAAGTTTGCTGTTGATTGCGAAATACTGCGCGCTGCGCTCGGTGCGTACTCTGGAGGGTATGCGTGAGGTGGTGGAGTCCTTCTACCGTCAAGGTGTGGTGAGCGAGCATAGTATCAAGGTGCAGTTGGATCAGTACGCCGCAGAAGCCGAGGGAGTTAGCCGTGTGATTGAGGCGACCGGCTCTACTCGCGGTATCACCGAGGCAGACCGTGATTTGTACCGCACCTGGAGCGTGGCTTGGGGATTGGACGACAGTTTGATTTTGTACGCTGCTACCCTGGCCGCAGGCAAGCCCTATCCTATGGGCAACGTGGGCAACAAACTGAGCAAGTGGAGAGCCGCAGGGGTTAGCACCGTAGCGATGGCAAAGCAGTTTGAGCAAACCGCCGCAACCGCAGCGCCCACGGTCGCCAAACCTGCCGCACCCATTGCGCCCGTGGCAGGCAGTAAATTCCGCCGTGCCGAGTTGTTGGCAACACTTAAGCAGGACGCTCTCTATAGAAAACTCGACCAACAGATCCATACCTTGTCCATCTCGATGGCACACTATGAGATTGACAATCAACCCGTGCCTGCCACCCTCGTGGAGGAGATGAATTCTTTGAATGCCGCAAGACGTGAGCGAATCGTGGCGTTGGGAATCGACCCCGCTGAGGTGGAATAAGTCTTTTTTATATACCGAGCCCAGGGAGACACCTTGGGCTCGGTTTTTATTTGCTTGTATTTTCAACTAAAATTGCATCGAGCCTTATAAAATGCGTAAAAACTGCAACTTGTGCGGTTACTTTTGGTGCAAAGATTGCACAAAACGTACACTTCTGCTCTCTTTGTAAAGTGATTTTCCTTGTCAAATTGAAAAATCGAATAAAAAAAGTAGAAATAAATTTTGTCCGAGATATTGAAATTGCCTTTTATTTGCTATATAATATTAGATAGCATATTATGCACTTGGAGGATATGATGAATCTGTTCCGTTCGTTATTGGCCGTAGCAATCACCAATGATATTACGCAAATCGTTTTGTTTGGCATTATTGGCCTTATTGGTTTTGTGCTGCTCCTTTCTACCCTCGTGATTTTGATCGTGCGCGGTAAGAGGGCACGTGCCGCCAAGCGTGCGGCGAAGATGGCAGAGAGTGCGCCCCTGCCCACCGAGGAAGAGCCTGAAAGCGAGCCTGTTTTGGAAGAGCCTGAACTCGTGGAGCCTGTCCTTGACGAAGTAGAGGAGCCTATTTCCGAGGAAGTGGAGCCTATCTCCGAGGAAGAGGTGGAAGAAGACCTTGTTCTTACGGAAGAGGTCTGTGAGGAGCCTGCCTTGGACGAGGAAGAGGAAGTGGAGGCTGAGGAACCGGAAGATGAGGACCGCTTGGACGAAGAAGATGAGGATTTCGTGCCTTTTGCCCAAGTAGAGGAGGGACCTCTGCCCGAGGCAAAAATTATGCATATGCCCTCGTGGATGCACGGCGACGAGGCCGTCCGCTACGCATTCAGTTTTGAGGCAAAGGTGCGCTGTGGGGACGTGGCGCTGCGTGATTATTACGCCGCAATCCGCAATGAATTCCACCGTTATCGCAAGGTTTCCGACCGCATAAGCTGGGGCAAGGAAAGTTTCCGCTTGGGTCGTAAACTGTTGGCTTTGATGACGGTGCGCGGTCGCACCCTGCGCCTGTATCTGGCATTGGACCCCGAAGCATATCCGCATAGCGTATATTTCCAACGCAACGTGAGCGAAATCAAGAGTTACGCAAACGTGCCTATGATGGTGCGCGTACGCTCGCCGCGCGGTTTGCGCCATGCCCTGGCGTTGGTACGTATCCTAATGGAAAGCGTGGGTGCTAAGCCCCTGGCACAGTATGAGGAACAGGACTTTTTGGCTGACCTGCAACCCATGAGTCTGGATCGCTTGTTGCGTGCAAAACTCGTGAAGGAAATCATCTACCGTGAGGACGCGTATAAGGTGGCCTTGCGTGCGTTATTGGCAAAAGATGGGGAAGTAGACCACAGCGAGCCGGTGGAAGAAGAAGTCCTGCCCACCGTAGAGCCTGTGGAGGAAGTGGTGGAGCCCACCGACCAAGAGGGCGGTATTCTGTTGATTCGCAACGCGCTGGCGAATAAGCGTGCGGAAAAAGAGGCCCAAGAGACCCCCGAGTGGAAAAAGAATTTGTTGTCTACCTTGACGGCAGAGGGAGAGGTTGATCACAGTGAGCAGGTGGATGAGGAAGAAGTCGCCACCGCCGAGGAAGTAGAAGAAGTGGTAGAGCCCACCGACCAAGAGGGGGGCATTCTGTTTATCCGCAACGCCCTGGAAAACAAGCGTGCAGAGGCAGAGGCTGCAAGAACGCCCGGGTGGAAGAAAAATCTGCTCGCTACCTTGGCAAAAGTGGGGGAAGTAGACCATAGTGAGCCGGTGGAAGAAGATGTCCTGCCCACCGTAGAGCCTGTGGAGGAAGTGGTGGAGCCCACCGACCAAGAGGGCGGAATTTTGTTGATTCGCAACGCGCTGGAGAAAAAGCGCGCCGAGGCAGAGACCCCCGAGGAAGGGGTAGAGCCCGCTCCCGAAGAGCCTGCGGTAGATGAACCTATCGAGGAGGCCGTGGAAGAAGTGGCGGAGGAAGTTGCCATCACCTGCGACGAGATGGACGTAGACTTTGATATTGACCTGCCGGTTGCTGCGGAAGAGGGCGCAGAAGAGGCGGAGGAAGTACCTCTCCTTACTGACGACGAGTTGGATATTGATTTTGATATTGAGCCTGCCTTGGAAGAGGCGTCTACGGTAGAGGAAGCGTCCACCCCCACCGAGGAGGAATTGGACGTAGACCTCGACATCGAAGAGCCTGCGGTAGAGGAAGAAGTGCCCGTGGAGGCAGAGGAAGAAGTCCCTGCGGAGGTTGCGGAGGAGGCTGCTCCTGAAGAAGCACCTGTGCCCGTGGAGGACGCCCCCTGCGAGGAAGTGCCCGGTGAGAAGAAATACCACGAGCGCAAGACCGCACCCGTGATTGGCGGCGCACCCGTGCCCGAGGCTTTGTATAGCGAATATCCCGGCGAGGAAGAAGAGGAAGAAGTCGAGGAGGAGGAAGAAGAGGAAGAAGTCCGTCCTGCCATAGAGGCGCTGGGTCTGTCGGAAGACGAATTGGCCTTGGCTGCTATGATGGAAGAGGAGGAGGATTTGATCGTAAAGGCAGAGGCTCACCGCCACAAGAAGGCGCACCGTAGAGCGACAGAAGACGCCCTGCGCCGTCCGTTGGAGGAGTTGATGGAAGATGAGGATTTTGCCGTGTACAGTACCTTTGAAAAGAAATTGTTCGCCGCAAGCGGATTGCTTCGTGACCAATATAGCGAATTGAAGAATAAGTTGCTGTCCTATAAGAAAGTGCGGGATCGCATGAGTCAAAACGCAGAGAACTACCGTGGCGGTGGCGGCACCGTAGCGAGAATGACCTTTAACGGCGAAACGTTGCGCTTGCACCTGTGCTTGGATCCTGACGAGTATAGCCAAGCAAAATACGGACATTATTCCCTGGCGCACAAGTCCTCTTATGCAGAGATTCCCTTTACGCTGGACGTCGTAGAGGGGTTGGATATGGACGCCGTGGATAAGTTGATTGCGGACGCCATGGCAAATAGGTATTTGTTGTACCGTGACGCTAAGCGTGTGGACGTGGATTATGCTGCAGCATACGTGCTGGGCACAGACGGTAAGCCCAAGAATAGAAGAGAGTAGCGCCGCGTGGGGCCTGGAAAGAGTAGAGTAGAAAAGTATGAGATATGGTTGGATTAAAGTAGCGGCGTATACGCACCGCGTGGTGTTGGCCTCGCCGAAGGATAATGCAAGATTGCTTGCGGAGGGGATCTGCGAGATGGCCAAACAAGGGGTCAAGTTTGTGGTGACCCCGGAGTTGGGATTGACCGGCTATACCTGCGGCGATCTGTTTTTGCAGGAGGCTCTGTTGCAGGGCTCTTTGGACGGATTGGCGGAGATTTTGTGCCAAACTGCCACGTGTGATACCGTGGCGGCGGTGGGTCTGCCGTTGGTGGTGGGCGGTAAGTTGTATAACTGTGCGGCGGTGATTTGTCACGGACGGATTTTGGGCGTGGTGGCAAAGCATAACCTGCCTACGTATAGCGAGTTTTACGAGGGACGTTATTTTGCCGTGCCTCCCCGTGTGAGTCGGCAGATTGAACTGTTGGGACAAGAGGTGCCCTTTGGTGGGTATCAGGTGTATCAATGCAAGGAATTGGCCAATTTGGCACTTGGTATTGAGATTTGTGAGGACCTGTGGGTGACGGATGCGCCGCATAGCCGTTTGGCAAGAGCAGGTGCGACCATTTTGGGCAACCTGTCGGCATCCAATCAGGTGGCAGGCAAAAACTCTTATAGACGGCTGTTGGTGCGCTCGGCGGCGGCTCGCTGTCAGGCAGGCTATATCTATTGCGATACCTCGCCGACAGAGTCTACGGGAGATGAGATTTTTACCGCACACAACATCATCTCGGAAAGTGGCTACGTATTGGCAGAGAGTACGCCGTACGGCTCGGGCGTGTGCGTGAGCGAAGTGGACGTGGACCGCTTGGTGTATGAGCGCCGCCGTATCTCCTCTTATCTGAGCGATCAAACGAACGTGACGGTGGTACCTTTCTCTATTGGCGAGTTGGTGGAAACCAAGTTGAGCCGTTCTATTTCGCCCCTGCCTTTCGTACCCGAGGGCGTGGGCGCATTGCGCGAAAGAGCACACGAGATTCTGGAGATGCAAGCACACGCTTTGGCGCACCGCTACCAGCATATCCACGCAAAATCTATGGTGATTGGCGTGAGCGGCGGTCTGGATAGCACGATGGCTCTGTTGGTGTGTGTGCGTGCGGCTGATCTGATGGGGATTGCGCGCGAGCAGGCTATCCACGCTATCACGATGCCCTGCTTTGGCACCGGCAAGCGTACCTTGAACAATGCGAAACGGTTGTGCAAACTGTTGGGCGTACCTTTGCGCGTGATTAATATTGCCAATACCGTGAAGTCGCACCTGAAGGATATTGAGCACGAGGAAGGCACCGATCTGGCCTTTGAGAATAGCCAGGCACGTACCCGCACGATGGTTTTGATGAACGTTGCTAACCAGGAAGGCGGTTTTGTGGTGGGCACCGGCGATTTGAGTGAGTTGGCGGTGGGTTGGTGTACCTACAACGGTGATCACATGAGTATGTATTCGGTGAACTGTTCGGTACCCAAGAGTTTGATGAAGAGAATGTTGCCCTACTATGCGCCCGGTGAGTTGGGGTTGCAGGCGGTGTTGAACGATATTATCGATACCCCTATTTCGCCCGAGTTGTTGCCTGCTGTCGAGGGACAGATGGTGCAAAAATCGGAGGAGACGGTGGGTTCGTACGACGTGAACGATTTTATCCTGTACTATTTGATGCGTTGGGGATTTGCTCCAAAAAAGATTTTCCAAATGATGCAGATTGCTTTTCCCCATTTGGGTGCGGAGGGAGCAAAGGAAAGTCTTCGCCGATTCTACCGCCGTTTCTTTACCCAACAGTTCAAGAGAAACTGTGTGCCTGACGGCGTGAAGGTAGGTACCGTTTGTCTGTCTCCCCGCGGAGATTGGCGCATGCCGTCGGATGCGATGATGACCCTATGGCTGGACGAGATTGAGGGGTTGAACGTGTAGTATGATGATCCATATCGGATAGAAAAAGGCGTGGCAGGGGCCACGCCTTTTCTTTTGCTGATAGCGGAAACGCTATGATGAAAGTTGCAGTAGAGGGTTAGTGGGTGGTAGCCACGTGACGGCAAGCCGACAAAAGGAGTGCTTTGCACTCGGTGGGGTCGAAGCTGTCGTCGAGAATTGCGTAGTACCAGATGTTGTCGCCCGAGGAGGGGAAGGTGGACACGCCCACGTGGGGATGGCCGACACGGAGTGCCTCGAGGCAAGCATCGTCTGCACGGAAGATGATCTTGACAACGTTGCAGTTTTCGAAGATGATGGCGAACATCTGGCCGTTGACCTTGATGATGGCAGGTCTGTTGCCGATATAGTCGGTGGCCTCGATACTGCCCAATCCTTCGATGGTGCCTGCGTATTGGCAAGCGTCACTCTTACTGAAATATTCCAGATGATAGCGCTCGTTGAGGGCGTTGGATTCGCGCACGAGAGCAGGGTCGCGGTGACGGTCGTAGCCGTCGGCGGTGCGGATCAGAATATCCTCGTAGGGGGCGTTCTTGGCGGCAAAGGAGCCGTCGGAAGTGCGTGCAAATTCGCTGACCGCGGTGTATTTGTAGCTCATATCCAACGCTTTGGCAAGGAGCTTGTCGCATTGGTCGATATCCGTGACGATCCAGCTGTACCAATCGGGACCGTACTCGGGGGCCTTGTCTACCAAGGGACCTGCCTTGGCGCTGAGGGCGGTAGCCGTGGTGGGGTGCAGGCGCAGGAAAACTTTGAGTACCTTGCGGCGGCCAAAGATGAGCGCAAAGGTGTAGCCACCAACACGCAGACGGTCGTAGTAGTGCTCCTTTTGGCGGCCAACCACCTCGACCGCAAGTCCCTCGGCAATGGGGCGCATTTCCTTGGCGTAGGAGAGCACCACCTGGCGGTTAATTAGGGGCATGCGCGCGGCATTCGACGCAACCAAGGATTGGAACACTTCGTCCTCGAGAAGGGCGGTGTTGAAGGGTTCGTGCAGAATGGCGTCCTCTGTGTCGAGCAAGATGGGAATCATAGGCGCGATAGGCTTGGCAGGGGATTTTTCGATGGACTCGGGGATACGGAAGGACTCCTCTTCGTCCAATAGAATATCCTCAAACGTCTCGGGCGCAGGCTCGGGTGTGGGAGCGGGCGCAGGCGCACTCTTTGCCTCTGCGGAGGGATTTTTGCCGTGCTCTTTGGCGTGGCGTTTGTAGCCCATGGGGTAGAAGATGCAGGCGCCAACCATGATGCCGAATACGGCGGCCAAAACTGCCATGATGACGGCAAGCACCAGTTGCTCGATGGAAAGGCCGTTGAAAATGGTACTGATATTAATAGCGGAAATAAGGGGTATATTCATTAGAAAGAACCTCCTTTTAGACGTTTTTTCTTGTAGGCAAATACGATGGAGCAGATGATGATCAAAAGCGCCATCAATGCGGTGAGAATGATGAGCAGGTATTGCGAGATGAACAGGCCAAAGCCCTCGTATTGGTGAATATTGGCAGGGTCGATGGTGGTGCGGAAGCGAATGCAACGCAACTCGGAAGACAGGGGATTGAACTCGTCTCCTTCTACCCAAACTGCCAAAACGTAGTTGGTGGTGGGGGAGAGGGTATCTGCTCGGAGCACTTCTTCGCCTGCCTCGAGCGCCGCAAGATAGTCCAGGATATCTTGGCGGGTGATGCCTGCTTCTTCGGCAGAAATGATACTGCCCATACCTGCGGTGACGTCCTCAAAAGAGGAGGACGAGGTGACCTCTACGAGATAGTATTGGTAGTTGCCACCCTCGGGCAATACCAAGGAATTGTGGGTGATGACGAGCTGGTCGGGCGCAATCTCGGGCGGTTGCGGACGGGTGTACGCTACCGTGACTTCGCTCGGCTTGGTCGTGGAATCGGTGACACGCACCAGGGCCAGATAGTAGAGGGTGTTTGGAGAAAGGGGATAGTACGCCGCCACGGACAGATAGCCGTTGTGGTCGAGCGAAACGGCAACCGCAGACTCCAACAGGGTATCGTCGTCGATATAGTCCTGCTCGGCAACCAGCGCAAGCTCGTAGGAAATCCCCTCGCCGTATAATTCTACCGATAGAACGATATCGGTGGGGGTGGTGAGAAGTTCGTCCTGCGTAAAGACGGGGGTCGCGAGGGTGGTGGTGATTTCGATGGGGTTGGAGCGGTAGTCGGTGCTAAGTTGGAAGTAGGGATTGTTCTTGGGTAGGACTGCACGCACCAAATAGGTGGTACCCTCTTTGAGCCCGGAAACGGTGGTGGACTCGAGAGGAATCCACTCGCCCTCTTCATCCGAGGCGAGGCGGTATTCGAGATAGAGGCCTTCTAGCGTTTGTCCTGCCACTTGGGGCTGGACGAGGGTGAAACCGTCGCCGCTGATACTGTCTACACGAAGACGAACGGTGATGTCGCCGGCGTCTCCTTTTTTGACTTGGAGAGAGATGGGGTTGCCCGCCGTATCTACCACGCGCACCGAATAGTTGTTGGCGTTGCCACGGCTCCACTCGTAGCCGTAGGGATAGGTGCCAACCGCTGCCTCTTCCACTAAGCCCTCGTTGGAGGGGGCTACCTTGTCTGCGCCAACCACGCCG
>JAFTOZ010000042.1 GCA_017463565.1 Clostridia bacterium | reverse complement strand
CTTTCCGCCTCTACGATACCTTTGGTTTCCCCATTGAAATGACGCGTGAACTTTGCGCCGAGAAGGGGCTGGAGGTAGATTTGGCAGGTTACGAAAAGGCTTTTGCCGACCACCAAGCCAAGTCTCGTGCTGGTGCGGAGCAAACCTTCAAGGGCGGTTTGGCCGACAACCAAGAGGCCACCAGCCGTCTACATACCGCTACCCACTTGATGAACGCCGCTCTGCGTACTCTGTTGGACCCCAACATTCGTCAACGTGGCAGTAACATCACCGCCGAGCGTTTGCGCTTCGACTTCAACTTCGAGCGCCCCCTCACCGCCGAGGAAATCAAGGCGATTGAGGACTACGTCAACGCCGCCATCAAGGCAGACGTGCCCATCGTTTGCGAGCAAATGAGCGTAGACGCCGCCAAAGCGTCGGGTGCTATCGGTGTGTTCGACAGCAAATACGGCGAGGTCGTCAAGGTCTATACCATGGGCGAGTTCAGCTGTGAAATTTGCGGCGGTCCCCACGCAGCTCGCACCGGCGAGTTGGGTCATTTCAAAATTGTCAAGGAGCAATCCTCCTCTGCAGGCATTCGCCGTATCAAGGCTATTCTCGAATAATTCGAGCCCTACTCGCTCCCACTATGCGTAGATTTATCGAGGACGTCCGTACCGTACAAGCAAAGGACCCGGCAGCCCGTGGCTTCTGGGAGGTTTTCTTTACCTACAACGGAGTCCGCGCTCTGCGTATGCATCGGCGTGCGCATTGGTTCTATCTGCACAAATGCGGTTTTCTTGCCCGCCTGATATCCGCCCACGCTCGCCGTTTGACGGGTATCGACATTCATCCGGGTGCCACGATTGGCCGCCGTTGTTTTATTGACCACGGCACGGGTGTCGTCATTGGCGAAACGGCTGTGGTTGGCGACGACGTCGTCATCTACCAGGGAGTCACCCTGGGTGGCACCGGCAAGGATACGGGCAAGCGCCATCCCACGATTGAGGATCGCGTCATGCTCTCTGCAGGTGCCAAAGTGCTCGGTTCCTTCTGTGTGGGGCACGATAGCCGTATCGGCGCAGGTTCGGTGGTGCTCAAGCCCGTACCGCCACATTCCACCGTGGTGGGCGTGCCCGGCCGTATCGTCAAGACCAACGACGTACGCATTGCCGACCTCGACCAAGTCCACGTCCCCGACCCCATTCTCGAGGAGTTCAGTCGGCTCAACGAGCGTATTATTCAACTGGAAAAGGAGTTGGGCATTCACGCCTGCCGCTACAGTATTGCGCAGGATATCATGCCATCTGCCAATCCCTGCGAGGAAGAAGAGAATTCATAAGAGGTTATTATGCTAAGAGTTTACAACACCCTCACACGCACCAAGGAAGTTTTCGTACCCATTCACGAAGGACAGGTACATATGTATGCCTGCGGTATCACCGTCTCGGGTGACGCCCATATCGGTCACGCCTACCAGGCGCTCATCTACGATATCATTCGCCGCTATCTCGTCAAGAGCGGATACCAAGTCACCTATGCTCGCAACTATACCGACGTAGACGACAAGATCATCGCCTCCGCCCAAAAGGCAGGGGTAGACCCCACCGACTACGCTGAGCGTATGATCAAAAAGATTGATGCCCAAATGGCACGTTTGCAGGTAGGGGAGCCCGACGTTTGGTTGCGTGCTACCCACCATATTGGGGATATCATCTCCTTCATCGAGGCGCTGATTGCCTCCGGCCACGCATACGCTACGCCCAAAGGAGACGTCTATTTTTCGGTGGATAGCTATCCTGCCTACGGCCATCTGTCCAACCGCAACCTAGAGGATGCCAGAGTTGGCGTGCGTATCGACCCCGACGAGCAAAAGAAGGATGCGCTGGACTTTGCTTTGTGGAAAAGTGCCAAGCCCGGCGAGATTCATTGGACGTCCCCGTGGGGCGAGGGCAGACCTGGTTGGCATATCGAGTGCAGTTATATGAACAAGGTTGCCTTTGGCGACCAAATCGACATTCACGGTGGCGGTCGAGACCTCATCTTCCCCCACCACGAAAACGAAATTGCCCAATCCGAGGCGCTCACAGGCAAACCCTTTGCCAAGTATTGGTTTCACAACGGTCTTATCAAGGTCAACGGTCAAAAGATGAGCAAATCTCTCGGCAACAGTCTGCTTCTGGAGGATTTGTTGAATACCTATAGTGCAGAAACCGTCAAGTTTGCCCTTTTGCAAAACGACTACCGCGGTGACATCAATATCACCGACAGTCTTGTCCCCGAGGCAGCGCGCCAAATGGAAGAGTTTTACCGTCTGTTTGCCCGCGCAAAGGCCGCCCATCCCGACGAGAAAGGGATTGAGAGCGTTGTAGATACACGCTTCAACGAGGCAATGGACGACGACTTCAATACCGCCAAGGCTTTGGCAGATCTGTTTGGCTATGCCAAGCAAATCAAACAGGCGCTTGCTTCCCACGATCCCCGTGCCGCACGCCTTGCCAACGCCATTTGCCAAACCTACTCTTTGTTGGGTTTGTTCCTGGTGGATTTGTCCGCATATCTCCCCGAGGAAGCACCGCGCGCCAGCGCACCTACCGAGGTGATTGCGTTGGCAGAGGAACGCTTCGCCGCCAAGAAGGAGCGCAACTGGGCACGTGCCGACGAACTGCGTGCGCAACTGGCCGCTATGGGTTGGGCTGTCAAGGACAGCAAAGAGGGCTACGAACTTTTGCCTATCGAATAAGAGAATTGATCATAGAGTAGAGCAGTCTGCTTTACCAAGAAAAGGGGTAAACGCCACGTGCGCCTACCCCTTTTTGTTGTCCTTTTCTCTTCCCTCGTTTTCCCCTTGCGACCGCCTGCAAAATTCCTAGGAAAAGAAAAAAATTAATTTTTGACACTACATATTGGCCGGCCCCTGAAATCCCCTCCGAAAACGCCTCTTGATTTAGGCAAAATCTTTATGCATTCGGTGCATAATTTTTTGTCGAGAATTGTCGCAATATCTCGTGTTTTCAACGCGATTTATCCCTGCTTCCCCCTATTTCCCAGTGGATTTTGCCCCCTTTTTGTTTGCATTTTTGGGGGCGTAAAATGAATTTATGCATAGGGGGAGCAAAAGTGCTTCAATTTTGTAAACCACTATATATTGTGGTATACATATCCTATTGCTCCCATATATGGTAGAAAAATCGCAAAATCTTGCTTGACCTTCCTTTTTTGTTTTGCTATAATGAACGGGCATCACAATTCCAGGAGGTCTGACCATGTACCGAGTTAAGAAAAGAGACGGCTCGCTAGTCGCATTTGACATTGCCAAAATCAGTTGTGCAATCAAGGCGGCGTTCGACGCCACCAACACCCCGTATACCCAAGAGATTTTGGATATGCTTTCCCTGCGCGTCACGGGCGAGTACGCGCCCCTTATTAAGGATGGCATCGTTTCGGTGGAGGCCATTCAAGACAGCGTAGAAGTCGTATTGATCCAATGCAACTACGTGCAAGTAGCCAAGGCGTATATTTTGTACCGCAAGCAACACGAGAGCATTCGCGAGGTTGCCGCCACCGTCATCAACTACAAGGATACGATGGACAACTATCTCAAGATCAACGATTGGCGTGTCAAGGAAAACAGTACCGTTACCTATTCGGTTGGCGGTTTGATTCTCAACAACTCGGGCGCACTCACCGCTAACTATTGGTTGAGCGAGGTCTACGACGAGGAGATTGCCGCAGCACACCGCAACGCAGACTTCCACATTCACGATCTGTCCATGCTCACCGGTTATTGTGCAGGTTGGTCTTTGCGCCAACTCATCGAGCAGGGCCTTGGCGG
>JAFTOZ010000041.1 GCA_017463565.1 Clostridia bacterium | reverse complement strand
CCGGTTGCACCCTCTCGGATGCGGTTCGGTTGGCGGAGTATTTGAAGAGTATTCACTACCACCCCGAACAGGTGCAGGATTTTTATCCTACACCCTCTACCAAATCCACTTGTATGTACTATACGGGCTTAGATCCCGATACACTGGAGCCGATCTTTGTTCCAAAGGACAAAGAGGAGAAAAGATTGCAACGTGCGCTTTTGCAATACGCTCGCCCCGAGAACTATCAACTCGTCAAGACCGCTCTGTTGCGTTGCGGTAGAGCAGATCTTATCGGCAACGGCCCACACTGCCTGATCCCTGCTTATCCGCCCAAAAAGACGAAATAGAATACACGACTTCGATGAGCCCCCTTTGGGGGCTTTTTTGTTTTTCAAGTTCCAAATAAAGAGGTTTGGGTCTATCTCGCGGAAATGCGGCATAGTATAGAAAGACGCTGCAAAGAAAGACAGCATTCGACAATTGAGTGCAAAACCCTACCCACAAAAGGAGGATATAATGAATTTGTTTTGGGTCATGCCCCTCAAGCGTATTCTTTCCATAGCGGCGGTTGTCACCGTGGTTGTGCTCACCGTCACACTAGCCACCGCGCTGCCTACCGCAGAAGCAAGTCGGCGTATCCCTATCTACGAGGTGGAAGACGACGGTTGCGTAGCCATCACGTTTGACGCTGCGTGGGGCGCAGACAAAACGCGCCTGCTTGCCGATACTCTGCACCAACGCTCTATTCGTGCTACCTTTTTTCTTACGGGTTTTTGGATAGAGGCTCACCCTGATCTCGTGCTATATCTCCACGAAAAGGGAATGGAAATAGCCAACCACAGCGTCAACCACTATCATATGGGGGAGATGAGTGCAGAGGAATGTCTGCAAGAAATACAACAGGTGAATAGCGCCGTGTTTTCTATCACGGGCGTTCAGCCACGGCTATTTCGCGCACCGTTTGGAGAATATAGCAACACTCTGATTGAAACGCTGGATCGATTGGGTATGCGTTGCATCCAATGGAACGTGGATTCACTAGACTGGAAAGGGCTTTCTGCCCAACAACTGACCGAACGCGTACTCGCAAGAGCCGCCGCTGGCAGTATCATTCTCTGCCACAACAACAGCGACCATATAGGCGAGGCGCTGCCTACCATTCTCGACCAACTTACCGCCAAGGGCTATCGGTTTGTCACCGTCAGCCAACTATTGGAGGGGAAAGAAGGCACTATCGACCCACAGGGAAAACTGCATGCTTAGCATACAAGGAGGATACAATGAATTTTGATGAACTAACCAACAATCGAGTCACGTTATCAGGACAAATCGTCACCGCCCCCGTATTTAGTCACGAGGTATACGGAGAGGGATTCTACGAATTCAAGCTTTCGGTCTTGCGTCTATCCGACACCGCAGACGTCATTCCTATTACCATCAGCGAAAGGCTCATTCAAGCCAACCTTCTGACGGTGGGTAGCCGTATCAGCGTATCGGGTAGTTTCCGTTCCTACAACAAAATCACGGAAAATCATAGCAAACTTATGCTCACCGTGTTTGCCCGTTCGATCGACGATTATGATCCCGAACTCAACCCAAACGTAATCGAGTTGGACGGTTTTCTTTGCAAAAAGCCTATGTATCGCACCACTCCCTTTAAGCGTGAGATTTGTGATATGCTCTTAGCGGTCAATCGAGCCTATAATAAATCCGACTATATCCCTTGCATTGCGTGGGGGCGAAACGCGCGGTTTGTCAATACGCTTGCGGTGGGGGAGCGCATTTTGCTTAGCGGTCGCGTGCAAAGTCGCGATTACGTCAAGACACTAGAGGACGGCACCGAACAACTTCGTACCGCCTACGAAGTTTCCGTTTCACATTTGTCCACCCCATCAAGCTCTGCCGAGCCGCCTATTGCTAGTTGTGCATTTGGTGTTCGATAGAAAGAATGCGTGCCCACTCGGCACGCTTTTTTATGCATTTCCTACCTAAACAAGGGGAAAGTCTATTATCTGTGATTGCAAGTAACAAAAAAATATGTTATACTACTACAAAATGAGGCAAAAGAGGTATCTACATGGCCAAGATCGAAAAAACAACCGCTCCTTTAACGGTGGATCTGCCCACTTCAAGCGGGGAAAAGCAGGTAGTCGTCAGCTATCCCAAAACCTTTGAGGATATTCAAAAGTTGATTCTCAATCTGCGCAACGGACAGTCTGTCATTTTCAAGTTGACTGGTATTACCAACTCTATGGCACAGCGCATGATTGATTTTATGTCCGGTGCGGCATATGCCGTGGGCGGCAGTATGCGTGCTATCGAGGAGAATCTGTTCCTCGTCACCCACCAAGGGGTGGGTATCACCGTAAATAAATGACCTTCATCATCGTCGAAATTTTATTTTTTGCCCTGCTTCTCGTTGGAGATCTGCTCTCCAAGCACTATATTATGCCCTTTTTGCTGGAGAACGGCAGACATTATACCCTGATTGATAAGGTGCTTGCCCTGAACTATCAACTCAACGAGGGCGCAGGGTTTAGTATGCTATCCGGCAAAAAGGATGCACTTATCGCAATCACCTCAGTTGCAATGGTGATCATTCTTTTGTTGATCGTCGTTTTGCATTTGCGAAACACGAACCGTACGCACCGCGGACGTTTTCTCAATATGGTTCTTGTGATGATGCTTG
>JAFTOZ010000040.1 GCA_017463565.1 Clostridia bacterium | reverse complement strand
TTAATACTGTTAATGGTTACCGTGTACGTATAACTAGTGGCTCCAATGTAGAATTCGTTGGTAGACGTGTTGTAGTAGAAGTCGTAGACACCGGTATGGGAAACCTTGAAGTTGGAACTTCCTCCGCCTGACGAGGTGCTAACGCTTCCACTCTTTCGAGAGGGGGAAACCCACGCGGTCTTGCTGTGGTAAATTCTAAACTCTGCACCTGCCGTCAGACTGACACCCGTCAGCATTACCTCGTTTGCATTAGAGGGGTTCTTGGTGAAGATATACGTCGAGGCCGGCGTAGTTGTATTCCAACTGTTCATAGAGCCGGTTAAGAAGTAGCCAACGACCGTTACGCTAACGGTTGTGTCCACGGTAATATCTTCCTCTGTATATTGTACGGTAACTGTTTGCGCGCCAAGTTTAGTTGCGCTAAAACCAGACACCGAGCAGTCGGCGATTGCTACAGGGGAAGTAGACTCATCGCTATAATGAGCCGTAACAGAAATAGATGAGTTATTGAGAGCTTGACCGTACATGATATCACCGCCGGAATAGGTGGCAGTGATTGACTCCAGCACGACCGGAGCATCGGGTACGGTGGCGGTGATGTCAATGCTGAGGGAATCGGCGTCGATAGAATACAAACAAAAAGCTACGCCCGTGCAACTTGCCAGTAGCAGGACGGCAACCGTCGTCAGTATCAATTTTTGCCAAATCCGTTTGTTCATTTTGTAGTTTTTTGAGTCAACTTAATGACGGGAGATCTTGAGGATTATGCTTCCTCTACGGTAGTGTCAGGCGAGGTCGGTTCTTCGTCGGGTGGTTCGATTGTTTTTGTCTTTTCTTTGCGCTTGATGAGTTCAAGGACAAGATTGACACCCAGCACCACAAAGCCACAACCCGCCATCGCGGCTACGCCATAGGTGCTTTGGACAAAGCCTACTATTTGTCCGGCGGTAGAGCCAACGTTGGCGACGAACTTGCCTTTGAATTCGTCCCGCGTACGTGTGCCGTCCGTGTTGTTGTTGGCATCGCCACGTGTGACGATCTCCTGTCCGTCGGCGGAGACGTCCACCACACGGTGAACGATGGTTTGCCCACCCATTCGGAAGGTGACGATATCATATACTTCCAAGGCCTCGTCTGCAGGAAGACTGCGAATCAAAATAAGGTCGCCAACCTGCATTTGCTCGTTGTGACCGTCCAAAAAGTCCGCATATTCCGGGTTTATGCGGCTCATACTGGGGGTGGCAACTACGTACATTTGGTATCCAAAGAAGCTAAAAGTATCGGTACCCGAAAAACGGCCGACCAAGCCCCAAATGGCGCATACGTAAAAGATGGCGATGACGATATAAAAGACTACGTTCGCCACAATAAGTGCCACTTTTTTGCCGTTGGAAGTTTTCTTATCTTTCTTAGTTTTTTGCATATCGTTGGGGTGCTATGCCAGCGCAAAAGCACCGTAGGATCGGGGATTTCAAACGGCCTGATTTGTGTGGGAACGGCAGTAAGGGGCGCATAATGCGCCCCATGTGCTAGTAATTAGTTTTTGACAGGATAGATTTCGTCGGCACTATTCAGATAGAAGCTATAGGTGCCGTCTGCCTTGATAACCAGGTTGCCGTTGGCATCCAAGCTACCGATAGCGGTGTAATCCTTCCAGTTGCCATACCATACATCATTAAGATGATCTTTAATCTTGACAATGTCGCCAGCCTTGAGGCTAACATTCTTGAGTTCTGCCTTGTTGGTTGCTTCGATGCCAGCGGTAGCAAAGTGATAGGTGTCGGCGCTGGGTGCCCAGTTTTCAGCACCACCATTGAGCTTACCTACCAGATAGTAGCCAGCCTTGGGAGTGTAGGGACCGGTATAAGACTCGTCGATAACCCAAGTCAAACGAACGGTAGCATTGCCCTCGGCAAGGCCAAAGAATTCGTCGGCAGTAGCGGTAAAGGTAAAGCGCAATTCGAAGGTGGTGGGCAGGTCGGTAAGAGCGTAATGCACGCCCTCTTTGAGTGCTGCGTCATCCTTGGTGATGCCACCGGTAGCATCTACGGTGATGTAATTTTCGAGAGCGCCAGAGATTTCTACCTTGAATTTACCATACATACCAGCATCGGATACCGATTTGTTAACGTTGAGGGTAACGCTTTTGGTAACAGGTGCACAGCCAGGACTGAGGCGAACATCGCCAAAGTCGCCAGCGCTAATCACCAGCGTGATAGCATCGCCTGTGGTGAGGGAGATGGTGCGGTCCTCGGCATTGATTTTGTACAAAGCAAAACAGGTGCCTACTACCGAAAGGGCCAATACGATTGCGATAACTAATATAATAATCTTCTTCATACTTGCCTCCTTTATGCTACAACAAAGCTGATGGTGATAAGACCACCAATGGCTGCAAGCTCGTCTGCTGTGTAGGAGCCTTCGGCTTTGGGCAGCAGGGTGATGCTCATGTAGTAGTTAGTAGTTGCATCAATGCCCGTAATGGTCAGGGTGCCTGCACCTACTTGGATAGCGTCGTTCTCATCAATCTTAACCAGATTTTGTCTGGCTTGGTCGGAATACAGACGAATTTCTACATTGGCAGCACTAAGAGAGGTGGGGTCGCCAGCGACATCGGCCAGGGCAACCGTAAGAGTACCTGTGCCAACAGCGCTTGCGGACTTTTCGACCTCAGCTACGATGGTGTAAGGTCTGGCTTGGCCCACTTCGAGCGTGAATGCCGAGATGTTGGTGCTGTCGTTCAAAGACAAACGGATAGCCGTATCGGCTTGCAGATTGTCTACGTCGGGAGCAGCGTCAAAATACTCGACGGCGATAACGCCACCGACAACGGCCAAACAAAGCACCATGCCGATGACTAAGAAAACAATTTTCTTCATATTTTTCCTCCAATATTTTATAAAAAATTCGTTACCGTCCCCACATATCAGGTAACATATTTTTATTATATACTATACTGTACGTTTTGTAAATACCCAATTTTTGCGACTATGCGCGCTACACTACGTTTTACGCCATCTGCCGCCAAAATTTATCGTATTTGTGCGGTTTACGATGAATAGAAAATCTATTTTCTTAAATAAACCCATCGTTACGACAGTATATGCAATACGAATATAAAAAAGAAAGACGCACGAAGTGTGCGGCATTGGCAAACCCAAATGGAAGGAATTAGGAAAAAGGGTTTGCCCTATCAATACGCCGTGTTGCTAGCGGATTGATCGGTAAATTATAGAGAAGTATTTTTGAACTTGAGCAAGCGAATGGTTGCGGCACGCTCGTTTTCGTCCAGTTTGCTCTTGATATAGCGAATCGTCTCTTGCAGTTGGGGAATGACGATATGCTCTAGGGCATTGACGCGGCGTTTGTTGCGCTCTATTTCGTAGCTAAGAAGCGCAACCGTCTTTTCTTTGGCGGATAGAGCCAATAACTTTTGCACGACGCCGGTCATGGCTGTTGCGGCGTGGTCTGCTTCGCTGGTGACCTCGGAGTAGGCATAGGGCAATCCCGTTTGGCGGACACCCTTGATTTGGACGGTGGGCACCTCGATACTCAACAGATTGTCGATACCAAAAGATGCCTCGATATGGCCGGACGGCATACTGAATGCAAGCGCCAATGCCTCGGGAGACAGTTGGGCAGAAGCCAAACTAAAACTGCCCAGACAGGCGATCAGCTCGTCGGTGAGAGCCTCACGCTCGGTCTTGACTGAACGAATCAACGCGGAAAAACGACGAATCATTTCGTCCACTTTGTCCTTGAGCAGCTTGTGACCGCGAACGGCCGTGGCAAGGCGTGCTTTCAGTTTTTTCAACTCCATCCGTGTGGGGTTGACGTTGAGTCTGGCCATATTATTCCTCCACGATGGGATAGTGCTCGTCTAAGAGGCTTTCGCGGATACGCTTGAGCTCGGCGCGCGGTAGGATACGCAATAACTCCCAGCCAATGTCGAGAGTTTGTTGAATGGTACGGTCGGTTTGGAATCCCTGCGAAACGTAGCGTTGCTCAAATTCCTCGGCAAAGCGTGCAAACAGTTTGTCGGTAGCGGTCAGGGCGGCATCACCCAAAATTGCGGCGAGCTCCTTACATTCCTTGCCACGTGCATAGGCGGCAAACAGTTGGTTCATCGTGTCGGCGTGGTCCACGCGCGTTTTGCCCGCGCCAATACCCTTATCCTTGAGTCGGGAAAGAGAGGGCAATACGTCGATAGGGGGATTCACACTACGTTGATAGAGTTCGCGAGACAAA
The DNA here is from genome assembly GCA_017463565.1 of Clostridia bacterium. GTDB lineage: Bacteria > Bacillota > Clostridia > Christensenellales > CAG-1252 > RUG14300. The sequence goes on along the minus strand of JAFTOZ010000040.1, from coordinate 17,216 downwards.
ATGATCTGCCCCTCGGTAATGTAGCCGGTCAGGTCGGGAATGGGGTGCGTTTTGTCGTCCTCGGGCATGGTGAGGATGGGAATTTGGGTGATAGAGCCAGGTTTGCCCTTGATACGGCCTGCACGCTCGTAGAGAGAGGCAAGGTCGGTATAGAGATAGCCGGGATAACCACGGCGACCGGGAATTTCTTTGCGTGCGGAAGATACTTCACGCAGGGCCTCGGCATAGTTGGTGATATCGGTGAGAATGACCAACACGTGCATACCACGCTCAAACGCCAAATATTCGGCACAGGTGAGCGCCACACGCGGCGTGGCAATACGCTCGATGGCAGGGTCGGAGGCAAGGTTGGTGAAAAGAACGGTATGCTCGATAGCACCGGTTGCGCGGAAATCGTCAATGAAAAACTGTGCCTCCTCGAAGGTGATACCGATTGCGGCAAACACAACGGCGAATTTATCGTCGGAGCTCAACACCTTGGCTTGGCGCGCAATTTGAGCGGCAAGTGCGGCGTGAGGCAAACCGCTCATAGAAAACACGGGCAGCTTTTGTCCACGGACGAGGGTATTCAAACCGTCGATTGCAGAAATACCCGTCTGGATAAATTCGTTGGGATAGTCACGGCTGGCGGGGTTGATGGGTGCGCCGTTGATATTGAGCTTGGCCTCTGCCAAAAGTGCAGGACCGCCGTCACGGGGATTACCCATTCCGTCGAAAACACGACCCAACATATCCTCGCTGACGGCGAGTTGTTGACCGTGTCCCATAAAACGCACTTTTGCATCGGCGATGCGCAGACCGCGCGTGCTTTCAAACAGTTGGACGACTGCCTTGTCGTCACGGACTTCCAACACCTTGCCACGGCGTAATTCGCCGTCGGCGGTACGGATTTCCACCAACTCGTCGTAGGTGACACCCTGTACACCCTCGACCAACATCAAAGGCCCTACGGCCTCGCGTACGGTTTTGTATTCGTTATACATGAGCTTCACCTCCCATGATGGCGTTGATTTCTACCATCATTTGTTTGTCGATATCGTCAAAGGAATCCATTTGCGACTCCAACAGATACTTGGCACGGCCAATGCGCTCCTTGGAGGGAATGGACAGTAGTTTGGTGAGGTCAGCATATTCGCTAACTGCCACCATACACAAATCGTGATAGCGCTTGATAAGGCGCAACATACGGTACTGCTTTTGCAAGCCGGTATAGGTATCCACCTCGTGGAAGGAGTTTTGGTGCAAGTAGTCCTCACGAATCATTTTGGCGGTTTCCATAGTGATGCGGTCGCGGTCGGACAAAGCATCCATACCCACCAAGCGAACGATTTCGTCCAGACGTGCCTCGTCGCCCAATACTGCCATCATAAAGGCGCGCAGGGATTTGAACTCGCCCGATACGTGCTTGTCGTACCACGGATCCAGACGGTCTGCATATAGGCTATAGCTGATCAACCAATCGATAGCAGGGAAGTGGCGGCGATAGGCAAGTGCCGCAGACAAGCCCCAAAACACCTTGACGATACGCAGGGTGGCTTGGGCAACAGGCTCGGAAAGGTCGCCACCGGGAGGGGAAACGGCACCGATTGCAGTAACGGAACCCACTTGGTCGGCGCTACCCAACACCTTGACGATACCTGCACGCTCGTAGAACTCTGCCAAACGTGCGGACAAATAGGCAGGATAGCCCTCGTCACCGGGCATTTCTTCCAGTCGACCGCTCATCTCGCGCAGGGCCTCTGCCCAGCGGGAGGTACTGTCTGCCATAATTGCTACGTGATAGCCCATATCACGGAAATATTCGGCAATGGTGATACCGGTGTAGATACTGGCCTCACGTGCGGCAACAGGCATATCGGAAGTGTTGGCAATGAGTACCGTACGCTTCATCAGAGGCTCGCCGGTGTTTGGGTCGAGCAACTCGGGGAATTCTTTGAGTACGTCGGTCATTTCGTTGCCACGCTCGCCACAGCCTACGTATACGATAATTTCTGCATCTGCCCACTTGGAGATTTGGTGTTGTACCACCGTTTTGCCGCTACCAAAAGGACCGGGAACTGCCGCAACACCGCCCTTTGCAATGGGGAAAAGGGTGTCGATAACACGTTGTCCTGTGATAAGGGGCTCGTTCGGCATAAGCTTGGAACGGTAGGGACGTGCACGGCGCACCGGCCAACGTTGCAACATCGACAGAGAATGTTTGCGCTCTCCGTCAGAAAGCACGCACACCGTTTGGTCGATATTAAAGTCACCTTCTTCGATCTGTTGGACGGTACCGCTCATGCCGAAAGGCACCATGATTTTGTGCTTGACGATAGTGGTTTCGGCAACAATACCCAGGACGTCACCCTCGGCAACCTTGTCCCCCACCTTGACTTGCGGCACAAAATGCCACAGCTTGGTGTGGTCGAGATTGCTAATCTCCATGCCGCGACCGATACGTGCGCCATACAGGGCTGCCATACGGTCCAGGGGACGTTGGATACCGTCGAAAATGCCCTCGATCAAACCGGGAGCCAATTCTACCGACAGGGGGTAACCCAAGGATACCACGGGCTCGCCTACGCCAAGACCTGCGGTCTCTTCGTAGACTTGGATACCTGCACGGTCACCGCGAAGTTCCAAGATCTCGCCGACCAACTTTTCTTTGCCCACGTGTACCACGTCGTAGAGACGCGCCTCGGCCATGCCTTCGGCTACGATAAGGGGTCCTGCTACTTTGACAATTCTTCCTTCCATTACTTTTCCTCTTTGTTATATAGAATATCCATGCCAAGGGCACGCTCAGATTGCTCTTTGAGTTGGGTCTCGACCAAGCCGTTGCTGCCGGCAGCCGAGGGTACGACCATGACGATGGGATAGGGATCCTGGAGCATACGCACCAACAAGTCCTGCATATCTACCGCCAATACGTCAGCAAGGAATATCACCTTGTAGTCGTGGGCAAGACGCTTGAGAAGGGTACGTGCTTCGTTTGAATCCATAGCGGTATAGGCATCTACGCCTGCCGCCTTGAAAGCAAGGGTATCCTGACCCTTGCCGATGATGGCAATTTTATCGGCCATAGTTGAGTCGGAGCCTCCTTGTAATTTCTTCGTTGGGGGTGCCTTGTGCTTTGGCGGTGAGAATGATACGCACGTTGTTGCACTCGGCCTTTTTGTATTCGTAGTACAGCACCAAAGGAGTGATGCCGTTGGATTGGTAGCGATCGGGAAGAAGCTCCGCCAAAGGCAGACTGGCTACTTCACGCTCGAAGGCTACCAAAGGTTGGTTTTCTGCTTTGGCCGCTACCGCCGCCGAAAGCAGCCCGGACAAATCGTAGCGGCGCACCAAATCCGAAGACAGTGTACCCATTGCGGTGAGGGTTTGTAACGCCTCGAGGGGTAAACGTCCACCGGGAATGAACATAGCGGATACCTGCTCGGGAGTATTTGCACGCAATGCAACCGACAAATTGGCGGCATCAACCTGTCGCACAAGCAAGCGCTTGAGCAAGGGGTAGGCACGGCATTGCACGAACAAATGGGCAAACTTGGCACGGGCAAACAAAGTATCGAGATGCATACCGTCTGCTCTGCCCTCCTCAAACAGCAACTGCGCCTGTTGAATGGGGGCGGCAAGGTGTTTGGGCAGGGTCCCACGGCCAGAGAGGTACGCCAATATGTCCGCAGGTTCTACCAAACCACGTTGGGTAAACACGGGAGAGAAACCCAGTACGTGGGCACGCACCGCCATTTGTGCATTGAAAAAGTCGTAGGGGGCAAGCGTATAGGCCGCTACTGCCGGATTGGCATATTCACGGCAAAAATCGGCCAAGGCTTGTTCCTCGGCGGCAATGCGCGCAGCGACTCCCTCGGCACCCTCTCCAAATCCGTATTCGGCCAAAAGGGCCTCGGCTGAAGAGCGGTCGGCGGCGTCGACTAGGCGCATAAGCTTTTCCCACCCCAACAAACGTTGGTGGCGGACAAAGCACAATGCATTGACGTACGTTTGACCCACTCGCATGGTTTAGTTGTTGCCAAATAAGCGCAGGGCAACTTCGCTTTCACTTTCCTCTTTTTGTGCCTCGATGAGCACGGGAAAAGAGAAATTATGTTCCAACACGGGGGTGGCTACGATAAAGCCGCCGCCCATATCGGCTCCCACCTCGACCGTAAGCGCAAGTTCCTTGACGATTGCAAGGGCCTTTGCTTGGGCTACGATAGGAGAATTTTTGTCGAGAATGACACGCGCAGAGGGAATTGCCAGTTGTTGCAACGTGCGCGAGAGAAAGGCCAGTTGTGCCTCGGCAGAAAGTGCTTGCAGGGCCAAAAGTGCGGCCTGAAATACGCCGTCTACCTGCTCACGCTTGACCTTCAACAGGTGGGTGCGTGTAGCAAGACGGTCTGCGATCTGTCCCTGACGAACCAACTCCTCGGCCTCTGCCTCGGCGGCAGTACGGCGAGAAAGGCTTTCTTCGGCAGCGGTGGCAGCGGCACGTGCGGTGATGGCCTCGGCAGACGCCTTGGCCTCGTCCAGTACGGCGGCACACGCTTCCTTTCCCTCTTGGGCTATGGCATTGAGTAAGGCTTGAATCTCTTGCATAGCCTTAGAGCATGATGCCCAATACCAATGCCAAGATGGCGTAGAACTCGATCATAGCGGGGAACAAAATATACTTTCCGCTACCTTCGCTGTTTTTGCCAACGGCGTAGATACACGAGGATGCGGTCCAACCCTGCAGGACAGCAGATGCCAAACCGGAAATACCCATGGCTACGGTGGAGGCAAACAAGGTCCAACCGGCGGCGAGCGTCATCTCGGGGATCAAGGAACTGATCTTCATAACGGAGAGAACGAAACCGTAGATACCTTGCGTAGCAGGCAGCAACGCCAATACGATGATTTTGGAGAACTTTTTATTGTCCTCTGCCATAACGCCGGCACAGGCAGTACCAGTCTTGAAGAGACCTAATGCCGAACCAACGCCGCTCAAAATCAGACAGATTGCGATGCCTATTGCACCAATGATAATACCTTCCATAATAATTCCTCCTGGAATAGGTTTTTGTGTTGCGACTTGCGTCGAATGCCCTTGGTGGGCTATGCTTGATCCTGCCCTTTGGGAGCAGAATGTTTGAGATAGATATGAGAGAAGGTGGAACCGAACGGAGTGAACAGTTCGCCCTCGCCCTCGTAGAAACGGCCGAAGAACTCGACGTATTGTAGACGGCTATCGTGAATGAAGGCGCCCAACATACTGATGGCAAGGTTGAATAGGTTGCCAACGATGATGAGAATAACGCCAAAGATAACACCTACGGGACCCTTTGGGAAAAGCATTCCCAACGCAAGCGTATTGGTGAATATGCTGGCGATTTGTGCGCCCGAGAGCATCAGACCGTAAAGTCGGGCGTAGCTGAGAATATCGGACAGATAGTTAATCAGACCGTACGCGGCTCCAAATACCTTGGTGACCTTGCCGAAACCCTTGGCACTGATACCTGCGGTGAGCAATCCCGTACCCATAAATCCAACGGTGATATAGCCTGTGATGGCGGTGGCAGGATTGTAGCCGTTGACAAGACAGAACACCCACGCAACGAAGGATAGCCAGCCGATCGCCCAAACCAAACCGCCAAAGATACCGTCCAGGATTTGCTTGCGACGGAAATGTTGAATGGCCTTCATCACAAGAGAGGCAGAAATCTGCACCACACCCAGGGCAAGCGACCACAAAAGCATAGAGGGAATAGAGATACCCATCAAGGAACAGGTGGATGCAATGGCATCGATATTGGCAGTATAGAATGCGTTATAGCCCTCACCACACACGGCGCGCAAAAGCCCGAAGCCCATCCAACTGTCGAACAAAGCGCCAAACAAAAGGGCGAAAATGCCGCCGATTGCAAACACTTTGGACATACGGTGTACGGTAGAGCCCGGGCGCATTTTTTTTGCAAGCAACAAACCGCCGATGAGCATAAGCAAACCGTAGCCTGCGTCTCCCATGATGAAACCCAAGAACAAAGAGAAGAAAAAGCTCATCAGTCCGTTGGGGTCCAACGCACCGTAGGCAGGCACGGAATACATATTGGTGACCGCTTGGAAGTTTTCTACCACGCGACCGTTTTGCATAAGGGTGGGCGCATATTCATCGCGCGCAATCACGCGGTGCGCCAAATACAGAGCAGGATAAATGCTCAGCGCTTCCTTGACCGATTCCAACGAGGCGGTGGGGACGTAGGCATCTAACACAAAGGTATGTTGCGTAGCGCCCAAAACACCCTCGGCGCATTGTTTTTCGGCGAGGAAGGAAAGGTAGTCTCCGTACAACTTAAGGGGGCGAATACTGTTTTTGTACCCCTCAATACGAACACGCAAGTTTTCCTCTGCGGCAGTACACTCGTCCAGTCGGCGAGCACAGTCGTCGTAGCAAGCTTGGGCGGTGTTGCTACCGCGGAAGGAGCAAGCAACGAAGCCTGCATCCGACAAAAGACGCGATGCCTCTGCTTGTTGTGCGTGGTATACCACGGCCGCTACGATGGGTTTGCCGCTTCCTGTATAGAAGGTGAGATAGCCATCTAGGGTTTTCCAGCCCTCCTCGAGGGTGCGTTGTTTGTCGGCGCTGACCTGTCCCAGATAGCAACAAGTCTTTTGCGAATGGAAAGAATCAAACGCAAGAGGGAATCCTAAATAGGGAAGATAACTCTTTTGCTCGGCGGTGATGAGGGGGCGCAGCGTCTGCAAACGCTTGCGTTCGTCTGCCAGTGCCTCCACCTCGTCCACAAGAGATTCCATAGCGGCACGCTCATCAGCCTGGGCGTAGAATTCCTCGATAGTAACGTCGAAACCGTCCTTATAGAGGGCCTTCTCCGGCTTGGGCAGATAGGACAGTTCCTTTTCGAGAAAAGCAACCGCAGCTCGTGTGCGCTCGATGCGATCCTTGAGTTCGTCGGTGGGAGTGGGCTGGCCCAGCATAGGCAAAGATGCCGCACGGCATGCCGTGAGTTGCACGGAACCGGTGCGTTGCAACGTGTCCAATATGCGTGAGCGCTCGGCCGACATGGCCACCAGCGTCAAGGCACACATCTCAGCAATTGCCATCCACAATCCTCCTGACGAGCTCTTCTACGATAGGTGCAGTACGAACAGAAGACGCTTCCTTGAGTTGCTCTCCTGCAAATTGGGCTTGGCGTTGCGCCTCGGTTTTAGCGGTCTCTACGCGTACGTACGCGTCTTCTAAGATGCGCGCGCGATAAGCTTCGTCCTCCTGCCGGGTATGCAAAAGGAGAGCGTCGGCACGCTCGTGCGCCTCGCCTACCATCGCAGAGGCTTGGGCCTTGGCGGCCTGGACTGCCTCGGCTACGCGGGCTTCCTCTTGGTGAATGGACTGCAATACTTCGTCTATCATAACGCTCCTATAAACAGAATCTGCCATGTGCAAGGTTTACGATGCACAATGACAGACTCCACCAAAATAACTATTCCAATGACGTGGCAAGCGCCACTTTTTTATTATACCGCATTCCAAAATCCTTGTCAAGACTTCTTAAAATGGTTTTAGTATGGCAAACGGCCTATCGAAATATGAGTTTTTCCGTTTGCGCAAAAGAAAAGCCCTCCGCAGAGGGCTTTTGATCTCTTTTCGTTTAGCGCTGCACCAGAACGAGGGTGGTGTAGGCAGGTACGACCACTTGGCTGTTGCTGACGTCGCGTCCGCCATCGAAGTTGAAGGTAGCGGTGCGGCTGTCTGCGATGACATACCAACCTGCATCGTAGGAGATGGAGATGGCAGAACCGCTGGCATTGACGAGCACCATAAACTTGCTGTAGGCGTCGCTACTGTTGACACGCTCACAACCGAAACCGATCACACCGGGATTGGTAGGATAGGTAGCGGTGAAGAAATTGTTGGCAATATCGGGACGACCCAATGTAGTGAAGTACTGGGTACGCATAGCAATCAATCCCTTGTACCAAGAGAAGATCTTGGCGTGTTCTGCTTGACGGTAGTAGTCGAACGCGTTGATTTGGTCCTGTGCGTTGTAGCTGTTGTGGTTGCCAAACTTGGTACGTCCGATTTCCTCACCTGCCAGAATGAAACTGGTACCGGTGGAGAGCAAAGTAAGGGAAGCTGCCATCATATTGCGTTGCTCCACGAGTGCGTTACCCATAACATAGTCGGTGGGCGAAGGATTGGTGATGGTGGTAGCCACCAACTGATCCCACAGAGAATAGTTGTCATGCGAGGTGGTATAGTTGATAGAGGTTGCCATAGAGCAGTTGCCGTCCCACGTACCACCGTACAAACCTGTCAACAGGCTGCCGATCGCACCAACGTTGCCGTTGACAAAACCGCGACCCGGACCGTTGTTACCCTTGATAGCCTCACGAATGGTGCTATTGAAAACCTTGATGCCGGGCATCAAATAAGGAAGACCTGCATAGTTGGATTCGTGATAGATTCGGGGATCGAGCGCAACACCTGCTGCCGACCAAGGCTCACCGTAGATGAGGATACCCTCACCGCCGGGCATACCGTTCAGCGCGGCACGAATGTAGTTCATAGTTTCGGTATCGTGGATACCCATCAAGTCGAAACGGAAACCGTCGATATGGTACTCCTCTACCCAATAACGGACGGAATTGACCATATAGCTACGGAACATAGCACGCTCGGAGGCGGTCTCGTTGCTACAACCGGAGGCGTCGCTCATTTCGTAGTCGCCCAACGCGGTGATTGCCCAAGCAGGACAACCGTAGGTACCGTCCAATGCAGGATACCACTTGCCGTCGCTGCCTTGGCTCCAATTTGCAAAGGCCTGACGGTAGTAGTAGCCGGGAACCGCCATCTCGAAGAAGCTGTTAGCGGTATAGGTGTGGTTATAGACCACGTCCATGATGACACCGATGCCTGCTTGGTGGAGAGCCATGACCATCTGCTTGAATTCGTTGATACGGATCTCGCCGTTGTTGGGGTCGGTGCTATAACTGCCCTCAGGCACGTTGTAGTTTTTGGGATCGTAGCCCCAGTTTTGGTGGCCGTTGTGGTCGGTGTCGGCAATATATTCCTCATCTACCGTAGCAAAGTCGTATACGGGGTTGAGGTGGATATAGTTGATACCCAACTCCTTGAGATAGGCAATACCGGTAGCCAGGTCGGGCTCACCCTTGACGTGGGTGTTTTGCTCGGTGAAGGCCAGGAACTTACCTTTGTAGTAGATACCGCTGTCGGCAGAAATAGAGAAGTCACGCACGTGGATTTCCCAAATGACGGGCACCTTGGAGTTGTTCTCGCGGATTTCTTTCGCAAGCTCCAGATCCTCTTCCCAACCGATGGGGTCTGTGTTGTCGAAGTTGCAGACCATAGCACGGTTGCCGTTGACACCGGCAGCAGTGGCATAGGGGTCGCAAAGCTCGATTTCTTCTCCCTCGACGTAGTTGGTGTAGGTGTAGTAGACACGGTCCAAATCGCCCTCAACGGTGGCAGTCCATACGCCACGCGCGCCCAAGGTCATCTCTACGGGCTTAGAATAGGTAGCGTAGTCAATCTCGTTGCCTGAAGTATAGAGGTTGACCATAACCTTGGTAGAGATGGGACCCCAGAAACGGAAGGTGGTGGACTCGGGCGAATAGATGGCACCAAACTCCACGTCTACCTCACCGTCGTTGTTGCGATCGTCGGGTATGCAATCTCTCTCAAACTCGGGAGACAGATACAGGCGCGACTTGTCGATAATGCGCGTACGCTTGTAGCCCTCTACCCACAGGTAGTAGTCGGTATTCCAGTCAAAGTTGGGAATCGTGGTGTTGATAGAGCCTTTGGTGTTGGATGCAGAGGCAAAAATACCCTCGGCAACCTGCGTACCAAAGTCGCCTGCTTCACGCTTGATGGAGCCGTCCTCTACCGCATAGATACGGAACTTGGTGGAAGAAGTGATGGGGAATGCCGTTTGGACGTCGATATTGCCAAACGTATCGAAGCGAGCTGCCTCGATAGAGGAGAAAGCCTCCACTGCATCCTCACGGTTGGTGTAGTTGTTCTTGTCACCTGCGACAATCCAGATATGTGCCTCGTTGCGCTCGTTCAGTTTGAACTTAATGTAGCGGTCTGCAGGCATATCCTTACCCTTGTTGCCATTCCAATAGGGAGTGACACGGCCATTCTCGTCGATATAGGCACGCACCATGATAAGACCCATTTTCTTGCCCGATTTAATGGCGGAGGCCTCTTTGTCGGTGAGGTTGATGACGTAGAGGTTGGATTGGTTGTCACCCTTGGCAAACTCGGGATCCTTGCCGGAGGATTGGACGATCTTGGCGCCGCTTACCCAGTAGTATGCGCCCCAGAAGACATTCTCCTTGTTGCCCCATTGGTCGTACTCGTATTCGCCGGTGCCGTTGTAGAAGTGCACGTAGATCTTGGCGCCGTCATCGTCTGCCTGTGCAAGGGGTACGACGGTCAGGGTGCAGAGAACTGCTGCCAAGATGGAGATGGTGATGATAGTGATGATAGTAAACTTTTTCATTGCGATACCTCCCGATGATTACTCCCAGATAAAGACGGGATAGTCGGTGCCTGCGACAAAGACGTTGCTACCGAACAGTGTGTTGAGTTGCTGTACGAAGGCAGCCGTCTTGATTTGCTCGGAGGTGAGTGCCAAAGCGTCTGCTGCGACGGTCTGGCCGTTTTTGTACAAAAGGTTGTTGCGCATTGCATCTGCGTGGCCGACTTGGGTGCCGTCCGACAGATAGTAGCAATCGTATAGGGCTTGGCTATAACCGGCAAGCGCACCCACGATGGGAGCAACGTTTGCCTCAAGCGTAGCGCTGGAACTCCAGGAACCGCCCGTCCACTTGCCTTCGCCGTCCTTCTTGTCTACCAGGTGGTAGAGGTAGGTGCCGGCAGCAACGGGAATATCCACCGATTGGTTATAGACGATACCGCCGTAGCCACAACGGCTGAAAATGACGTTCTGGCAGGTAGCGTCGATATCGATATACCAATAGGTGCCACCTTGGTAGGTGATACGGGTCATAGGATCGCCGGGCCACGTCGTGGAGGCCCTGCCTCCCCAGTAGTAGCAGTAGAGCTTGCCACCATCGGCGGTGATCCAATCGTATTCGGTGGTATCCACAAAGATACGGATTTTGCCCTCGGCAGGGGTGATATCACCACTGACAGAGCCGATAGAGAAACTGCTGACCACGCCGCGGTAGGGGTTAGCACCCTTGGTAGCGTAGTTGTCGCCCACCAAACCGCCGGCAATTTGACCGGAGATTTCGGCTGTGTTGTAGCAGTAGTAGATGGCTGCGCTTGCAGGCGCATAAGCACCCATTTCCTCGGCGCCGTCCGTACCGTTTTGTCAGGCAATACCGCCCACCTTGACGCCACCCGTGACGGTGCCGTGGTTGGCGCAGTAGCGCACTTCGGTAGCATACTCGTAGACACCGGCAAGAGATACGTTGTAGTTATAGCCAACGATACCGCCAACACGCATAGAGCCTGCGACAGCACCGTAGTTGGTACAACGGGCTACGTAGCCTGCGTTACGGCCAACGATGCCGCCAATAGAGCCGTTACCGGACACGGAAGCGTGGTTGACGCAACCGGTCACACGTCCCTCGTTGTAGATACAGATAGCACCTGCTTCGGAGTGACCGCTGATGACGGACTTACTATCCACGGTACAGTTTTCGATATTGCCCTGGTTGATATTGACCAAAGCGGCCGCACCGTCGTGGCTTGCGATAAACTTACTGGCGGTCACCGTGATATTGCGAATGGTGCCTCGGTTGATGTGCGCAAACAACGCTACGTTGCCGCCCTTTTCGTGCAGGATACCGTCGGCAGTTTTCTCCGTCCAGGTCTGCAGATTTGCCTCGGCGATGACGATATTTTCGATGATACCCGTGCTATGAATGGTGGAGAAAAGGGTAAAGTAGCCGTCCTTATAAGCGCCCTTGAAGTTGGTCAACTTGTGACCGCGACCGTCCAAATGGCCGGAGAAGGAGCCCATACGGTAGAAGTTGGCGCCCGTTTCGCCCTCCTCGGAGAAAGCGATGGAGGCGAAGCGCATATCTGCTACCAATGCGTAGTGGGCAGAAATTCCTGCTGCCTCGTAGTGCTCGATATAGCGGAACTGGTCGGTCGTACTGATGAGATAGGGATCCTCCTCAGTACCCTTACCGCCGTCTTCGCCAAAGTAGGAAACCTCTACCATTTCGCTGGCACTGAATACGTCCGAGTCGGCGTCTGCTTGGATATAGCGAACGAGCAGAGCCGTCTCCATATCAAAATGGTTGACCTTGATGGTGCGGCGGTGGCCCGTATAGTCATAGAGATGATAGTAGTTAGCGCCTACCACGTGGTCAAAGTATACCGTTTGCTCCTCTACGTAGATATTCTTAGGAGTGTCCAGACGGTAGGACTTGCTCTCTACGCTGTAGACAAAGGTGGCGGGCTCACTATCGAGGTGGAAAACGCCGTCGCCCTTGAAGATGATGGAGATCGTGGTGTCTTGGGTGGGAGCGTCCATCGTGTAGGTGGTGGTACCCTTGGGCAAAGAGTAGGAAGTGCCGTTCACCTTGACCTCTACTCCACTCGCATTGGCGTTATTGCGCCACGTAAAGGTAAAGCCCTCTACCGAAGACAGTGCAATTGCGTTGATGACGCGGCCGCGAATGGTGACACTCTTCATCTCGCTCCAGGTGCCGACCTGACCTTGCTCGTCTACCTTGCGCACGCGAAACTCAAACACGCCGTCCGTGGGATAGGTAGAGAAATCAGCCAAATTGTAGCGGTTCTTTGCAACAGGAACGACCACACCGTTGATTTCGAGCTCGTAGGTGCAACCGTAGATGGACTTCCAGGTGATCGCACCAATATCGGTTACTTCGATATTTTGCGGAACGTCCACCACGGGGGTCGTACTGCCGCCGCCGTCACCGGAGTCTCCGTCAACGGGAGGCTGGGCATCGGGGCCAACGCAGGCAACGATTGCCAGCGTCAGCGCCAGTACCACACAAAGGATTAAACAAATTAGTAAGGTTTTTTTCATAAATATCCTCTTTGTATGTTTTTCTGATTGGGTTGATTATCTGAAGATGATGGTGCCGTAGGCAGGAATGACGGAGGTAGAACCACCGTTGCTATAGACTACGGTGCTACCGCCACGGTTGTAGTTGCTGATACTGTATTGCGTGAAGTTGTGGTAACAATAGTAGGTGGTGCCATTGTAGGTGAGTTTGTAGGCAAACACACCCTCGTTGGAGGACAGTACGGTATAGGTGCCGTACTTCAACACGTCGTCGTTGCTCTTGGCGTCTGTCCAGTAGCGGCAGAAGTTGAGCATAGAGTTGGGATCGGCGGATTGCTCTTTCACGCCGGGCAGCGTGATATTGTAGTTGTCCCACGTTACGGCGTAGGTGGTGTCACCGCTGATGCCGTAGTGCGTGATGTATTGGCTGCCACCCTCATCCCAATCGGCGGTGGTCCACTTGAAGGGTTGACGGTACTGACGGTCGACGTGGGGGCTTAATTTGGTTTCGCCCTTGCCGTAGTTGCCGCTCATACCTAACTCGTCTCCGTAGTAGATAAAGCTGACACCGGGTAGGGTCATCATCGTAGCAAATACCACCTTGGCACGATTACGAGCAGTAGCAGCATTGGATGCGGTGATGGTGCCACCTTGCCAGTTAGCCGAGCCACCTACACCTACCACGTTGTTCATCAAACGAGGAATATCGTGGTTGGAGGTAAACAGAGCATCGATGGCAGCGCCGTTTGCGCGGTATGCGTTGTAGGTCGCCAACGTACCTGCGTAGCTCCACGAATTAGTCAAAAGGCTACCGGTATTGGAGCCGGTGGGTTTGTCTGCCACACCAGAGGTGTTACCTGCAAAGATGCCGGGGCTTTGTGCCACAAAGTCGCAGGATTGACCAAAGTTGTAGTAGGCGTAGAAGTTGAGCATACTGTCCAAACCTTGGTAATAGGGAGCCACGTTGTATGCGTTGCCGTCAAAGTTCTCACCAACGATATAGGCATTGGGATATTGCTCCTTGACACGTGCATTGAACTCCATGAAGAAGTTGATATTCTTGGTGACGTTGCTACTGTAGTCGGTTTGGGTTTCTTGATCGAAGTCGTTGATGATGATATCCGTGGACTTCTTGGCGGTTTCGTCTGCCATATAGATATGCTTGACGGCATCGATACGGAAACCGTCTACACCCTTGGCAAGCCAATAGGTGGCTACGTCCACGATAGCGTCACGAGTGCCCTGGAAGTCGTAGTTGAGCTCGGGCATAGAGGTAGCAAACTTGCCGTAGTAGCTATAATCGTGGTCACCGTAGGTGTGCCATGCGTCGGACAGTTTTTCATTCTTGTGGTTGCGCCATTGGTAGAAACTGCGGTACTCAGGATCTAACTGCGCAGACTTTTGGAACCATACGTTGTTGATAGAGGTGTGGTTCAATACCAAGTCCATGATGACCTTCATACCACGCTCGTGTGCCTTTTGCAACAGCTCCTCGTAGTCGGCCATAGAGCCAAACTTGGGGTCAACCTCTTTGTAGTCGATAATATCGTAGCCGTGGTAGCTATCGGACAGTTGAATGGGGGTCAACCACAAAACGTCAATACTGAGAGACTCCAGATAGTCGAGGTTTTCGATGATACCGCGGATATCGCCCTTGCCGTCGCCATCGCTATCGGCGAAGGAAGATACCATAATCTGGTAGCCAACACCGTTGATACCCTTGGCGGTAGCGGCCTTGGCGTAGGTGCTGACGGCAGAGCTATCCACGTTGGACAAACTGACGTTGGTGCCATCGTCGCCCTCGTAGGGATCCTCCGCCTCGGTGGTCTCGGCTACGGAATATACGTAGTCGTAGACGTACTCTTGGTTGGCAAAAATATGCACGCTGCCGTTTTCACGCAAGCGATCTGCGTATACGCTACCAATTTCTTTGGCCTTGGGGATAAACTGGTTGCCACCGTCACTCGTCCAGTGGGTCTCACCCGTCTTGGACTCCTCCAACACAATGAGGAAGCCGATAAAGTGGTCCACGTACATTTCCTTGTTGAAAATGTCGCCTGCCTGGTAGTCGGAATCGGTGCGAGAAAGGAAGGTCGTGGTGGTATCTTTGTCGTTTCCTGCCTCGGTATAGGTCTTGGTGAGGTCTACGTCGCAGGTGGCACCTACGATGGGGTCTACGATGATTTGACCGTTTTCGTCACGCATCCAGTCGAACTCGATACCCGTTTGATCCTTGGGCCATACCCACAAATTGTAGGGCTCGTAGGACTCGGGCGTGTTGACAAAACGCAAATAGTGAATATAGAGGTGGCCTTCTTTGCTTTCTCGGTTGAGTCTTTCTTCCAGTTCCTTTTTGGCGTCTACGCTGACGGCCTCCCACTTAGCGTATAGCACAAGATTCTTGGCAGGCATGGTTTCAAAATGTGAGAAGGGCTTCATCCAAACGTCGAAGTCCTCGTACCAACCTGCAAAGGTATAACCGGGCATAGAGGGGGCGGTAGGCGCACTGATAGGCTCGCCCGCCTTGGCCGTGATGGGATCGATATCGGCATCACTCTTGTTTCCTGTATAGAACAAAATGGTATAGACAGGATCCTCTGGCGGTGTGACCGTGGGGGTGTTGGTTTGACCTCCCTCGGGCGTGCACGCGCTGAATATGGTTGTGGCGCTGACGGCAAGCGTCACCACAACCAGAATGATTGACAGCAGTTTAGTCCATCGCTTATTCATGATAACTCCTTTTTGCGTATGGTATTGATTGGGCTACGGGGGTGGCGGCTCGTGCACCGCTACCCTCGATGAGTCCCGACGGAAAACCGTCGGGATAGTTAGGTTTGTTGATTTCGATTAGAACTTGATGGTCAGGGTGTCGCCACTGGGCACCATATCACCGGTTTGGTTCCAAATGCCGTTGTCCCAGGTGGGCAGACCGGCAGTGCTGGGGTCGAAACGAACCAACTTGCAACCGGTAGCATCGGCAGGCAGAATTACCTGGTAGATACCGCTGGTATAGGTCACCTCGTACCAAGCATCGGGTTGTGCGCTACCCCAAGCCCAGATGTAGAACTTGGCGCCGGAGGCAGTTGCCCAACTGTCGGAGAAAACAACCTTGTAGACCTTCATGGACTCGTCTACTTCGGGCAATTCGGGCTCGACAACCTCAAAGGTGTTTTGCCAAGCGCCGTATGCGTAGTGGAGATTCTCGCGGTCGATGGTGAGGTCAGCGGTTTGAGAGGAACCGTTGTTGAAGATGATGTTCTCAAATCCATTCAACTCAATGGAGTACCAACCCTCTTGCCCCTCAACGGCGGTCATTGCCACGCCGGGCCAACTGCTGTTGGTGCCTGCACCCTCGGTCCAAGCATAAGCGTTGATGGTGGTCCAATCGTCTTGGTTGTAGAAGTACACGGTATAGAGATCCGATTGGGGCATTTCTGCCAAACAATCGTCACAGATACCGTCCAAGTCCTCGTCTACGTGGGGGCAAACGTAAGCGGCAATCCACAATTGGGGATTAGCGGCGTCGGTCACGTCCAAATAGAAATCATACTTACCCTCAACAAGGAAGAGGATGTTGCCGTCTGCGTCAGCTTCGTACTCAACGGTCACGCCATCCTTCACGTTAGCGGCACCAACCCACAGCTCCAACGCAGGATTGTTGATCTTGACGGAGGTGCCTGCGGCAATGCTCACTTGTTGCAGCATATACTCTACTTTGCCCTCGTCTGCGCCCTCGTTGAGAGAGAGTTGGATACCAACTGCCCAGTCACCGTCTACACCCTTCAAAAGGTATGCATCAACAGGATCGGGAGTGGGATCAACGGGAGCGATTTCTGCGCCACACTTGTCGCAGAGATTGTCCAAGTCCTCGTCTACGTGCTCAGTGCACTCGGGATCAGGATCAGGTTCGGGATCGGGAGTAGGATCTACGGGAGTGACTTCTGCACCACACTTGTCGCAGAGGTTATCGGAATCCTCGTCTACGTGCTCGGTGCACTCAGGATCAGGATCGGGTTCGGGATCGGGAGTAGGGTCAACGGGAGCGATTTCTGCGCCACAGTTATCGCAGAGATTGTCCAAGTCCTCGTCTACGTGCTCGGTGCACTCGGGATCAGGATCGGGTTCGGGATCGGGAGTGGGATCTACGTGTGCGACTTCTGCGCCACAGTTATCGCAGAGATTGTCCAAGTCCTC
>JAFTOZ010000001.1 GCA_017463565.1 Clostridia bacterium | reverse complement strand
TGTTACCTCGTTCGGTGATGTGGAGCTACCGCAGTAGACGAACAGAAGAAAAAATATAAGGAGATTACGACAATGAAAAAAATATTAGCATTACTTCTTAGTTTAATGATGGTATTTGCTCTCGTTGCCTGTAATAATACGGAAGCTCCCGATAATTCAGGCGGTGGAGGTGGCGGCTCCGGCGGCGGTGGAGGAAATCCCATCGTAACGCCCGGAGATGACTACGATCCCGACGATCCCGAGCAGTACTTTTACAGAAGTGTGTTCGCAAACAGCCCCTATAAGGATCAATGGGATACGAGCAGATACGGTGCGGACGTCAGCGGTGTTTGGGATAGCTCGGTGCTGCCGAGTGTGTTCCCGGCAAAGCCCGATAGCGTGACCGCAATTGACAGAACGGAATTTGTAGGGCTTTTAGATGAAAAAATCGCGTATAACCCACCCGGCGAGCTTTACGTGGAGGTTGACTATGATACCGACGAAAGACCGTGGACTTACTTCTTCGTTATGTTTGAAGGAACGGAAGCTACCTTAAATACCCTTATCGCAGACCTTGCGGAAAACTTTGAATGCAGAGATGACCGTGAGGATAGCTGGGGAGATGACAGAATCTCGGGCGAGCTTCACGCATATAGCACGGAATGGTATCTCTTCCTTAAGTACAGTCAGGATCTTGATTGGAGCAGCGACGAGCGCGTAGTGACCGAAAACTTCTCGTTTACCCTTTACGCAATACCCGTTCATCATCAGTTGCCCAAGGTCGTGGAAGGCGTTCCGCTTTTGCAGGTTGGTTACTTGACGGATGCCGTAACCCACGTTACAGGATACAGCGACGGTGACGACGACTATACCTACCTTGATTACGATTATCAGACAGGGACGCCAAGCGGTTCATTGAAGGAAAATTGGACTACCGATGAAATTGTCTATCGCGGAGTAAAGCTGTCTGACGTAGAGTCTTATGCAACACAGCTTGTGAACGCAGGGCTTACGCTTCAGTCCAGCAGTAACGGATATTGGTACTTCAATAAGGGCGAAATAAACGTGACCGTTCGCTATGACGAAGCCTACAAGAGCGCAACGATTTACGTGCAGCTTGGAAATTGGGGCTAATTTAGGAGGTGAAGGACTATGATGGAAAAAATTAAAAGCAATCTCGCTTACGTTGGATGCGCGGTATTAGGACTGCTTAACTTCATTTTGTTGGCCATTCCTTATATCTCGTCCTACTACTCCTACGACCTCGGAGAGTGGGGCGGCAAGCAGTCAAGCTCGGTCGGCATTTCGGGCTACAAGGTCATGGATCTGTGGGAGGGCGGCTTCTCCGGCGTGATGAGCTCGCTCATTCAGATCTTCGTACTGATCGGCGGTATCGCCCTTCTTGCATGGGGTGTCCTCGGACTCCTCAAAGCCTTCGGCATCTTCAATAAATTCCCCGACAGGCTCGGCAAAATCGAATCGAAGAAGATCGCCGAGTTCGGCATCTTCGGGCTTGCAGGGCTGAACGTGCTGCTCCTCGTGTTCCTCATCATCCTCTCGGCAACCAACAGCGAGAGCTATTCGGAATACGGCTACTCCGGCTCGGCAGGCATCAGGCTTTCCGCAGGCATCTTTATCAGCCTCGTGATTACCGTCGGCGTGGCGGTGGCTCTTAAAATTCTCGAAAAGAAGCTCCCGGCGTCCGATAGCGGCGAAACCGTAACCTACGTTTGCGGTAAATGTGGCAAGAAAGCGAAAGCAAAGGATAAATTCTGCAACGCTTGCGGTGGCGAGATCGAAAAAAAGGTCGTCGTAAAAGAGGAATACGCCTGTGAAAAATGCGGAAAGCGTGCAACCGCAAAGGAAAAATTCTGCTCCGCATGCGGAGGGGAGGTCAAGGTGAAGGAAAAGCCGCCCGTAGCAGAGCCTACAGAAGCCGAAGCAAGTGCCGAGGCAGAGGCGGCGGCAACCGATGCTTGATATAAAAAACGAAAAAAGCAAGGGGTATCCCCTTTGGTATGGTAGCGCACTTCGTGCTTACTATCATACCAAACAAGCTCTAACAGACGGAGAAAAGAGTGCGCCGTGAAATCGGATAACCACTCACGGCGCAGAAATCCTTAGCAAGGAGGAATTTTTAATGAAAACAGAATCAATGCAACATAGAAAATGGATAACGACGTGTCTTATGGCACTCCTTACCTTCTGCCTTGTGCTGACGGGTATATTTTTCATCGCTCCTATCGAAGCCGAGGCGGCGGTTGGCAGCACCTTTACGATGGATAACGTCACGTATATGGTGCTTTCCGAGAGCGGAGAAGAAGGCACGGTCACGGTTTCGGGATCTACGGTATCGGAGCAGGGTGCCGTAACGATACCGAGCAGCGTGACGAACGGAAGCGTTACGTATACCGTAACCGCAATCGGAGCAAACGCATTTTACGGCAATACCTATGTTACCGCAATCGAGCTTCCGAATACGCTTACGACCATTGGCGCGAATGCGTTCAACGGCTGTACGGGAATTACGAAGGTGGAAATTCCCGCCTCTGTGACTTCTATCAATGCAAACGCATTTGCAAATTGCACTAACTTGCAAGAGATTCGAATTTATGCGAAGAATATAACCTTTGCTTCCGGTTCGATTATCCCAAATCAAGGAGCTTATTATTGTTACTCGGGTTCAATCGCCGAAACGTTTGCGCAAAGCAACGGTGCTACGTCCATCACTTACGTGTACGATGCAACGTGCGATCTTAACGGTGGAACGGGTACGGGTGTTGTTACTACCGTGCCTATTGCTGCGGGCGAAACGTTTTCGGTCAGTTCTCTGAGCAACACCGCTTCAAAGACGGGATATAACCTCACGAAGTACGTGGATCAGTACGGCGATGGGTATCTGCTTATGATGGTGCGCAATAATATCACTATGAAAGAAGGTGGCCTTCATTTCACAGCTCAGTGGTCCCCGAGGGTATATAACGTTGAGTTGGATCCCAACGGTGGTGAGGGTGACTTCGTCGCGTTGACGATGACCTACGACGCGGAGGTTCCGGAATTGGACAATCACTATCCGTTTAGAGCAGGCTATACCTTTGCCGGCTATTTTGGCAATCAAGACGGAACGGGTACTATGTACTATTCGCAAGATCTGGAACCAAGCGCAACCTATAACGTGGCAGGAAGCAGCGTTTTATATGCGAAATGGATACCGAATACCTACTCCGTGACCTACGACCTTGACGGTGGTACTCACGAGGAATGCGTTAACTTTACGGCAACCTACGGGGAGAGCTACGTCCTTCTTCCCGACACCGTTCCGACGAAATCAGGATATACGTTTGTTCAATGGGAATATACCTACGCGATGGACGGATATACCGTTATTATGGACGATGAAATGATAGGTCAGGAGGCGCCGTTTGAGTTTACCGAAGACTTGACCTTTACAGCCATCTGGAAGGAAAGAAGTCCCGTTCGCTTCGAGATAGCTTCTATTGAAAAGGAACAGGAATATTTCCTGAACGATCCCTTTGACGTGTTCAGCGGAATTCTTTATTATGATAACGGTGAATATATACGCCTTATAGTGTACGAATCCGACGTGACGGGCTTCTCCACCGCTACGATACAAAAGGAGCCCGTGACCGCTACGGTCACGAAGCAGGGCTGCACAGATACCTTCACCTACACGGTAGGTTACGATTACGCGAACTGCGCTCATACTTGGGTACAAAACTACGCTCACGAGGTACAATGTCAGCACTGCGAAACGCGCGTTCTGCTGTTAGGCAATTCCAAGGAATACGACGGAGAGCCGATGGTGGCGGAGCTGAAGGTGCTCAACGGAGAATTTGATACCTCCTCGCTTACCATTGCGTATGGAACCGAGGACGGTCAGCCGCCGAGCGGTCTTGGCGCACATAACGCACTGGTTATGATCGGCGACGGCTATATTCAGAATACATTGTCGATATACAGCTACTACACGGCAGAGTTTTATTTCGAGGATTTGAACGGCGAATACGTTATTGACGAGTCGATGACCGCTCGCAAGCAGTCGCTCGGCTATACCGACCAGATGTTTAATACTCCGTTCGGCTTTGTACAACAAAGCTACGAACCTATCCCCATTGAGCCCGACGGATCGACGGTCCTCAAGCTCTATTATGACAGAGAGGTTGCCAACGTCACGCTCTATCCCAACGGCGGCGCCTTTGAGAACGGCGAATCCGTTCAAATTCAAGTGAAATACGGCACGCCGTTTTGGGATGCGGTACAGGGCGTAGAGATTCCCGAAAGAGACAGACTCTCTTACAAGTTCCTCGGTTGGACGCTGGACGGTATTCTTATTACGGAGGACGACGAACGGACGATGAGTCTTAACGGCGTAGAGCTTTTCGCGTCCTGGCAGGAGCGCGTCGTAGTGGGCATTGAGATTCCCGAGGATAAGCTGGTACAGTGGTATTCAAAGCTGAGTACCGAAAAATTCAGAGAGTTCGAAGCGTTTATACGCTATGCGGATAATAGCACCGAACCGATAACGGTTACCGAAAATATGCTTACGGGATTTGATCTTAGCGTGTTAACCCCCTTGGATGAATATTGTACGGCAACCGTTAATTACAAAACCTTTTCCGCGGACTTTACCTACTATGTACGAAATATTTCTCAAATAGAATATTATGTGAAGCTTGACGAAGGTTATTATGAGTCCGATGTATTAGATTATTACGAAGGACAGACTATCACTCTCATGGACGACGATGCCTTTGAGCGCATGGGTTATACGTTTTACGGTTGGTCTGACAACACAAACGGCGGTACATACGCGGCGGGTGAAGCGTATACGCTTCAATCGGGCGATACCGTTCTTGATGCCGTATGGAAGCTCAACGCTCCGACGCTGACGAGTAACGTGGGTGACACGCTTGAATTCGTTTACGACGGCATCGCTCGTGACGTAACGATTACGGCAGAGCATGAATTGGGTAACCAAGTAACTTATACTTATAATTGGTATAAAGGTAACTGCAATCCGATACTTCCTCCCGGAGCAGAACAAGTATGGTCATTAGGAGATGTAATTTTTGAAGGTCAAACTTATGCGTTTGTGAACGTTTCACAATGTTATGATGACTTATACAAAGAAAGAGGCTTGTATTACTATATTGAAGTTATCGCTGCACACGGCGAAAATACATCCAAATACGTATACACGCTTTATGTGAACATTGAAAAGGGCGACCAAACCATCACTCTTTCCGAGAATGAATTTACCTACTCGGAGGGATTGACGATTGACTTCGCTGACTACGTAAGCGGCGCAGGCGACGGAGCGATCTCCTATGCGGTATCCGCACAAAACGGCGTAACCTTCGACTTTGCAAACGGCGTTGTGTCGAATATCACAAAGGCAGGCGGCACCTTTACCTTGACGGTGAATAAGGCGGCAAGCGATAACTGCAATGCGGCGACCGAAACCTTTACGGTGACCTTGAACAAGGGTGCGCAAACTCTGTCCGTATCGGGAACACCGAGCGCACCGAATTGGAAGGAAGCCTTTACAGTGAGCGTAAGCGGTAATAAGGGCGCACTCTCCTATGCGATCACAAGCGGTAGCGCAAGCGTGGATACGAACGGCGTGATTACCGCAAACGGCGCAGGTCAGGTACGCTACTCCGTAACGGCGGCTGCAACCGACCTCTACGAAGCAAAGACACAGGAGTTCTCGGTGACCTACGCTAAGGCGGCAGGCAACCTTGCTCCGGATTACGTGGCGCCCTCTGAGCAGACTATTTGCGCGGAAAGCGGTGATTTGTACGAAGTGATCGCGGTTCCCGACGGATGGTACATGAACACAATAAAGATGGTGCAGTCGGGAGTTCTTGCCGTTACAGCGACATTCACTCCTTCGGATACGGTGAATTACGATACTTATGTCGAAGAGTTTACCGTTTACGTAGAGGAACACGCAGAAGGCGACGAGGCGACTTGTACCACGCCGCAGATATGTACCAGATGCAACACAGTTTTGGCAGAAGCGCTTGGCCACGACTTCTCAAGCAGTGCTTGGACTGATCTCGGCGAGAGTGGACACGCCCATCAGTGCTCAAGATGTGACGTTTACGACGAGATCATTCCTCATTACTCCGAGGACGAAGCGACCTGTACGACCCCCAAGACCTGTGATTCCTGCGGATACGTGATGGAACCAAGCGGAGACCACAGCTTCACCGAGGAAATTGCAGACACGGCGCACCTCAAGGAAGAGGCGTCGAGCTGTGTTTCCGGAGCAACCTATTGGTATGATTGCGCGTACTGTGACGAGATTTCCGACACGCTCTACTTTACTGCCGGTGCACAAGGAGCGCACAGCTTTGACGGGGACGGCTTCTGCACGCTTTGTGACGGTGTTGAAGCACCTTACTATAACGAAAACCGCGATATCAACGGCGATGGCACGCCCGACGGCGCGTACGAAGTAAGTAAAGTAGGACATCTATATTGGTTCCCCTCTGATTTCGGTGAATATATCGACGGCAACGTATTCCTTATGAACGATATCGTTGTCAACGAGAACGTTCTTCTTGAAGACGGCTCGCTTAACGCAAGCGCAGTAGAAAGTTTCCGCATTTGGAAATTACTTTTCGGTTTAGGTGAAGATTACGTCTTCGACGGTAACGGTAAGTTTATTAGTGGACTTTACTTAATTGATTATGATGTCAGTGGATTTGGAGTAGGGGGCCTATTAGGCGAAAATCACGGTATCATTAAGAATCTTACCGTTAAAAATTCCTATTTAGAAGGGTACGAGTTTAGCAGTATCGTTTATTATAACGGCGGTATTGTAGAGAATTGCCATAGCGTAAACAATACGCTCGTATCAAAATACGGTGGCGGTGGTGTTGTTGGTATCAACTACGGCAACGGCACTATCAAAGACTGTACCAACAGTAGTAACCTTTACGTGGAAAACGGTTTGGATGATGAAACAATTGAGATTTTCCTCGGTGGTATCGTTGCTAAAAATGAAGGTGAAGTTATTATTAAAAACTGTGTTAACTACGGTACCATTACATCAACCGCAAATAGCTCGGAATATATAATTGTCGGCGGTATCATAGGTGGCAATGATTACGAGGGCACAGTTGAAATAACTAATTGTCATAACAAAGGCAATATTATCGTTCAAAGTATAACACCGGCTGTCGGCGGTGTTGTCGGATTTGGAGTTTACAACCGAATAAGCGATTGCACCAATACGGGTAATATTACGGTTGATGCAAATTATGATGAAGCTGTCGGCGGTATTATTGGAGTGTCAAGCTCAAGCGTAACAATAGAAAGATGCTATAACGCCGGTGATATCGAAATTAATGCTGGTTCTTTCGGATACTCTGTTGCCGGTATCGCAGGATGGACAATGACTACAACAATAGTTAATTCCTACAACGTAGGAAATATAGAAGTTACCTTCGATGAGAATTTTGATGAGAACAATGCGGACATAATGGCAACAAGCGGTATTGCTAATATTGAGACTTCATTAGTAGGCAATTGTTATAACGCTGGAGAGATTATCATTCCTGCCGAGTATCAATCGACGCTGATTTACGGTGGAGTAATTGTATTGGATGACAATGATACGTCGTCACTTGTTGAGAATAATTATTATTTAAATGCTACCGCTAACGAACACGGCGGAAGAACGGCAGAACAATTCGCTAGCGGTGAAGTTGCTTATGCACTTTGCAAGCAAATAGTTATTGACGAAGAATTCACCATAGACGGAAGTGCGTGGGGACAAACCATAGGCACCGATTTAACACCCGTATTTGACGGTGACAAGGTGTATGCTATCAGTCACTGCGCTAATAACGCTACGTTGTACGCGAACGACCAAAGCGCCGTATATATCCTGACCAAAACCGACGCAAAAGAATCGACTTGCCAAGTTCAAGGTAACAACGCATACTGGACTTGCTCTATTTGTAATAAAGTATACGCAGACGAAAATTGCACTATAGTAACTAGCGTAGAAGATAGCAAGTTAGATTTAGCCGACCACGATTGGAGTGCAACGTGGGATTATGAAGACGAAGACGGACACGCACACAAGTGCCTAACGCCTGGTTGTAACGAAATAAGCACGCTAGAAGACCACGTCGAAGGCGCGCCCGCAACCGAAGACGATCCTCAACTATGTATCGAATGCGGATACGTAATCACTCCCGCAACGGGACACGTAAACCACGTTTCTAGCGGAGAATACGGCTATGACGAAAATAGCCACTGGTTCAAATGTACCGGTTGCAACACCTATAAGATAGACCAAACCGCGCATCAATTCGACAACGCTTGCGACGTTGATTGTATCTGTGGCTATCAGAGAACGATTGAGCACAATTACACCGAGCTTAAGTTCAATGAGACTCACCACTGGTACGTATGTAGCGTATGCGGAAGCGAAAAGGCAAACAGCCGAGTAGCTCACAGCGGCAGTACGAGCGACTGTCAGCATAAGGCAGAATGCGCTACCTGCGGACAGACCTACGGCGACTTTGGCGATCACGTATACGATACGACGAAATGGGTGAGCATAGACAACGAACACCACGCGCATGAGTGTATGCTTTGCGACGCTTATACCGATGCTACCGATCACTACTCGGCAGACGAGGCAACCTGTACCGAGGATAGACTCTGCGACGCTTGCGGTCATAAGATGGCAGATGCTCACGGACACAGCTATACGAAGCAGATCGAAAGCCCTGTATACCTCAAGGCAGAGGGCGAGGATTGTCAGTCGCATCACACCTACTATTACGCTTGCGAGCATTGCGATGCAAGCTCGAAGGATGATACCGATACGTTCTTTGAAGGAGTGGCGGTAGGCGCACACAAGATGTCTGCTACTTGGACTACCGAGTATGCGGAAGAAACGAATGCAGGCTGGCACTACCACGCTTGTACGGTAGACGGCTGTGATTACAGAGAGGACGAAGGCGATTGCGCAGGCGGCGAGAATACTTGTATCGCTCTTGCGATCTGCTCGACCTGTCAGAAGGCGTACGGCAAATACGCAGAACATAGCTTCGGCAACACTTGGGAATACAAGGATGCTACGGGACACGCTCACGTATGTACCGTGAAGGGCTGTAACGAACACGATGAGATTATGGCTCACACGCCGAACATCCCTGCTGCAACCGAAGAATCCGCACAGTATTGCACGGCTTGTCAGTATCAGATGGCGGCACAGCTTAACCACACTCATAGCCCTGCAACTGAATGGACGTCTAACGCAACGCATCACTGGAAGGCTTGCGGAGGATGCGACGAGCATCTCGAAGAAGCTCCTCACAGCTACGATCCGAACAATTCTTGTGACACCACTTGCGAGGTTTGTAACGCAGTAAGAGAGGTTTCTCACGACTTCACCGGCGAATGGGAAAAGGATGCAAGTGGATATTGGCATGTATGTGCAAAGAACGGATGCTCCGTAACCGACACCAAGCAGAATCACGAATCTGCAGGCGCGGCTACCGAAACCGATCCCGAGGTATGTAGCATCTGCGGATGGCAGATCGCACCGGCTCTCGGACATACCACGCATACTCCCGAAGCAGAGTGGCAGAAGAACGAAACTCATCACTGGCACGAATGCACAGGCTGTGACGATCAGGAGCTTGATAAGTCTGCTCACAACGACGGCAATAACGACGGCTCTTGCGACACTTGCGGATACGCTATGAGCGTAACGCCTCCTCCGCATACTCATAGCCACAGCTCGACTTGGGTAACCGATGCGAACGAGCATTGGAACGAGTGCGAATGCGGTGACAAGGCAAACAAGGCAGCACACGTTGACAACAACGGTGACAACAAGTGTGATACCTGTGATTACACAATGCCTGCACACGATCCCGACACTCCTCCTGTCGATAATCCTCCTAAGGACGATAACGACGGTCTTGGAACGGGTGCAATTGTCGGCATCGCAATCGGCTCTGTTGCAGTCGTAGGCGGCGGTGGATTTGTTCTCTTCTGGTTTGTTATCAGAAAGAAAAGAAGATAAAACACAATAAAAGAGCATACAAATTAACGTAGACGCTTTAAACTAACAAAGAAAGGCGGTGGGCTTCGGCTCACCGCTTGTTATGTTTAATTTGAAAAAAGTAAAACGAAAACAGAAAAAAGGAAATAGAGCACAGCGCCGACCATTTCAGGTATAAACATTATAGCGCGAAAATGTAGCCTGTTTGTATCTGCGCCACTTTCCCATACGCCTACGTATTTCCATTTCTTGCGACTAAAGTATCCGTTTTTTTGCAGAAGATGGAAGAATGATCTTGGCAGATTGCAACGAAAAAATCTGAAGACGGAAAAACGAATTACGTATGGATTTCTGGCATGATATATGGTATGCTTAATAATAGAGCAGATAAATTCCTTTTGCGCAAGAACAAAGAGTCATGAGGAACAGAAAAGTATCACCACGGATTATCCGTGCGATCTCACACTATAGGTGTCAATATGATTGTCTATTATTCTCAAACCGGCAATACGAAATACGTCGCCAATAAACTCGCTGCAAAAACGAAGGAGCGGGTTTTGAACCTCTTGGATTATAGCGGAGAAGAACTCGTAGTATCCAAAGAGGAAAGGTTGGGTATCTTTGCCCCCGTATATTGCGGAGGCCTGCCGTATAGCGTTTTGGCATTTTTGGAAACGGCCAAGATCAAGTGCGAGGGATATTGCTATCTGTTTGCCACCTATGGAAACGTATCCGGCAGAGTGGGAGATATTGCCAACACCTATCTGCAAAAGAATATCGGCAGGAAATTCGACGCATTGTTTTGCGCAAAAATGACGGATACCTGGACTCCTATGTTTGACCTGTCGAACCGCGAGGAGGTTCTGGCTATCTTGAAGAACGCAGAGCTCATGATCGATGGCAATATCGAAAGAATACTGCAGAAAAAACAGGGCGATTTCTTGGTAGATAAAACGCTTGGCTTTGTTGGCAAAACCTTTTTGGCGGTCTACAACGGACTCAGCAAGACAGCGCATCTTTCGGTAGAAAACACCTGCGTGGGCTGTGGGCTATGCGAGAAAAACTGCCCCTCAAAAGCCATTCGAATGAAAGACGGAAAGCCTGTCTTTGTGAAAGAAAATTGTGATATGTGCCTGGGTTGCTTGCACAAATGTCCTACGTTTTCCATTCAATACAAAAACAAAACAAAACATCACGGACAATACGTCAATCCATACGTAGATTTGCCTTGATGGCAGTGTAGTGAAAATATGGAAGAGAGAAATACGCATATCCCACAAGAGAATACAGCTTCAACGCAAAGGGTCAAACCACAGCGGTTTGACGTGTTTTGTTGGTGTTATTTGTTTTTTGCCTGCGCCCTGTCGCTGGTGATGTTGGCTACCCGTTGGAACGCCTTTTTGCCGGTGGCGGTCGTACTGGCGATACCCCCGGCGGTGCTAATTTTGGTGGCGGTGCTACGGCGCAACCGTATGCCGGGCCTACTGTGGGGCGCGTATTTGGTCCTTATTCTTTCCACCCTCCTTTTCCATTTTGCCTTTGGCGCAGACGGCGTGGGCAAACGTCTGTGGTGGAATGCGGTACTGACTGCGGTGCCCGTGGGGTTGGCAGTTTTGGTGCGCTTTATCAAGATAGAAAGCAAAGGCAAAAAGTTGGCAAGCGCACTTTGCGTGGTGCTTATGTCGGGGACGGCCCTGGTGTATCTCCTGTTTATGAGCCTGCGCGCCATTCCTACCGTAGAGCGGTTGTGGAAGGGCCACGACGACTATTTGGACGCATTGGCAAAGAGCAAACCCGAAGAAGACTCCCCCAACGTGCTATTCATTCTGATGGACGATTTGGCGTATGCGGATATTTCGGCATACAGTTATATGCAAGAAGGCAAAGCCACCATCAATACCCCAAATATTGATTCCATTGCCGAAAACGGCATATATATGGAGAATTTCTATGCATCCGCCCCTGTTTGCTCCCCCTCGCGTTTTACTGCGCTCACCGGCAGATATGCCTCGCGCGGATATTTGGACAACGTGGTATTTCCCACCGTGGTGGACGGCGATACCTTCTCCCCCACTCACTTTTTGAATCCATATCAATTTTTGCATAACGTAGACGGCATATTGGGCGACGAAATCACCGTTGCCGAGGCTTTGCAGGCACTTGGCTACAGTACCGCCTGCGTGGGCAAATGGAATTTGGGCGACTACGGCGAATATCTGCCAACCAACCAGGGCTTTGATTATTTCTACGGCAGTTATTACGTCAACGATATGACCCCTTACGATTGGGTGGAAGAAGTGGACGGACAGGCGACACGCGTGCGCTCGCACGAGGATAATTTGGATCAAAGCGACTCCACACGCATCTTTACCCAAAAGATCAACGAACAAATCAATCGGGCCCTGGACGGAGGGGAAAAGTTCTTTATGTACTACGCCACACCGTGGCCCCACTACCCCATCTTTTCGGATAACGGCGGTGGCGGACAAGGAGATACCACCGACGATACCTATATCGACTGCATAGAGGAGTTTGATAGGGGGTTGGGAGAAATACTGCAAAACCTCAAGGACCGTGGCGTATATGAGGACACCCTGATTGTGTTTACCTCGGACAACGGCCCCGGGCGAGAGGGAGTGGCAGGCAGTCTGCGTGGCAGAAAAAATACCACCTTTGAGGGCGGTATGAAGGTGCCTGCGCTCATCAGCTACCCCAACGGTGGCGTGGGACAAGGATCGGCGGTGGCGGATAGTCCCCTGCCCATCTACGACGAGAACGGCAACCTGCTACGGTATGGTTCCACCAAAAAGATCACGTCCAGCGCCATGCTACAGGATCTGTTCCCCACCATTTTGCACTACGTGATGGGAGAGGATTATTTGCTGCCCACCGACCGTATCATAGACGGCGTTTCCTTGAAAACCCTTTTGTCGGGGCAAGTGGCGGCAGATATGAGAGTGCACGGCGAACTCTACTATATGAAAGGCGGAAAAATTCAGGGATTGCAAATGCCCGTCTCCACCCCAGACGGTATCTACGACTATAAGTTCTACGATAACGTCCATTCGGAGAATTCTGCCTTTATCGACCAATTCTACAAGGACTATCTGTTCAATTTGGACAAGGACCCTGCCGAGGGATATAACGTGGCAAAAGCCAACGCAGAGGTGCTGGCGCAAATGAAAGCACGTCTGGCCGAGGCCCGAACAGAAATGCGCGAAAACCGTCGGGGAATCCTCGATAAGCCGTGAGGTGCCTATGCCCCCCATCTCTTTGATGATTAAACCGGCATCCTCCAACTGCAACCTGCGATGCCACTACTGTTTCTACCACGCACTTGCCGCCTGCCGTGAGATGCCCTCACACGGCATTATGCAGATAGACACCCTGCGAGACGTACTGCAAAAAGCGTTTGCCTTTGCCAAGGGTAGTCCTGTGATGATTTCTTTCCAAGGGGGCGAGCCGCTGCTTGCCGGCAAGGCGTTTTTCCGTGCATTCGCCGATTTGTTGCCACAACTCAACGTCTACGGTAGCCCTGTGCACGTGGGGGTGCAAACCAACGGCACCTTGATAGACGAGGAATGGTGTGCGCTGTTTCGGTCGGGGCGATATTTGGTGGGCGTGTCGTTGGACGGCATTCGTGCCACCCACGCACCGCGCACTGACGCCGAGGGAGAGAATACGCACGAGAGCGTGATGCGTGCAGTAAGGTTGCTGTCCACAAAGGGCGTTGCTTTCAATATCCTGACGGTGGTCACAAAGCCCGTAGTCGCCAATATCGAAACCATCTATACCTTTTACAAACGCAACAACTTCAAACATCTGCAATTTATCCCCTGTCTGCGCCCACTCGAGGAAGACCCTGCTTTGCATAGCGATTTTTATATCAACGCCGAGGAGTATGCAGAATTTTTGAAGAAATGTTTTCGACTGTACCTCAAGGACTATATTGAGGGCAACTATACCTCGATACGGCTATTTGACAATCTGGTGTTGCTGGCGCACGGTCGGCGAGCAGAGCAATGCGGTATGAACGGCCATTGCACCCATCAGTACGTGATAGAGGCAGACGGCGAGGTGTATCCCTGCGACTTTTTCTGTACCGACCGCTACTCCTTGGGAAACATTGCAGACACCGACTTTGTGAGGTTAGAACAACACCCTGTTGCCGTCAACTTTATCACGGAGAGTTTGGCGATAGATGACAAATGCAGGACTTGCCGCTATCTGCACCTTTGCCGTGGCGGCTGCAAGCGCGAAAGGGTTTCGTTGGACGTATGCGCCGCATACCGACAGTTCTTCCCCTTGGCGGTGCAGTATTTGGAGCGAATGAGTTAATAGAAAAAGGCACTCGGTTGAGTGCCTTTTTTGTTTGCCGAGGGGCACGGTTTGCGTCCCACACGGATTAGTGAGAAGGAATTCCTCTACCTATTCACAATATTGGTAGCATAGTATGCAACGTGACCGTAATCGCTGCTGCCTTTCGTAAGAGGCAGGGAGGACCTATTGTAAATGGTGTGAAGATTGGTGCAGAAGGCAAATGCACTGTTGCCAATACTGCTCAACTTCCTGCCCAAAGTGATAGAAGACAGTGCTCTGCAGTCATAGAAAGCATACTTACCGATACTCGTTACGCTGTCAGGAATGGTTATGCTTGTCAAACTGGAGCAATCAGAGAAGGCAGACTCTCCAATGCTCGTGCAAGAATCGGGCATACTGATTTGCGTCAAGGCAGAGCAATATTCGAAAGCACGGGTCGGTATGGTTTTCACGCCCGATGAGCTGGAGAAAATCACACTCGTTAGTGAACTACAATAGACGAAAGCACTCTCGCCAATACTTGTGCAGGAGCCCGGAATCTGGATCTGTGTCAACGCAGCACATTGCTTGAAGGCGCCCGTGCCAATGGTTTTCAAACTGCTGGGCAGAGAAATCGTCTGGAATGCAGCGCCGGCCAACGCATACTCACCGATGGTCTCCAAGGAAGAGGAAAGGGTGATTTCGCTAAGCGCAGTGCCACCGCTAAACGCATAGTTGCCGATACTCGTACAAGAGTTGGGAATGGTGATTTCGCTAAGCGCGGTACAACCGTTAAAGGCGTAGTTGCCAATGGACTTGAGGGAAGAAGGCAAAGTCACACGCTCAAGCGCCGTGCAGTATGCAAAAGCATAGTCGCCAATACTCGTACAGGAGTCGGGAATGGTGATTTCAATAAGCTGATTGCAACCATGGAATGCATAGCCGCCGATGGTTTCCAAATTGGAGGGCAAAGTCACACGCTCCAACAGAGTGAACCTGTTGAACAATCTTTCGCCAATGCTGGTGCCGCTGAGAATGACGACTTCTTTGAGGGGAACGCTTGCAGTAATACCCATCCAAGTAAAGGTATTGTTGGTAGTGGCGGTTTCGCCCACGAAAGGCATACTGATCTTCTCCAACGAAGTACAACCGGCGAAAGCGCTGCTACCGATATACGTCACGCTGTTGGGGATGGTGATTTCTGCCAGTTGAGCGCAGAAGATGAAGGCTTGTTCGCCAATGGACGTCAGTACGCTGTTCTCTGCAAAAGTAACGTGCGTCAACTTTGCATAGTCCAACTTTGTGGGACCGCAGAAGGCAAAGGCAGGAATCTCCTTGAACGTGGAGGGGAAGTGCACGCTCACCAAAGCCCTGGCAAGGGAGTCGAGGACGCTCTCGCAAGAGAAGAGCGTAACACCCTCGGGAATTGCAATCTCGTGGGGCGTACCCAAGTAGGAGTGCAGATATACTTCGCCGTCATAGGCATAGACAACCGCGCCCTCCTCGACGGAAATGATACTCTCACCGTCATTCGGCGTATAGACGTTGAGGACGGTGTCTGCGCCATAATATTTCCCATTCGAATCGGGCGTGAGGACGAAGGAGGACAGGTTGTAAATCTCAACCACGCGAGAGTAGTCGAGAGCAGAAGTTGCCATTTCCTCAAAGTCGGGACCGAGGAGCAACGAACTGATTTGAGTGCCCTCAAACGCACGGTTTCCAATGGAACGCAGTCCGCTGGTTTCGCTCAAAACAACCTCAGTCAGATAGGCGCAGGAATAGAAAGCCTTTTCGCCAATGCTCGTTACGCTATCGGGGATCTCTACCCTGCGAACCTTGGTTGCGGCAAATGCAGAGGGGGCAATAGAGGTGAATCCGTCGGGAATCACCACGTACTCGTCCGAGCCGATATAGCTCTTGAGCACCTTTTCCGTATCCGTTTCGCCAACCAGGAAATTGCCTTCCTCACGGTAGGCGCGATCCTCTTCGTCGGTCACTACCAATTCTGCATAATAGGCTACGTAACCATAGTCGTCAGAACCGGCGGTGATAGGCAAAGACGACAGGTTGATGACCTCGGCCAATTTGGTGCATAAATAAAACGCACGGTTTCCAATAGACGTGAGGTTCTTGCCCAGCGTGACAGAATAGAGATTTTCATTGCTCCAGAAGGCATTAGTACCGATACTCTCCAGAGAGTCGGGGAATACCAGTTTTTTCAGCGAGGTGCAATCGTAGAAAGCATTATTGCCAATCGACAGCAAGGTATTGGAGAATGCCACGTCCGCCAAGAGAGAACAGTTGTAGAACGCATCGTTTGCGATGCTCGTGCAGGAGTCCGGAATGTCTATTCCACGCAAGGAAATGCAGCCATAGAATGCGCGATAGCCAATGGACGTTGCCGCAGACAGAGTGACCTTTTCCAAAGCAAGGTGCGAATCAAAGGCATTATCTCCAATGGCAACCTTGCCACGGACGGTGACCTCTTTCAGCGAAGACTTAGCAGCCTCGCCAAACATCCAACTCACATTTTGATTGGCGGTTGCAGTTTCTCCCACGAAGGGCACATTCAAACTTTCTATGCCGGTACAACCAAGGAAGGCCTTTTGTCCTACCGTCTTTATACTATCAGGAATAAATACCGATTTGATACTCGTGCATTGATAGAAGGCGTACTCCTGAATGCTCTCGACACCTTCCGGAATGACCAAGTCCACGATGGGTTCACCCTTGAAAAGGATGGCCTCTGCTTGATATGCCAGGTTGTACATGGAGTTACCGCTAATCTCAAAGATGGTGCACCAGTTGGTCAGGTTGGTAACGTTGATGGTGCCGATGGATAGGTTGTACAAGAAACCTGCGTCGATGAGAGTCAAAGTCTCGGAGATGTGCAGATTGTATTTGCCTACCGTACCAAAAACGGTATTATGGGAGCGCTCTTCTACCCTGGTGATAGGATACTCGGTGCCGTCTGATCCACGGACGAATGCGGGGAAGTTCAGATTGAACACTTCCTCGTCCTCTTCGTGGAAAATGGCATAGATCACCGCCTCTTTGGCGACGGTGTCGATACGAAGGTAGTAGTCTCCCATAAAGACGTATTCTACGCCCTCTTCCATGCTCTTGTAGGGGAGTCTTGCGTACTTGACGCCGTCGATTTTTTGCCATGATGCCCCCTCCTGTCCGCTACGGGCAATGTGCAGAGGCGAGCCGCCGAAATTGTTAATATCGGTGACGTTGTCGGACACCATGATGGCATGGAAACTCTTGTCGAGCACGGCAGGTTGCGCAATGAACGTCACAGGGCACTCTACACCGTGAATGGTCACGCTATCTTCCATGTAGAAGACTTCTGCGGTGCCATTATAGTCCACAAGCGCCGCACCGTCGTCATGCTTATAGTAGGTACCGCCGTTCACAACCACGTAGTCGTCAAGGGTACAGTTAAATAATTTATTATCACAGAAATCTCTGGAGATTCGATCGGAATGAGAGGAATCGAACCCAAACAGGAACAGCGCGTCCGAAGAAAGGTTACCGAAGTCAATCTCTGCGGTGGATTCACTGTCGGGGAAGGATACCGCTATCAGATCGGTTGCTCGATCAAAGGACCCCCGATACAACTGCAGGCCGCCCTCGGACGTAATCACCAAATACTTGACGCCTGCAGGAATTGCATTCGCGGCAATGGAAGTCACGCTTGTGGGCAACTCCAAAATGCCGTTTGCAGGAACTTCCAACACTGCCGTCAATTCGCCATTTTCAATCGACAGCATGACGAAGTTGGGATAGACGGTGATATTCTCGAGGTAAGCGTAGGGAGCAAGCAGTTCGCCCTGCTCGCCGGTGATCTTGGTGCCGTCCTCCAGAGTCCAACCCATAAAGTAGCCTTCACCCTCCGGAATAGGCAGCGTGATACTCTCGCCATAAGCAATCTCATACTCGGTTTGCTCTACGGGATAGGTACTTGCGTCCAACGTGATGGTGAAGCGAAGTGCCTCAAACTCGGCGGTGATTTCGTTTACCTTGCCGATACGATAGTCGTAGGTGGGGTCGGTGGACAGATAACCGCTAACGCCTTCCATCGTCCAACCCACGAAGCGATAGCCCGTATCGGGAGTTGCCTCCAGCGTAACGCGGCTGGCGAAATCAACTTCCTTGCCGAACGTATAGTCCCCTGCGCCCTCTACCGTCACGGTGCCGTTTTCGCCGTATACGTTCAAGGGATATTGATTCATAATGTATTTCGCATACAGCGCGTCAATACCACCCAGAGGCATCAGGTACAAGCAATCGCAATAAATCATAGAGGCAGACAGGAACTTCACCCCAGCCTCGGTGTAATAGCCAACGAAAGTGCCCTCTTCAACCGAGGGATTCGG
The DNA here is from genome assembly GCA_017463565.1 of Clostridia bacterium. Taxonomy (GTDB): domain Bacteria; phylum Bacillota; class Clostridia; order Christensenellales; family CAG-1252; genus RUG14300. Next base: position 17,441 of record JAFTOZ010000001.1, on the reverse strand, counting down.
CTCGTAGAAAATACAGTAGTCGTAGAGAATTTCAATTTGTTTGGTTTCGGTACCGGTATAGAGGGTGACGGTATAGACGTCGGTCTCAAACAGAGGATAGATATCGATGACTTCATCTTCCAATTCCTCCACGCCAAACTCAAAGTCGTACCCTGTCAGGGTGTGACCCGGGATCGACATAGCAGGCACGTGGTCAATAGAAAGGGTGGTACCTGCTTGCTCTACCTTGATCTTTTCGGTCTTGATGGGGGTTTCGGTCGGCTCCAGACAACCCAACTCAAAGGTATCGTCGTACTTCTTGTAACCGGTCAGAGGATCAATCTCGCCGGTCGAGGGCGTGTAGTTGTAGCCGTAGTAGTTGATCGTAGCAGTGAATTGACGGAATACGGTGATGATGTAGGATTCGCGCACGTTTTCGTCATTGACGTCCCAAACGGTCAGCGTATACGAGCCGTCACCAAAGTTTTCGCCGATGCCGATGCCCGTGAGCATACGGGTGGGAACCTCTGCCACACCGGTAAGGGTGGCGGCGTAGAGTTTCCAAGCGGAGTTCTTGGTGGTCTCCAATTGCCCATTCAGGGAATAGGCTGCCGTGCCCTCGGGTACGGTGATATAGATAGAGTTGCCCGTGACGTAGCCGTTATTGACGGATACGATGCCCACGCCTACCTGCAACATATGCGCATACAGAGTCATGGTTTCGCTGACGGCGTTGGTATTGAAAATCCACCTTACGCCGCCTTCTTTTTGGGTGTACCAACCCTCAAAGGTATAGCCACCTGCGATGGGGGCTGTGGGCTCCTCTACCAAGGTGTTTTTGGGAACGGATACGCTGGTATTGGCACCAAATCCGCAATAGTCAAAGGTAACGGTGCAATACTCCACTTCCCAGATAGCGTACAAGTCGAGGTCCGCCTCCAACGCAACCTGTTGCGCAGGCGCGTAAGAAGTGCCGGTGCCGTCCGCCGCGGTGTTCCACTCCAAGAAGTTGAGGGTGTGGGTAAACGCATTCTCCAGGACGTTGATCAGGGTGCCTTGGGGATAGGACGTGCTGGGCATAGAACCACTACCACCGTTTGCGTGGTAGGTCACGGTATAGAGGGTGACGGCCTCGTCTGCCCAAATTGCATACAAATCCAGATTTTCGGTCACTACCAACAGTTGACCGGGATTATAGGTAACGCCGCTACCGTCTGCGGCGGTGTTCCAACTGACGAACACCTTGCCGGTATAGGAGAAACCGTTAGCGGCAATATGTATTTGCGTGCCGTCCTCGTACTCATTCTCCTGCATAGAGCCGGTGCCGCCGTTGGCGTTATATCGAATTGTCCAAATATCGGGTTCTACCACAGGGCTTTCCCAAATAGCGTAGAGAGTCATGTTGCCATCAGGGGTCAGCTCGTCGGCAGGTTGGTAGGACTCGCCGGAGCCATCGGCCTTGGTGTTCCACTCTACAAAATCGCTGTCTGCGGTAAAGGTGCAACGTCTGACGGTGATAGAGTCTCCCTTGTCGCAGGTAGAATCTTTCATGGTGCCCGAGCCGCCGTTGGCGTCGTAGCGCACCGTCCAAATATCGGGATCTACCACAGGGCTCTCCCAAATAGCGTAGAGAGTCATGTTGCCGCCAGGGGTCAGCTCGTCGGCAGGTTGGTAGGACTCGCCCGAGCCGTCGGCCTTGGTATTCCACTCTACAAAGTCGCTGTCTGCGGTAAAGGTGCAACGCTTCACCGTGATGGAATCACCCTTGTCGCAGGTGGAATCCTTCATGGTGCCCGAACCACCGTTGGCGTCGTAGTGCACCGTCCAAATATCGGGATCTGCTGATCCGCTACCCCAAATGGCATACAAGGTCATATTGGCGGTGGGAGTCAATTGGTCAGCGGGTTGATAGGCCTCACCCGAGCCGTCGGCCTTGGTGTTCCAAGATTGGAAAACCATGCCTGCCTTGCTGAAGGTGCAGTTCTTGACCAAAAGGGAATCCCCCTCCGTACAGACGGAATTGGACATAAAGCCCGAGCCACCGTTGGCATCGTAGCGAACGGTGAACGTGGCAGGTGTGCCTTCGCCACCGTCATCGGGGGGAAGAGTGACGCCATCGCAAGCCACCAAGCAAACGCTCAGAGACAGAACGATTATGGCAAACAATAAAACTTTCAAATACCGATTCATACGCGTTACTCCTTTTTCGTAATCATCTCGTGAAGTGAGTCTATGCTGTCTGTACCAAAGAATATAATGGTACATCTTATTATAGGCATCTAAAAGCGGCGTTGTCAAGACATAGCACAAAAAAAATGCGCGCGCAAGAGGGCGCGTGCGAGAGGATTTTGAGGTGCGACGGTTGCGCAAAAATGGGCAGACGTGCTATACTGGGGATATCCAATCGAGGGAGAAATGCGTATGTTTGAGAGCATAATAGCCAACGTGATTTTTCAAAAACTGCTGGGAAGACCCGACATTTCGCAGGCATATAAGATGGTGCCAAAGACGGATTCCTGGTACGATACCATCCAAAAGGTGCACGATTCTCTTGCAGAAATCCAGACCCTGCCGCACGAGGAATGGCAGGTGCACTCAAATGACGGCCTGACCCTACGTGGGGTGTACTATCCCGGCGGTGCGGATAGCAACGTGACGGTGGTATGCATACACGGCTACACGAGCCATGCCGAAAGAGAGTGGGCATTCCCTGGGTTGTTCTACCATTCCTTGGGGTATAACGTGCTGATCCCCTACCAAAGAGCGCACGGCAAAAGCCAGGGCAAGTATATTTCCTTTGGCCCTATGGAAGCAAAGGATACGGCGGTGTGGATTGAAGAAATCAACCGCACTCACCCCGATGGAAAGGTGATCGTGCATGGGTTGAGCATGGGCGGCGGTATTGCCCTGCTTACGTTGGAAAAGGAACTGCCCGGTGTGGCGTGCGTGATTGCAGATGCGCCAAGCGACGGCATGTGCCGCTTTTTTGAGAACGTGATTCGGGAGCAAGGTCTCCCCCATCCGCAAAAACTTTTGGCGGCTTGTATCAAAAAATACAAACGCACGTTTGGCATAGACCCACAAACGGTTTCGGTGGGTGCTGCGGTGGCAAATGCCAAATATCCCCTATTGCTTGCCGCAGGTAGCAATGAGCATTATGAGGGGTTTTTCGAGGAGTTGAAGGCGCAAAATCCTCAGCCAACCGAGGTGGTGATTCTGCCCGGGTGCAACCACGGCAACGGTATGTATAAACAGACCGAACTTTTCCAGAGTGCTATCCGTGAGTTTGTCCAAAAAGCCATAGAAACATAGAAGAAAAACTGATTTTGCACAGAAAAAGCCGTACCTTGCGATACGGCTTTTTGTTTTGCAAAACGGCTTTCCTTGGGGAATTAGCTCTTCTTACGCTTTACCTTGAGGCGCCAGATCAAGATACCGATACCCGCAAGAGCGACGGCTGCGGCAACACCAATCAAGGCACCCTTGACAACATTCTGGTTCTTAGCCGTGGCTTGCAATTCGGCGTTGTAGGCGGCAACCTTATCCACCAAAGATTGATACTCCTCGGCAAACACCAGCTTTTCCTCTGCAGACAGACTACCGTACAATTCCATACAATCAATCATCTCTGCCAATTCTGCCTTCTTGCCCTCTCCCAAAAGAATAGAGTTTGCAGTAGAGGCAAATTCGACAGCGCCAGCAGAGAGTTGTGTTTCTCTCGTTTCCACCTCGCCACATACGGAGCAGGTGCGGCGTTCTTCGCCTTTGGCGGTGGTGGTGGGTTGCGTGCTGACGATCCAATCGCCAAACGTATGGGGAACCTTTTCGGTGGGAATTTGGGCAACCAAAATTTCCTCACAGACGGAGCAATGCTTACCTTCGGTAAGACCCGTTGCGGTGCAAGTAGCAGATACTGCTTTGTCTACCACCTCGGTGTGGCCAAGTGCAGCAACCACGGTTTGAGCAACCAAGACCTCTTCGCAAACGGAACAATGTTTGCCCTCAGAAAGACCCGTTGCGGTGCAGGTAGCGGCAACGGCAGGATCTACCACTTCGGTATGGCCGGTAGCAGATACCACCGTTTGTGCCTCCAAAACCTCCTGACATACCGAACACTTGCTACCTGCCGTCAAACCGGACTCGGTACAAGTAGCAGCAACGGCAGGAATCTCTTCCTCGGTATGGCCAAGTGCGGAGACCACGGTCTGCGCTACCAAAACTTCTTCACATACAGAGCAATGCTTGCCCTCGGTAAGTCCTGTTGCGGTACAAGTAGCAGGTACTGCCTTGTCTATCACTTCGGTGTGACCAAGTGCGGCAACCACAGTTTGAGCAACCAAAACCTCTTCGCAAACAGAGCAATGCTTGCCCTCGGTAAGACCCGTTGTGGTGCAGGTAGCGGCAACGGCAGGATCTACCACTTCGGTATGGCCAAGCGCATCCAACACTTCCACATTCAGTTGCTCGTGGCACACGGTGCATTCGGTGTGCTTCAGACCTTCTTCGGTGCAGGTAGCGGCTGTGTCTACAATCCAACCACTTTCTACGTGGCCGAGAGCAGGAATTTCCTCAATGGATACGTCCCCACCGCAAACGCTACATTCGGTGTGCTTGATACCCGTCACGTCGCAGGTAGGCTCTGCATCAATAATCCACTCGCCCTCCACGTGGCCTGTGGGTGCAATTAATTCGATCTTGAACTCGTAGCCACAAGCAGTACATTCGGTATGCTTGATACCGTCCTCGGTGCAGGTGGCGTCCTCGTCGATGATCCAATCACTCTCTACATGGGGAACGGTGGGAATTTCAGCCAAATCCATTTCCTCGCCGCAGACGGTGCATTCGGTGTACTTCAGACCCGTTACCGTACAGGTAGGATCGGCCACTACAATCCAATCGCTTTCGGTATGCCCCTTGGGTGCAATCTCTTCTTCTGCCAATTGGGTATGGCAGACGGTACATTCTTTGTGCTTGCTACCAACCTCGGTACAGGTGGAATCTTCGTCAACAATCCACTCACTCTCGGTATGACCCTTGGGTGCGATCTCTTCTTCTGCCAGTTTGGTATGGCAAACGGTACATTCTTTGTGCTTGCTACCAGCCTCGGTACAGGTGGAATCTTCATCGATAATCCACTCGCTCTCGGTGTGCGCCTTGGTGGGTACAACCTCTTGTGCCACCAATACGGTGTCGCAAACGGAACACTTCTTACCTGCGGTCAAGCCGGTGGCGGTGCAGGTGGCTTCTACTGCAGGAATGATTTCTTCGGTATGGCCGGTAGCGGCAACCTCTTCTTGTGCCACCAATACGGTGTCGCAAACGGAGCAATGCTTGCCCTCCGTCAAACCGGTTACGGTACAAGTGGGCGCAACTGCCTCGTCTACAACTTCGGTATGCCCAAGTGCCGCTACGGTTTCTTGCGCTTCCAGCACCTCCCCACAGACGGAGCAATGCTTGCCCTCGGTCAGACCGGTTTCGGTACAAGTAGGCGCAACTGCCTCGTCCACCACTTCGGTATGAGGCAGCTTCTCAATCTCGGCGGTGTTGAGGGTTACGCCACAAACGGTACAAGCGATGTGCTTGCTGCCGACATTGGAACAGGTAGCGTTTTCATCAACAATCCACTCTCCCTCGGTATGACCCTTGGGTGCGATATCTTCCTCTGCCAATTGGGTATGGCAGACGGTACATTCTTTGTGCTTGCTACCAGCCACGGTGCAGGTGGAATCTTCGTCGATAATCCACTCGCCCTCGGTGTGCGCCTTGGTGGGTACAACCTCTTGTTCCACCAATACGGTGTCGCAAACGGAACACTTCTTGCCTTCACTCAAGCCGGTTGCAGTGCAGGTAGCCTCTACTGCAGGAATGATTTCTTCGGTATGACCGGTAGCGGCAACCTCTTCTTGTGCCACCAAAACTTCGCCACAAACGGAGCAATGCTTGCCCTCCGTCAAACCGGTTTCGGTACAAGTGGGTGCAACTGCCTCGTCCAATACTTCGGTATGAGGCAATTTTTCAATCTCGGCGGTGTTGAGGGTTACGCCACAAACGGTACAAGCGGTGTGCTTGCTGCCGACATCGGAGCAGGTAGCGTTTTCATCAACAATCCACTCTCCCTCGATATGACCCTTGGGTGCGATCTCTTCCTCTGCCAATTGGGTATGGCAGACGGTACATTCTTTGTGCTTGCTACCAGCCACGGTGCAGGTGGAATCTTCGTCGATAATCCACTCACTCTCGGTGTGTGCCTTGGTGGGCACAACCTCTTGCGCCACCAATACGGCGTTACAAACAGAACAATGCTTGCCCTCCGTCAGACCGGTTGCGGTGCAGGTAGATTCAACGGCCCCATCGACCACCTCGGTATGGCCAAGTGCAGGCACTTCTTCTTGGGCTTTCAGCACCTCGCCACAGACGGAGCAATGGCGACCTGCAGTCAGGCCGGTGGCGGTACAAGTGGGGGCAACTGCCTCGTCCAATACAACCGTATGTCCAAGTGCAGGCACTTCTGCTTGCGCCACCAAAACCTCGTCGCAAACGGAGCAATGCTTACCTTCGGTCAAACCGGTAGCGGTACAAGTTGCGGCAACGGCAATATCAATAACCTCGGTATGGCCCAGTTCGTCAATAACGTCTTGTGCGACCAATACTTCGCCGCAGACGGAACAATGTTTGCCTTCTGTCAAACCGGTTGCGGTACAGGTGGGGGCAACGGCAGCGTCCACAACCTCGGTGTGGCCAAGTGCGTCAACCTCGTTGTCGGTATAGGTATCACCGCAATGGCAGGTGTAGGTGGTGTAGCCAACGGCAGTACAGGTGGGTTGCGTCACGGTAGCGGTGTGGCGATGACCCAAAGCAGACACGGTCTCCTGCTCCACCAAAATAGCGTTACATACGGAGCAATGCTTGCCCTCGGTCAGACCCGTGGCAGTACAGGTGGGCGCAACGGCTACGTCTACCACTTCGGTGTGACCCGTGGCGGGTACGTTCAACTCCGCCAAGGTGGTCTCTTGCGTGTGCGCTTCGTCTTTATAAATCACTTGGCAACCCTCGCAGACCCAATATTCCAGATGACCGTTTGCCGTACAGGTAGCCTCTACCGCAGGCACGTGAGTGATGACGGGGTGGGTGCACAGACTGGGATCTTTCAGGCCGCAAGCAGGGCAAAGGCCAACCTCGTTGTAGCTGTGACCCAGAGCGGAAATTTCTTCGTAAGTGCTATAGTCGCAACGCGAGCAGGTTTCGTATGCATTGTGGCCTGCGGTCGTGCAGGTGGCGGCAAGGGCTTCGTGTTGCACCTTGTCGTGACCCTTGGCAGGAACCACTTCTTGGGCGACCAACACTTCCTCGCAAACAGAGCAATGGATACCTGCGGTCAGACCGGTTGCGGTACAAGTGGCAGGAACGGCGGCATCGGCAACGACGGTGTGGCCAAGCGAAGAAACAACTTCCTGTGCCACCAATACGGCGTTACATACGGAACAATGCTTGCCTTCCGTCAAACCGGTTGCAGTGCAGGTAGGTGCGACGGCCACGTCGATTACCTCGGTATGGCCAAGAGCAGGTACCACCGTTTGTGCAACCAAAATCTCGCCACAAACAGAGCAATGTTTGCCTGCGGTCAAGCCGGTTGCGGTACAAGTAGGCGCAACGGCAACGTCAACCGCTTCAGTATGATCGAGAGCAGGAATAACCGTCTGGGCGGTAATCACAACGTTACAAACGGAACACTTCACGCCCTCCGTCAAACCGGTTGCGGTGCAACTTGCAGCGGTGCCGGGAATGATAACTTCGGTGTGGCCAAGTGCAGGCAATACCTGTTGTGCCACCAAAACGGTGTCGCATACGGAGCAATGCTTGCCTTGCATCAAGCCTGTTGCGGTACAAGTAGGCGCAACCGCTTCGTCTACCACCTCGGTATGACCGAGTGCTGCTACCGTTTCTTGCGCCACAAGTACTACGCTACAAACGGAGCAATGCTTGCCTGCCGTCTTACCTGTTGCAGTACAGGTGGGAGCAACGGCAACATCCACCACTTCGGTGTGGCCGAGTTTATCGATAGTTGCGCTATTGATGGTTGTACCGCAGACGGTACATTCGGTATGTTTAGCGCCATCTTTGGTGCAAGTTGCGGCCTTATCCACAATCCAACCACCCTCGGTGTGGGGCAGTTTTTCAATGACTTCTTCTGCCAGTTTGGTATGGCATACGGTACACTCTTTGTGCTTACTGCCTTCCAAAGTACAACTGGACTCCTTATCAATAATCCAATCACTCTCGGTGTGCGCCATCATAGGCACAACCTCTTGTGCACTCAAAACAACGCCGCAAACGGAGCATTTTGTGCCTGCGGTAAGACCGGTAGCGGTACAAGTCGCAGGAACGGCAGGAATAGTTTCCTCGGTATGACCGAGCGCAGGTATCACCGTTTGTGCGGTGAGAACAATATCGCAAACAGAACACTTCACACCTGCGGTCAAACCGGTAGCGGTGCAAGTAGCGGCAGTGCCGGGAATGGCAACCTCGGTATGGCCAAGGGCAGGCACACTCTCCTGCTCCACCAGTACCGTGTTGCAAACGGAACAATGTTTACCTGCGGTCACGCCGGGAGTGGTACAAGTTGCAGGAACGGCAACGTCAATCACTTCAGTATGACCGAGGGCGGCAACGGGCGCTTGCGCCACAAGTACTACGCTACAAACGGAGCAATGCTTGCCTTCCGTCAAACCGGTTGCGGTACAAGTGGCCGGAACTGCCTCGTCTACCACTTCGCTATGGCCGAGGGCGGCTACGGTTTCTTGTGCCTTCAACACCACGCCACAAACAGAACAATGTTTTCCCTCGGTTAAACCGGTTGCAGTACAAGTTGCGGCAACTGCCTTGTCGATTGCCTCGGTATGGCCAAGCGCTGGAACAACTTCTTGCGCCAAGAGGACTTCGTTACAAACGGAGCAATGCTTGCCCTCTGTCAAACCGGTTGCGGTACAGGTAGGTGCAACTGCCTCGTCCACAACCACGGTGTGTTCTGCAATGGGGATAATCGTCTGGGCGGTGAGAACCGTATCACAAACGGAGCACTTCACACCGGCAGTCAAACCGGTAGAGGTGCAAGTAGCGGCGGTGCCGGGAATGATCTGCTCGGCATGGCCAAGGGCAGGAACTGCCTCTTGTGCTACCAGGATTTCGTTACAAACAGAACAATGTTTGCCTGCGCTTACACCGGGAGCCGTACAGGTAGGTGCAACGGCAGCGTCTACCACTTCGGTGTGGCCTTTGGGTGCAATGTCCTCTTCGGCTACGTCTGCTCCACACACGGTGCAATCTTTGTATCGCAAGCCCGCCTCAGTACAGGTTGCATCCACAAGAATCTTCCATTCGCTCTCGCTATGCGCAACCACGGGGATTTCCTCCAGTCTCACGTCCTCACCGCACACCGTACACACGGTGTGCTTCAAACCGGTCACCGTACAGGTAGGCTCGGCATCAATAATCCACTCACCCTCGGTGTGGCCCAGAGGCGCAATCAGCTCTACATTCATCTCCGCACCGCACACCGTGCACTCGGTATGCTTGATACCGTCTTGGGTACAGGTGGCTTCATCGTCAACGATCCAATCTCCCTCGGTGTGCGCCGTCATAGGCACAACTGCTTGTGCGCTCAAAACGGTGTTACAAACGGAACATTTGCTACCTGCGGTCAAACCGGTAGAGGTACAGGTTGCCTCTACTGCAGGCAAGGTGACTTGGGTGTGACCCTTTGCCTCGACAGGCTCGGTCTTGGTCTCTCCACAGGAGCAGGTATAGGTGCGCTCACCCTCTGCGGTACAAGTGGGCTGGGTAGTAACTTCGCCCTCGCCCCAAGCGTGCTCGTGCGAGCCTTCTCCGCCGGCAGAGGCAAACGCAATACTGATACCCGTCAAGCCGATTTGAGTATTGCTACTGGTGCTGGACGTATAAGACAGGCGCACGGCAGTTACTCCTGCAACTGCAATATTACCGGACAAATCCGCAGGCGTGGTAATCACGTCACTACAGCTCACCCAAGTTCCCTCGGAATTTTGATATTCAATATGGATATCCTTCATCACCTTGCTGGTCCATTGTTGCAGATGGAAAGTCACGGCAGAAATACTCTTGCCTTCTTCTGTCAAGGTCAGGGTTACGTATTGCACGGTACCCTTGGAACAAATAACGGGACGGTCAGTGATGGTTTGCGTTTGTTTGTTAGCATTGCTCAATACGATAGTCGCCGCAGGTAGACCGCTACCCAGGTCGGTAGACTGGATCGTTCGAGAAACGTAACTATTGTTCCACGTACTACCGTAGGTGCCGAAGTTTGTCACCATATCGTAGGTGACGTTTTGAACGGCGGGCTTAGCCTCGCCGCAAACGGAACAAGTGCCGTCTACGTAGGTGTGACCGTTAGCGGGGATTACCGTTTGTGCGGTCAAAATCTCGTCGCATACCGAGCACTTCACGCCGGCAGTCAAACCGCTCTCGGTACAGGTGGCAGCCTTGCCGGGGAGAGCTTGCTCGGCGTGACCAAGTGCAGGATCTACCAATTGGCTTTCCGACTCAATCTTCGTCCAGACCGTGTTGATATAGGCATACTTTTCACTGCAGAAGTCGCAGGTGTAGTATGCCAGTTTACCTGCCTCGGTGCAGGTAGAGTCAACGGCAGGTGTGAGGTTCATACCCTCTTCCTTTTTGTTTGCGTGGTCGCATACCACCATAGCGGTGCCGCAACCGTCACACTCGTTGTCTGCATTGCCGTCCTTATGGCCGGTGGCAGGAATTTCCGTTTGTGCGGTCAAGATCTCACCGCACACCGAGCACTTCTCTCCGTCCGTTTTGCCTGCCTCGGTGCAGGTAGCAGGAGTCCCGAGAATAGCCTCTACGGTATGACCCAAGGCAGCGATTGCCTCGGTCTTGGTCTCGCCGCAAGAGCAAGTATAGGTCTTCACGCCAGGCACGGTGCAGGTGGCGGTGGTCGTTATCTCACCCTCGTCCCACGCGTGCTCGTGGGGCGCACCCAACACGTACACGATCTTGTCGATCATAGCACGCGCACCACCGGATACGGTGGTAAAGTTAACCGTCTTGTTTGAAGAAGTATCTACCTCAACGGCAGTATACGCACCGCTATCCGATGCGGTGGTGATAGTTTGCGTAGCGCCGGAATTGACACTAATCTTCGTCGTGTTTGCTTTGTACTGCGCCACGTAGATGATAACCTGAACGACGTCGTTCGGCACGGTAAAGCTAAAGGAGCCAACTGCAGAACTGGTGCCCAACTTCAGAGCGCTGTTTCCAAGCGCGTCAAATGCGCCGCTATAAATCTTTTCCCCGGGGACAATTTCCAACGTGTAACCGCCCGAGGTATAGGAGGTATTTGCGCTCATAGCGCTGCCGTCCTTGTGTCCTGCCGCTCCGTTGTCGCCAAAGGTAAACTCGATTTCGCTGATAGCAGGCTCAGCCGCGCCACAAACAGAGCAGGTGCCGTCTGCAAAAGAGTGACCCTTGGCTGCGACTACCAATTGGCTGTCTGCGGTAATCTTGGTCCACACCGTGTTGATATAGGCATATCTATCCGCGCAATTGGCGCAGGTATAGTAGGCAAGTTTTCCTGCCTCGGTGCAGGTAGAATCAACGGCAGGCGTAAGGTTCATGCCGACTTCTTTGTTTGTTTCGTGGGCACAAATGATGACATCCGTACCGCAAACGTCACACTTCTGATCTACGTTGTCGTCCTTGTGGGCAGCGAGAGGAACCGTCACTTGTGCGACCAGGATCTCGTCACATACAGAACAATGCTTGCCCTCGGTCAAACCGGTTACGGTGCAAGTTGCAGAAACGGCCGCATCTACCACCTCGGTATGGGGCAACTTGGCAATCACAAGGTCATCCATCAGAACCTCGTTGCTATCAAAGGTGCTTGCGCACAAAGAACAGGTGTAGTGCCCTTTCGTACCTTCTTGGGTGCAGGTAGCAGGAATTTCTGCAATCCAACTGCCCAGTTGGTGCTCACAATCGGGCTCGCTACTGCCGTACTGAATGGTAATGGTTTCCAGATAACTGGCGCCCGAGGAACCCACGCCCACCAGCGCAAAATACTTATCGGTGGTATTCACCGTCCACGTCACGCCCGACGTAGTGACGGTCTGCTGTCCGTGAGAGGTTCCAGAGCTAAAGTCCTCACTTTGAGAGAAAGGCTCGCTCGAGGTATACAATTCCCAAACCCTTTCCGTCTTATCCGCAAGCATATTGACGGTAACGGTCTTGATACCGCCAAGCAAGGGCAAATCGTTGTAGATATGACAAGCGTCCTTACTGGGGTTAAACTGCATTGCGCTCTTGGTGTCCGCATATATGAAGGCACTTCCCGTAATGGTGCCGGACGTCCAGGCGTGCCATGCATAGGCGCTCTCATCCTTAAAGCAAGAACGGCTAATGACAAGTGTTCCGCCCAGAGAGGCCTTAACGGTAATCCCCGAATAGGTTGCGCCTACGTCTGCCATCTTGCAAATGACAGAGGTAGAGCCCTTGGAAAGGAGCGCCTCGTTTGTGGTGCTATCCAACCATTGACATAGGCTGTTGTCTATGGTTTCCGTCGTGCCGTCGCTATACGTGCCAACGACGGTCAGTCCCGTGGGGTCAAAGGGATCTCCCTCGTAGTAGGTCGTTTTTGTTGCGCTGCCGCTGATAGAAAGCGCGGTAAGCGTTTTGACGGTGATGGTGGTGGTGGCAGTAATACTGGGATTTTCCACACTGGTGGCGGTGATGGTCGCAACGCCGTTGCCGACAGCGTTCACGTAACCGTTGCTCACGGTAGCCACAGCACTATTGCTTGTGGTCCAGGTCACCTTGCTACTAGCATTGGTGGGATAGGGAGTAACTTCCAATACTGCCTGGGCACCCACGGTGAGGGTGACGGTAGAAGGAGAAACATAAAGACTTTCGATAGGAGTGGGATCGGCAAGATAACTGCCGTAGGTTTCCACCACGGCTTGCAACTCGTCGTTGTAGCTCTCGCCGTCGTGGCAGTAAATCATTTCTGCATACTCGGGATGGTCGATAAAAGGGTTGCGGTTGCCCTGATATTCAGCAACCTTCTCGTTGCGGTACATTTCCTGCTCGGTTGGGGGCTCTTGAATGTGCCACTTCATCAACGTTTCGATATCGCCGATAGTCTTGTTGGAGCCTGCGCCCAACACAAAGGACAAGTTATAATCATCACCCCAACGGGTCTGCACGTACATCAAAATACGTGCCGTTTGTCCGCGGAAGCCCTCGCCGGGATAGAAATATTCCGAGGTTTTATAGCACAAACTCTTGTAACTGCTCGAACCGTTTTCCTGCACAAGGTTTCCGCTCGTTTGATCCACCTCGCCAAAACTCAGGCTACTTCTGGCGCTGTTCAAGTTGTTGTCACAGGGGCGCAAATGGTGTCCGTCCGAGCCGGCCTCGCTCTCAGCAGGGAATGCCTTGCCACCGTTTTTGGGCCACACGTGCTCACGGTTACCTGTGAAGCCGTTGGTTTCGGTACCCGTGTAGAACTGAATCACCTTGCCCGTATTGGGGTTGATGTCCGACACTTCAAACAGCGCTGCGAGTCCTGCCGAATAGGAAGGATTTGTGTGGTGCGTACTGGTGATCAAGGATGCAATCTGTGCACGCAGCGCATCGCCTCGTAGGTCGGTGTCGATGGAATCATAGTAATTCCCCTCTGCCGCATACACCGTGCTGGGCGTATTGCCCAAAGACAGCCCCAATAGGCTTGCTACAAGTCCGCAAATGAGGATCACCGCAAGGATAATCGCAACGAATGAAGTTTTGTTTGCTTTTCTGGTAAACATAAAGCCACCCCTCGAAGTTTTTTCGTTTTTATTATACCATGAAGTCTGCCAAAGTCAATAAAAATCACGAAAAGGAGAGACTTTTGTCTCTCCTGCACGCAAGGGAAGCAGGGCTTTCAAATAGAGAAATTTCCTAAAAAACAAGGATTGCACGAATATTTTTACTATTTTTCCGCTCCACAAAAAAACCTGACCCAAGCGAAAACTTGGGTCAGGTTGCTTTTCGATAGTTCAGGCGTTCAATTCTCTACTAGCCGCGGTCCTCGTATATATAGTAGGGCTCGTTGAAGGCTCCGCCGTAGATGGACAGCGTGATGGTATCTCCGACCTCATAGTCGAAGTATGCCTCGTCCGAAACGTTTATGGTAAAGGTGACGTCTCCCCTTTGCACCTCGAGGTTATACCGGGGGGCGCGTTTTGCTCCCGAGTGAACGTCCTTGTCGGTGATGACGAATTCCTCATACGTGGGCGCGGACGTATCGAGGTACACGTTCATGGACGCAAGCGTCATATACGTAAAAATAAATCCTATCAACAATCCGCACAGCGGAATGCTGATGAGATTCTCCCGTTTTCCGCCGTTTTTGTATTTTTTGATTTGAAATAGCAAACACAGCACTGCCACCACCACGCCAACGGGAATCGCAGGAATAATAAGTGTGAGCCACCAATCGTCATTGGGAAAGTGTGTACGAATACTGATTGCCGCAGTAGTCAGATATGCAAACAAACCAAATGGATAAACCTCTTTGTAGCCCTTCTTTTTCGTTTTGTACATGATGGTTGCAACAACGACGTTGCCAACAGCATATACAAAGGAGAAAATGGCCTCGATTTTACCCAAATTGATAGCGGCTTGCACAATCAACACGACCAAATATGCCCACAGCGTGATTTTACCAAGCAGATGCATAGCAATCTTTTTGGATAACGTCACGTATAGGATGGCGGCACCTATCAGCGCAATCAAAACGATAGAGCCGTAGATGGAGTTGCGAAAATCACGTAGCGACGGGAGCAGCAAATATACCATCAGCCCCAACACAAAAATGGCGAATAGAATCATCTTGCCTATTCTTTGTTGCTTTTGCTTTTTCTCGGTATCCCTCTCCCCTGTTCTTTCCATTTTGCCTTATTCCTTTTGTTCTATATGCACTCGCAGTTTTGGTTGCATTGTGCCTATCTATGTTATAGCATAATTTCACCACTTTGACAACGCTCTATGCCAGATAGTCAAAAAACAACACAACAAGTCCGACGAGCGACTGGCGGCAGTCATATTTGCTTTTGTTTTGTCGGTGCGTAGAGGAAATCTTGTCGCAATTTCTGTTTTCCATTTCTTCGAATGCAGGCAACTCCACGAGAGATATACCCCAAGGTTCGATCATGCTTGACAAAAGGACCAATGTATAGTATTGTTAGTGCAACAACTATCCAAGGAGATTTTTAAAATGGCAAATTATTCTTATGACCAATTGATGCAGAACTACGTAAACGCACCTTACTCCGTACTTCTTGCCACTGCTAACGATGCGCTCTCTCAAATTATGCCTGTTTTTAATGACATTGCAAAAGACGGCAACGGCGCTTCTGTCGTCCTGCCCTTCATCTGCACCGCAATCGCAGTAGACGGTCATTTCACCGAGCTGGAGTATCGCTTCATCAAGGACGTCACCGGCGTCAACTATTCTTACGACGAGTTCAAGAATATCATTCAAAACTACTACACCAACGAGTGGGTCAATGCTATCGATCATTTGGCTGACAGCTGCCCCGAAAACATCAAGACCGCGTTGCTGACCTTCTGCCTTACCTTTGTTGCAGTAGACGAAAAAATCTCTCGCGAAGAAAACGCATTCATCGCAAAGCTCATGGCTTAATTTTCGAACTCTCATCAAACACAAAAATCCGAGCCCCTTTGGACTCGGATTTTTTTGTGGGAAAAGCAACCTTCTCTCTGTAGGTGTGTCGCAAGATTCTATTTTTTATAGTGAATATACTCTCCTACTTAACCCAAATTTTTGTTAATCAATACTGCCCAGCTGCATTTCAAGTGTTGCAATTTGCGTTAGGTTTTCCGCGACGTCGAGATATACAACCTCGTCGCCCGAAAGGTCAACGAGTCTTACGGAAAAGCAATCGGTAAGTCCTTTTTGTTCAAGGATTCTTTTCATCTCGGGAATTGTAACGACCTGCAAGGCGCGTATTTCCCAGTCGGTTTTCATTCTATTTGTGCCAACTGTGCCACCGCATTTCCATTCGCCGCCGTCCTGCCAACAGTAAATCTCGATACCTTTCATCGGTTTTTCGCTTATATCGGGCAATCCGGGATAGATAGGAGTGGAGCAAGCAGAGAACGCAAACAAAGTGAGCATACACAACAGTAACACTATAATTTTCTTCATTTTCGTTACCTCCTTTTACTCGGTTTCTATGTTCTTCTCATATAAGATATAGAAGCGCGAAAGGTAGAATTTTGCTGTTTCTGCGTGATCTATACCGTCAATTTTATCAAGCATCCAGCCACAGTTAAACTCCAACTTATCAGTTACCGTTTCATTTGTTGTGCCGTGTAAAATTGTCTTCCCGTCCCGTAGAACGTAATATTCAGCAGAGTATAAAAACCTTGAATATAGCACTTTTCCGTCGATCTCCTTCGCTTCGACGTGAGCTTTCAATGACATACAGCTTTCCTGCTCGGTGCTTTGCGTTACAG
Organism: Clostridia bacterium; assembly: GCA_017463565.1. Lineage (GTDB taxonomy): Bacteria > Bacillota > Clostridia > Christensenellales > CAG-1252 > RUG14300. Next base: position 890 of record JAFTOZ010000001.1, on the reverse strand, counting down.
TCGTTGTAATATTAAAATACTCCGATTTGTCAAGTCCGTAATAATTGTATATTACACCGTAACGATCAGATGTAGAATAGACCAGTCGCCTTTCTTCAGGCTTTTCTTCATCCTTCGTATAATAAACGTCATAAACGACCTCGCCTTTTTCCTTATAAAACTCAAATTCAACATAGCTGTAGGTTGTTTGTACACGACGTATTATTAAACGCTCACCCGAATAGACAAAGCCACGGGGATGTCCGTCTTTAACCTCATTCAAAAATAATTGCATAGCCGTCCATCTTGTATCAACTATAAAAAGATCGTTTGTAATCTCGGTAGGTAACACCTCAAAGGTATAATCTGATGCGCCAATCGTATCGGCAATTTCCGAGTCCTTATGTATGTTGGTGTTGTAATAGACGAATTTCAGAGAACCGTCGGCACACTTACCGAGTGCAATACAACAGAGGAAACGAGAGTACATGCCTTGTATGTCGTGATTGCCGTTCTTGCCTGCAAAGGCTTGCATAGCTGCCTCGATGTTATCACCGTTCACAAATTCCGTACTAAACTGACCGTCATTGTAAAACTCCAGATTGAACGCACCCTCAGCATCGTACCACACTTCTCCTCTAATCTCCGTGCCGGTAAATATCCACTCGGCAACACCGTATTTTACTTTTGCAACCTCTAAGATTTCTTTCTCGGTGTATTCCACCATGTCGGGATGGGTGGTAACGCAACCGAACAGAAAACAGGAGGACAGCGTAATCATGGTTAGAATCATAAGCAATACTGCTAATATTTTCTTCATTCTCGCTACCTCCTTTTACTCTGTTTCTATGTTCTTCTCGTACAAAATGCAGTAATCGTAAACAGTAAATTTTGCGGTTTGGGTATGGTCA
>JAFTOZ010000039.1 GCA_017463565.1 Clostridia bacterium | reverse complement strand
TATCCTTCAAGGAAACCGCCACGGTATATTGGCCGGGGTGGGTTTGCTTATTGCCCGAGATCTCCCAAAGTGCGTTTTCTTGTACGCCATACACCTTTTCGGTGCCGTCGTACACAAACTCGGTCGTATCGGGGCTGGGTTTTGCCACCTCCGCCTTGTTCACGGTGATAGAAGCGGTCATATAGGGAATAGCAAAATAGTTATGCTCGTCCCCGCTAAAGGTTGCCACCGCCATAGACACACCTGCATCGGTACGGGTGTTTGCGATATAACTCACCGTCACTCCGGCGGGCAACGTACCGCTCACTTCCACCTTTTTCTCGGTGCCGTCATAGGTATATTCTGCGTTCACAAATTGCACGCCACTCATATCATAGGTGGCCTTGCCAATGGAAAAGATAAAGTCCAAATCAGCGTCGGTACCGTCCTCCCACATATGGGTATCAGGATTCTTCAGGCGCACGGTCACGTGCTGATTGCCTGCTTCGGTGCGCCTATTGCCATACACCTCATACAGCGCCTCGTAGCCCTCGGGCAATACCAAACCAAAGGTCTGTTCCGTACCGTCATAAACATACTCCGCGTCCACAGCCACAGGCTTTGCCACCGCAATGCGCGTATCTGCTACCGCCAGGGTGGAAGCAAGCCCCAACGACAGCACGAGTGCCACCACCAAGGCCAAGGACAAACCGACTAACCATTTTCCAAGCTTATTTTTCATAGGGTCTCCTCTTAATGTCGTTCTTTCGAACGCAGTTTCCTTATCCATACGTGCGCAAAGTGCGCGATATAAGTCATTATAGCATGTCTATCAATACTTTTCAACCCTAGCCATGTGTTTTTCCTCGTGTGAAAACAAAAAAAACGCACCCTGCTCGGGGCAAGGTGCGTCCATCAAAACGCTCGTACTACTCTATTTCCTCTGCATCAATAGCATCTGCAATCGTCTTCGCTTTTGCCTCACGTCCGTATTTATCCACGTCCGCGCGGTTCTTCTCTCCGTGTGTCAAGCACCCGGGGCCGCCAATACAACCGCCCACACAGGCCATACCTTCCACAAAGTTATTGGGAAGAACTCCTTTTGACGCTTTCAGCAGAGCAACCCGGCATTGCTCAATGCCGTCGCAAACACAAGGATTCAAACTGCTTTCCTCTACCCCCTTTTCACGCAACGCCTGTCGCACAGCCTCCGTCAGACCGCCGCTTCTGGCAAAGATTCTACCAAAATAGGAAGCGTTATCCAAACTGTCCTCTGCAAGTTCTGCCAACTCAATGTCACGGCTATCAAACAGGGCCTGCAGTTCCTCAAAGGTAATCACGTTGTCCACCCAGGGGCGCACCTCGGGGCGCAGGGCCTCCTCTTTCTTGCTGATACACGGCCCAACAAACACAACCTTCGCCGCAGAATCATTCTTCTTGATATGTTCCGCAATGCGTGCCATGGGCGACAACTGTGCGCTCAAATGCGCCGCCAGGTTAGGAAACTGCCTTTCCACGTACCGCACGAAAGAAGGACAGCACGAACTCATCAAGAAGTCTTTTTCCAACAATTCTCCAGCCTCGTCCCGCGCGACCATATCCGCTCCGAGTGCCGCCTCCACCACGGCAAAGAATCCCAACTTCTTCAATCCCGCCACCACCTTGCCAAGGGGAACACGCACAAACTGTGATGCAATGGAGGGAGCCACCACCGCATACACACGGGTGGTCTTGTTTTCCATGCTGTCTTTCAAGAGGGCAATCACGTCCAAAATAAAGGATTTTTCGGTAATCGCTCCAAACGGACACTGATACACACAAGCGCCACAGCCAATACATTTGTCGTTATCAATACAGGCGGCCTTGTCTTCGCGCATAGAGATTGCCTTGACTTTGCACGACTTTTCGCAGGGTCGCTTGAGATTCGAGATCGCCGAGTAGGGGCACACCTTGGCGCAAAGCCCACACTCCACACACTTGCTCTTATCGATATGTGCTTTCTGGTTTTGGTCAAAGGTAATCGCGCCTTTCTTGCACGCTTGCTCGCAACGGTGCGCCAAGCAACCACGGCAGGCAGAGGTCACCTCATAACCGCCCGACGGACAGTCGTCACAGGCAATATCAATCACCTCTACCATATTGGGGTTCTCGGGATTTCCGCCCATTGCCATCTTCACGCGCTCTGCCATAATAGCGCGCTCCTTATACACGCAACAGCGCATAGTGGCCTTTTTGCCACTCACAATCTCTTTGGGTATATCCAACACCTTTTGTGTCAACACACCCTCCCAGGCATACTTTGCCACTTGACGAAGGGCACGGTACTTCAAATACTGCACCTTCGTATCAAAATATTTTTGTGTCAAGTCTTGATTGTCCATAATTCAACTCCGTCAGTTATTCTGCAACCACAGTTTGGCCAGCAGGGCGTAGTGGTCGCTTGTATATCCGCCCTCGCCGGATTCCTTCAAAATGCAACAGTCTTCCACCGTCCATTCGCCTTCTACAAATACAAAGTCGATGGGCAGTCCCTCCGTCACGCTCCCAAAACCGTGAAAACTTGGCTCGTTCAATCCGCTACCTGCATCGGTAAACCGCTCGCAAAGAGAGGCGTACGCCACGCCGTCTGCACTTTCGTTAAAGTCGCCCATCAACACCAGCGGATACTCGTTTGACAGTTCCTGTTTCAGTACGGATGCCCCAAACAGTCTTGCCTCCGCCGACTCGTGATCAAGGTGCGTGGAGGCCACACATAGCCTTTGCCCCGTCGTAATATCCTCCAACACCGCCCAGGTACAAATACGGTAGCAGGCAGCACCCGTATATTTGCTCACCTCGCTTGGGGTTTCGCTCAACCAAAAGGTACCGCTATCCACCAGCACAAAGGTGTCCAGGCGGTACAGTACCGGATTGCCCTCTGCCCACAGCGCGGTCTCACGTCCTGTGAACAAAATACCGTACTCCTCCTCCAGGGCAGGTGTCAGATCCATCATATGCAACACGGTTGCCTCTTGCATAGCCAACAAATGCGGACGGTACGCCGTAATCTGCGCCACCACCTTGGGCATACGCTCCGGCCAAGTATGCGGATTGCTATCGGTCGCAATGGTGCGAATGTTGTAGCTCATTGCCACGTACAAAGTACCCTGGTCCTCTTCCTGCGGTTTCTCCTCCACAGGTGCACAGGCCGCCAAGGCACACACCGCACAAAGGCACAGCACCACCGTCCAAACCAGCAAGCGCCCTTTCATCTATTTCTTCAGAGCCAAGGCCTCTTTGATGGCAAGGACGATATCCTCGTCCGTCATCTTCATTGCCTCGCGCAAATAGGGCAACTTGCCCACCTCGCCACTGCGATCCAAAATACCGATCTTGGTGCAAGGCACGGGTTTCTTTGCCAACGCCTCCAACACCGCCGAGTGCAAACCGCCCACCACGTTATGGTTTTCCACCGTCACACAGCAACCGGTTTTTGCGGTCGAGGCCAGCAGCGTTGCTTCGTCGATGGGCTTGATGGTATGCACGTCCAGCACCTCTACCGAAATGCCCTCCTCGGCGTACAACTTCTCCGCCAATTTCAACACAGGCCCCACCAACAGACCGCAAGCAGCCACCGTCACGTCGGTGCCCTCGCGCAATACGTCCGCGCGGAACAAATCAAACTGATAGTCCTTGCCGTGGAAGTCTGCCAGCTCACGGCGGTTAAAGCGCATATACACGGGCCCCACGTAGCTATCAATCACGGGGAGTGCCGCCGCCAATTGCACCGAATCGCTCGGCTCAAAGATGGTCATACCGGGGATAGAGCGCACCACGCCAATATCCTCAATACCCATATGAGTACCGCCGTTCAACTCGGCGGTAATGCCGGGGTCGGTACCGATGATTTTCACGTTTTGCTTGGCGTACGCAATGCTAATTGCCATCTGGTCGCACAGACGGCGAGTTGCAAAGGGAGCAAAACTGGTGATATAGGGGCGCAGGCCATAGCTTGCCATGCCTGCCGCTACCGAGGCCATATTCTGCTCGGCAATACCCACGTCCAAAACACGCTCCGGAAAGAGTTTCCGCAACTTCAGGGTGCCGTTTGCACTTGCAAGGTCAGAATCGATCAACACAACCTTGGGATCCTTGCGCATCATTTCTTCCAAGCATTTTGCCAATACCTCACGCATTTGTCCCATACTAACTCCTCCTAATCTCCTCGATTGCAGCCTCAATTTCCTCGGGGCTCATCGCAAAACTGTGGCTACCAACACCTTTTGCCTCGGCCATTGCCACACCCTTGCCCTTCACGGTCTCCAACACGATCATCACGGGTTTACCCTGCAGGGTCAACGCCTCCGAAATCGCAGCGTCCACCTCGTCCAAACTGTTACCGTCTGCTACCTCCAGCACGTGCCAACCAAAAGCGCGCCACTTGTCGGCAAGAGGAGAAACGGGGCTGATCTCATCGGTATAGCCGTCAATTTGCATCTTGTTATTGTCGGTGAAAGCAATCAAGTTGTCCAACTTTTGACCGGCTGCCCACATAGCGGCCTCCCAAATCTGTCCTTCCTGGCTTTCGCCGTCACCCACGATCGCATACACACGGGCGCCGTCACCCACGATCTTACTGGCCTTTGCAATGCCCACCGCACAGCTAAAACCCTGTCCCAGACTGCCTGCCGTCATATCCACGCCGGGAGTCTTGTTCATATCGCAATGAGAGGGCAATTTGGTACCGCCCTTGTTCAGAGTCAACAGCATATCTTTCTCAAAATATCCACGGTTTGCCAGCGTTGCATACAGAGCAGGGCCGGCGTGTCCCTTCGACAGCACAAAGCGGTCACGCCCCTCCATTTTGGGGGTGGACGGATCAATGCGCATATACTTGAAGTACAGTAGGGTCAGCACTTCCACGATAGACAAACACCCACCGATATGACCGGATCCCACCGAGCCAATAGAGCGCAACAAATCGATTCGAATATCCTTGCTTATTTTCAATAGGTCCATACGTTATTCTCCTTATAGGCTATGCTTAGCATAGCACACCCACGGTCTGCTGTCAAGATGGCATATTTTTACACAGGCAAACAAAAAGGGTCGAAAACGCCGACCCTCGTTGTATTTCATATTCTTTCGTCTATGCAAAAGCAACGTGACTCGTCACGTCCTTCTCTTGATCCTCAGCCTCTACTTAATCAGCGGAATGGTTGCCAAATAGCACACGTCAGTGCGATCCTTTGCGTCGCCCTCTGCCAGCACGAATGCCTTGCGGTACACGTTGCCGCCTGCCAACTCCACGATCTTCTCCATGCCCAACAGGCTACCGCCGGTCGACACCACGTCGTCCACGATTGCTACCTTTTTGCCGCGAATCAAATCTGCGTCGTGCTTGGACAAATACAAGGTTTGCTGATGACCGGTGGTAATCGAGGTCACGCTTGCCTCCAAACCGTCCTGCATATACAGTTTCTTGCTCTTGCGGCATACCGCATAGTAGGGATGGCCCAGTTCTCTTGCCATTACGTGCGACAGTTGCAAGCCCTTGCTTTCTGCCGTCAAGATCACGTCACAATCGGCCACCAACTTAGCCAACTCGCGTGCGCAATGCTCGGTCATCTCCACGTTGCCATGCAGATTAAAAAAGCAAATCTTCAAGCCGTTAGGCAGGGGCACGATAGGCAAATCCGTTTCGTAACCCTTGATGTTCAGGTGATAATACTCACTCATTTGTTCTTCTCCTTTTTTCTGGACCGTAGCCCACGGGCACGTTGCCCGATTTTGTCTTCTTAATAGGCTTTTGCGAAGTAGATCACGTGGCCCTCACCCGACGCCAAGGGCTTACCGCAACAAACGCACTTCTCGCCCACGGGGGTTTGATCAAAGGGCATACAACGGCTACTTGCGGCCGTCAATTCCTTAATCTTGTCCTCACAGGCACGCATACCGCACCACATGGTTTTGGTAAAGTTGCCGTTGTCCACCGCTTCCTTCAACTCGTCCACGTTCGATACCGTCACGATATGCGAATCACGGAAGTTTCTTGCCTTCTCCAGCATATTAGCTTGAATCTCGTCAAGCAGCGCCAGTACGGTTTCGGCAATACCGTCCAAACTCTGCACCGTCTTGTCGTGGGTATCACGGCGCACGGTCACACAGGCGTTATTCTCAATGTCGCGCGGTCCCAACTCAATACGCAGAGGTACGCCCTTCATCTCCCACTCGTTGAACTTCCAACCGGGACTTTGATCTCTTGCGTCCAACTCTACGCGCACACCCTTCAGGCGCAACTCATCCGCCAGGGCGCTAGCTCTTTCGATCACGCCGGGCTTATGCGCTGCCACGGGCACAATCACCACTTGCTTGGGTGCCACCTTCGGGGGCAGAGCCAAACCGCGTTGGTCGCCGTGAGCCATCACCAACGCACCAATCAAACGGGTAGAAACACCCCAAGAGGATTGATAGGGCAGGTGCAGGGTGCCGTCTTTGTCCAAAAAGCGGATATCAAACGCTTTCGCAAAGTTTTGCCCCAAATGGTGGCTGGTACCGCTCTGCAAACTCTTACCGTCCAACATCATAGCCTCGATGGTATAGGTAGCCAAAGCGCCTGCGAACTTTTCCTTCTCCGTCTTCTTGCCCACCAACATGGGGATAGCCAACACGTTTGCCGCAAACTCCTCGTACACGCGCAAAATATCCAAGGTCATTTCCACCGCTTCTTCCTCGGTGCGGTGTGCGGTATGACCCTCTTGCCACAAAAACTCACTCGTGCGCAAGAAAGGACGGGTGGTCTTTTCCCAACGTACCACGTTTGCCCATTGGTTAATACGCACGGGCAGGTCGCGGTAGGATTGGATCCACTTGGAGAACATCTTACCGATGATGGTCTCACTGGTGGGGCGCACCACCAACTTCTCCGACAATTCCTCGCCGCCTGCGTGGGTCACCACCGCCACTTCGGGCGCAAAGCCTTCTACGTGCTCGGCTTCCTTAGTCAGGTAGCTATAAGGAATAAACATGGGGAAGTAAGCATTCTCCACACCGTGTGCGGCAAAACGCACGTTCAGCTCCTGTTGAATGCGCTCCCAAATAGCATAACCGTAGGGTCGAATCACCATGGTGCCCTTCACGGGACCGTAGTCGACCATACCGGTTTTGATCACGACGTCGGTAAACCACTGGGGAAAATCCACGGTCATATCGGCGATTTCTTTCACGAATTGTTGATTCTTTTGCTCAGCCATAATTTCATCTCCCAAATGTGATGCCCTACCATTATATACCAAGAAAATTAAAAAGTAAATAATAATCCTTTCTTTTTTCGTGCATATCCTTGGCACTTGTAGTATAATAAGTACGTTCAAGGTGGGCAGGGCACGCCCTGAGCCCACCCTACGTTACTTAAAAAGGAGTCCCTATGTCTATCGACCACAAACAGACCCTGGAAACCCTACGCACTTTGGTGCGTTTCAATACCGTGGAGGGTACCCCCTCTCCGTCCGCCCCCTTTGGACAGGGTGTGCGCGACTGCTTGGACTACGTGCTTGCTCTCACCGCATCGTGGGGTTGGCGCACCGCCGACTTAGACGGCTACTGCGGTTGGGCAGAAGTGGGCGAAGGCCCCCTCTTTGGCATTCTTGGCCACCTCGACACCGTACCCTTTGGCGAGGGTTGGACGCACGACCCCCTCGGCGCCGAGATCGAGGACGGCAAACTCTACGGCCGTGGCACGCAGGACGACAAAGGTCCCATGGTGGCTGCGCTCTACGCCGTCCGTGCGCTGGAGGAGGAGGGCAAACTGCCTCCCTACCGCCTGCGTTTCATTTTTGGTTGCAACGAAGAGACAGGTTGGGCGTGCATCAAGCGCTATCTCGCCACCGAGGAGCATCCTCTCTATTCCATCAGCCCCGACGGAGACTTTCCTGTCATCAACTGCGAAAAGGGTCTTGCCCACGTGGAGTTGAGTTTCCCCTGCCCCGAGTGGTTGTTGGAGTTGTCCGCAGGCGAGCGTGTCAATATGGTGCCCAACAAGGCCTCCGCGCTGGTATCCCGTATGTCGGACGTGGCGTTTACCTACGCCCTGCACTACGGTGTGCGCGTCATCAAAGAGGGCGCTCTGTACCGCCTGTCCGCTACCGGCAAAAGTGCCCACGGCTCCACCCCTTTCTTGGGTGAAAACGCTCTTACCAAACTGCTCACCGCCCTCACTAGCCTGGACGAGGTCATGAACGTAGTGGGTCGCGCCCTGGCGGACTACACGGGTACCGCCGCAGGTATCGGTTTTTCCGACGAGCCCTCTGGCGGCCTGACGATGAACGCAGGCACCGCCCATATCGTAGACGGCAACCTTGTGTTTGGTCTGGATATCCGTTTTCCCATCAGCTACACCCAGCAGGACGTCCTCCAAGGTCTTTCTCGCACCTTCCCCTTTGCCACCGTGCGCGTATTGCACGACCATCCCAGCCTCTACCTATCCGCCGACCATCCCCTCGTAGTGGGTGCGTTGGATGCATACGAGGCAGTGATGGGCACGCGCCCTGCACCCCTCACCATAGGTGGCGCCACCTACGCACGCGCCCTGCCAAACGCAGTTGCCTTTGGTCCTGTGTTCCCAGGGGATGAGGAAATGTGCCACCAAGCAGACGAATACGTGCGGTTGGATCGGTTGGAGCAGATGACCAATATCTACCACCGCTTCTTCCACGACCTGCACCTATAATTACGTGCAACGATCTTTATACCAGAGGTAGGGTGAGTCTTCTCGCCCTACTTTTCTTTTACCCAACTGTTTCTCCTGTAGCGCCGAAACCCCACTAAATCCGATTTCCTCCGTTTCGCACTTGCAACCGCCCATACCTTTGTGCTACAATAAAATTAACAAACCGTGGGAGGAAAGTATGGCTAAAAATAGAAAAGGCTTGGGTTGCCTTGCAAAAACCCTCATTGCACTACTCGTTATTTTGGTAATTTTGGTTGTCGCCGTCGTCACGGTGCTGCATCTCACCCCTGCCCAACTGCATTTGGCAGACGTATCTATCGCAGGTACCACACTTGCCGATATGGGGCTTGCCGACACCAAACTCATCGACGTCATCAAGGCATATCTATCCCTGAAGAAGCCTGACACAGAGGCCATCGTCACCAATCCCCCCTCCGAGGAGGACAAGGCAGCCGCCGCCGACAAAGTCACCTCCGGCGCCACCCTGCCCAAGGACGAGGACGGTAGCACCGACTTCTCTGCCATCGTCACCAATCCCGTTGTCTACGACAAGCAGTATCTCATCACCTATACCGACAAAGAGCTTGCCGGCTTGTTTGGTCATATCATCGAGGACGCCGAGGCCAAGGCCAACACCCCCGAAAGTATCCAATTCCTTGCCGACTTCAACGCCACCGTCGCTTCCATCACCATCAGCGACAAAGCCCCCGACGGCTCTGCCAAACTGCGTATCGTTGCTTCCGTCAACCTTAACGCTGCCCTGGCAGAATTTGGAGATGAAATCCCCGACGTCATCAAAGGGCTCATTCCCGAGGTGGTCTACTTCACCGTCTACGGCAATATCAGCGCAGATGCCGAGGGTCACGTCGTCTACACCCAAGACAAATGTCTTATCAACGACCAACAAGACGCCGTATCCGACGCTATCTTCCACCTCATTGCCGCTAAGGCTTCTCTCAATGCCGAAGACCCTGCCACCGCCATTGGCGAGAAGGTCGGACAAGGCTTTGAACTGCTCGTCTACAACCTGGGCAGAGTAGGCACCGCCTCTTTGGACTCCAACTCCGTGGTCATTCCCTCTACCAAAACCCTCGGCTCGGGCGGCATCCAAAACGGCACCCTCTCCCTCATCACCGTCACCGAATAACCCAAAACGAACCAAAGCCAACGTTAATAATCAACGATAATTTCAAATAAACCACAAAAAGGAGGACGACCGTCCTCCTCTTTTTATTTCATCTCTTTGCAATTAATTCAGCCTAGAACTGCACTTTCACACACTAACCGTGCATTTGTGCGCTTTTTGCTTATTTCTCCTCGCTGTCTTGCGGTGCGGCGGTATCTTCGGTGGGGGTTACCTCAGTAGAGTCTTGCAAAACGCAGTTTTCCTCGGTGGATTTGGTGGTAGAATCAAGAACTGAGTCGGGGTTTGTGTGAGATTTGCCGAGGAATTCGACCAGACGGCGAGCGAAAGCTACGAGCAAGGAGCCGACGGTATTGCCCAGAATTGCAAGCCACACGTAGCCCAAGGATTGGGGTGTTGCTACGCCTGCAAGGGCAAAATAGCCCATATCCGCAATGGAGTGTTCAAAGCCGGACAGGATAAAGGCAGGAATACAGAGCAATATGCCGATGGGGGACTTTTTCTCGCGGAAGATTGCCACCGCTACGTACATAAGCACGCCACAACCAACCGCGCGCAACAAGGTCTGCATGGGGGATTGCAGAAGTTTTGCGCTAACTGCGGCTTTTGCGGCCTCGCCAAGGCTTGGTACGGCATACGCTACGGCAAACGCCACCAGTACGCCAACGGTATTACCCAATAGACCCAACAGCAACGCGGCAAAGTCCTCTTTTTTGTGGTTGGCTACCATACCGCCGATTTTGCCGGTGTAGAGGTTAAAGCCTAAATAGCAGATTGCCGTCAGAGCCACCGAAAACAAAATGGCCCCTACCCATTTTACACTACAAGCCAGGTACACACAGCAGCCTGCCACGATCAATATGCCGGCAAGCACACCCAATACAAGTTCTTTTAATGCAAGTTTCATCTGTTGTGATTTCATAATTCCCCCGTTTATCTTTTTATTCTTTCGTTATCCAATTTTTAGTGTTTAATGCGCAGCTGCCGGTGCAGTACGCAATGAAGGCACCTCATTGTCCGTTGCTGATATTTTGTCCGTTGTGGGCGTTTCTTCCGTTGCAAGCATTTCGTGCATTGTGGGCGTTTCGTCCGTTGCAAGCATTTCGCGCATTGTGGGTGTTTCGTCTGTGGAGAGTAATTCGTGCGTTGTGGGTATTTTGTCCGTTGCTGTCGGCTCGTCGGGCGGTTCAACAGGTGGCGGTCCTTGCCGTTTCAGGCGGCGCATAGCCACCAAATAACCCACGAAATGTGCAATTGCCGTCAGTAACCAACTCAGCGGATAGGACGCAAATAGCACGCCCAACGCAGGCATTGCACGGAAAACCGTATGAATCCACACCAGGCGCAAACCGCAAGCACCGATCATCGTCACGGCGGTGGGCAATAGGCTCTTGCCCAAACTGCGCAGGGTGCCTGCCAATACTTCCATTATCCCACACATATAGTAGAAAAAAATAAAGATATAGGTGCGTGTCATGGCAAATTCTATGGCGGCGTTGCTGTCGAGAATCACACCGAAGATAGGTCTGCCCAATCCCACGACAGTCAAGCCCATCACAAAGCCAATGCCTGCGGCGTAGAATAGGCACCACCGCAGGATCTTGGGGATATTGCGGTGCTTGCCTGCACCCACGTTTTGCCCCACGAAACTGATGGCTGCCTGCATGACGGAATTGGTAGAAGTATAGACAAAGTGCTCCAAGGTGTAGGCTGCGGAGCAACCTGCTACGGCGGCGGCACCAAAGGAGTTGACTGCCGACTGAATTTGGGTGTTGGAAATGGAAAAAACAAGGTTATTTAGCCCTGTTGGAATGCCAATACGCAGGATTTGCACGAGATATTTGCCACAAAGCGTCATGCGGCGGGGGCGGAATTGCAACGCTCCCTTTTCACGCAAAAGGTGCAAAATCATCAATCCTGCAGACAAATATTGCGAAATAACCGTGCCTGTAGCCACTCCTGCTACGTCCATACGGCACACCAAAACGAACAACGTGTTGAGAGCGACGTTGACGGCACCCGAGAGGGAGAGGTAGAGGAAGGGGGTCTTGGCGTTGCCGCCGGCGCGGAGAATGGCGGCGCCAAAGTTGAAGATGAGGAGGGCTGGGGTGCCGATGAAGTAGATGCGCAGGTAGGTGGTGGATTGGGCGATGATGTCGGCAGGGGTGTCGAGCCACTCCAAGCAGATGCGGCAAAGAGAGGAGCCAAGCACCATCAAAACGAGACCTACGATGAGGCTTAGCGTGAGGGCGGTGTGCATAGCACGGTTGGCCTCGCGCTCCTCTTTGGCACCGATAAGTCGTGCAACAACCACGTTTGCGCCCACCGACAGGCCGATGAAGACGTTGACAAACAGGTTGACCAAGTAGGTGGTGGCACCCACCGCCGCCAGTGCGCGGTCGGAGGCAAAAATGCCCAATATCACCATATCGTCGCACGCTGCAAACAGGTTTTGAAAGAGTCCCATAGCGATAATGGGTAGGGTGAACAAAAGAATCTTCTTCGGCAGGTTGCCCGAAGTAAGATCCTGCTTCTGTACAGATATTTGGACAGATCTCGACCCTATTTTTCTCATTTTTTGACCTTTTTTTGTGATTTTTCCTGATTTTTTGTGTTTTTTTGGGGAGCGGGATTTCTGCGCCCCTCGGTTTGGTGCTTCCCCTTGGTTTGGGTACTAATCGGAGTTCTCCCCGAGTGTGTGCTCTCCCAAGGTTAGGGTGCGCTCCCGAGGTTAGGGTGCGCTCCCGAAGTTGAGGTGCTAGAAAATTACTTTCTTTTTTCTGAGGAGGAACTTTTGGGGAGCAGGATTTCTGCGCCCCTCGGTTTGGTGCTTCCCCTCAGTTTGGGTGCCAGTCGAAGCTTTGCCCCGAGTGTGTGCTCTCCCAAGGTTAGGGTGCTTGACCGAGGCAGGGTGCTCTCCCGAGGTTGAGGTGCTAGAAAGTTACTTTCTTTTTTTCTGAGGAGGAACTTTTGGGGAGCGGGATTTCTGCGCCCCTCGGTTTGGTGCTTCCCCT
>JAFTOZ010000038.1 GCA_017463565.1 Clostridia bacterium | reverse complement strand
TCGACACCCCCTCAGCAAGCATTTGATACAGAAAAAAAAGACAAGCCTCTTTCGTTGCTTGTCTTCTTATGGTGGAGATGAGGGGAGGGCGTAAGGAGCGAAGCGACGGAATAGCAAGCCGTGAAAAACACGGCGCAGCGTCAGCCCGTAGGGGGTCGAGGGCAACGATCAGTTGCGCACAACAGAGTTGTGCTCCCCCCTCATCAATAGGGTAAGAAAAAACGAACACTTAGTTGTGTTCGTTTATAGTTTTTGGTGGAGATGAGGGGGGTCGAACCCCTTACCTCTTGAATGCCATTCAAGCGCTCTACCAGTTGAGCTACACCCCCACGGCTTTATGTACTGCCATTATACACGATAGACGGTGGATAGTAAACCGTTTTGAGAAGATTTTTCAAAAAACTTTTGCAAAGGAAAATTATTTATAGGGGAGCGTGGAGGGAGAGCGAGGAAAATAACTCGTGCAAAAGCATAGTTATTGCGACTTGGCGCTGCGCCCAGACGGCCTGGACGGCAAGATGTGGCCTCGACCGCAAAAACTGCTATTGACATATTGTGCGCGCGGTGATAGAATAATTATACTATCTATCTATAGGGGATATTGTTGAATGAAAAAATCAACTGTTCTATTGCTCATCATCGTTCTTGCTCTGGCCTGTTGTGCTATGATGGTTGCTTGCGAGCAACCCACCGATCAGCCCACCAACGAGCCGACCGTTACCTACCGCACCGTCACTTTCGACCCCAACTACGAGGGTAGCCAGACCACTACGGTTTCCGTTGTGCACGGTGAGATCGTTCCCAAACCCGAGGATCTTTCTCGCGATGGATACAAGTTCTTGGGTTGGTTTGTAGACGAGGCCTGCCAGATCAAGGAATCCTGGATTGGCGGCGGCAGCTTTTCTCCCTACAAGGGGATCACGGCCGATACCACCTTTTACGCAGGTTGGGAGAAGATTGTGGTAGCCCCCACGCTGGTACGTATTGAGGCCACCTACCGTGGAGATGCGTTGGTCGTTGGTGGTTCTTTGGCAAAGGCCGACGTATCCGTCACCGGCTACTATTCGGACGATACCAGCAAACCCATCACCGCTTTCTCGCTGGGCGCTATCGATACGACGACCGCCGGCACTAAGACGGTGGAAGTTACCTACCAAGATAAGACCGCTACCATCACCGTCACGGTAGAGGAGGAAAAGGTTCCTTGCGTCGAGTGTGTAGATGCCGATACCGACGGTGTTTGCGACGTTTGCGGTGGCGAGGTTGCGCTCCCCGAGGGTCCCGTGCTCGTGGCGATCGACGGCTATATGATTTTGGGTGTCAACGGCGTATGGGACAAGGGTCTCAAGATGCAGACCAACCCTGCCAACCCCAACGAGGTGATGTACCTCGGCTTTGAGGCTAACGGCACCGATGGCATCAAAATCTACTATTGCGACAACGACGGCGACGTGGGCAACGATTACCACAACTGGATCAAGGACGGCGTGACTGTCTCTTATACCTATTCCAACCCTGATGGCAATATCATTCTTGCCGCTGGCACCTACGATTTCTACTACGATACCGTGAGCGGTCAGCTGTGGATTCAACTGAGCAACTAATTTTTGGGCGAACATACCGCGCGGTATGTTCCCCTCTTTTTATGGAAAAACGCGCCTCGGCGCGACTAAAATTTGAAAACTTTTTAAGGAGGATACATAATGAAGAACAAACAATGGTTAATTAGCATCGCACTTGTTCTGGTCATCGTTTTGTCCGTGGCACTTGCTGCCTGTGTCGAAACCGAAGACCCCGTGTGGAGCGTTTCCTTTGATTTGAACTACGATGGCGCAACGGAGATTGCTCCTCTTGAGGTGAAGTCTGCCGCTGAAATCGTCCTGCCTGCGGATCCCACCCGTGTGGGTTTCACCTTCGAAGGCTGGTTCACCGATGAAGCGCTGACGACCCCCTTCGTTCTGGAGGGCCTGGAACTGTCTGCCGACATCACGCTGTATGCCAAGTGGGAAGAAGAAGTTCCCCCTGTGTGCACCGAGCACGCAGACGCAAACGTTGATGGCAAGTGTGACAACTGTGGTGCTGCCGTAGGCATTGACGAGCCCGATTGCACCGAGCACGTGGACGCAGACGCCGACGGTAAGTGCGACAAATGTGGCGAGACGGTTGCTCCCCCCGCACCCGTGTTGGAGTCCATCAGCGTGGTCTACATTGGCGCTAACCTGCAAGTTGGCGGTAGCTTGAACGCTTCGGACGTGGTGGTCAAGGCCATCTATTCCGACAACAGCCAAAAGACCGTGACCGACTTTACGTTGGGCGCAATCGACACCGCAACGGTTGGCACCAAGACGGTAGAAGTCACCTACCAAGGCAAGAGCGCTACCTTCACCGTGGTGGTAGAAGAAGCCTACGTTCCCTGTGAGCACGAAGACCTCGACATGGACGGTCTGTGCGACCTATGCGGCGAGACGGTTGGCAATCCTCAACCCGTGGCTACCTACGTTCTGAAGGGCGTAGACGGCGATTGGAGCGAGGGTCTGGGTCTCTATCTCAACACCAGCGCAAGCAACGGTGCCGTGGAATATATGATCCAAGGCGTCGAGATCGGTGCAGGTGTGAGCGTCAAGATTCACAACACTTCTATGGGCGATGAGGGCTGGTATGGCTATTCTATCGTCAAGTCGGGCGTGTCCGTGTCTATCGGTACCGATAGCGATGGCAACATCGTCTTCAACCAAGCCGGCGCATACGACTTCTATTTGGACGTGACTGATGCCGCTAATCCCCAACTGTGGATTGCAGGCAAGGCTTGTGAGCACGTAGACGAGGACTTGGACGATATCTGCGACCTGTGTGGCAAGGCAATGCCCAGCAACGAGACCGTGACCGTTTACTATCACAACGCTAACGGTTGGAGCAACGTCTACGCATACGTTTGGAGCGACAGCGGCAACAACAGTTGGCCCGGCGCGCTCATGACCGCCGTAGACGACCATGACGGTTGGTTCTCCATCGAGTTGACCGGCTACGTCAATATCATCTTCAACAACGGCGCAGGCACCCAAACCGCTGATTTGGTGATCAACTACGAAAATCCCTACTACAAGGGCAACGCTTGGATCACCGGTTTTGACGGCGAAGTTCCCGAGGTCATCGATAACTACGTGCTGAAAGGCATTGGCGAAGATTGGGCTACCGGTCTGGCATTTGAGAAGAATCCCGACAATGAAAACGAGTGGATGCTGAAGGGCGTTGCAATCGCTGCCGGCGAGGATGTCAAGATCAACAATACCGCTACCAACGGCTGGTATGGCTACGATATTCTCAAGGATGGCATCACCGTTGAATTGACCGCCGCACAAGACGGCAACGTGATTTTCACCAACGCCGGTACCTACAACTTCTATCTCGAGGTCATCGACGGCAACCACGCGCTGTGGATTGAAGAATCCGTTGAAACTCCCGATCCCGAGTGCACCGAGCACGTAGACGAGGATTCCGATAACCTCTGCGACAAGTGTGGCGAGGCTATGCCCGTAGATCCTACTCCCGACCCTGATCCCGAGTGCACCGAGCACGTAGATGAGGACGAGGACGGCCTCTGCGACAAGTGTGGCGAGGCTATGCCCGTTGACCCCACTCCCGATCCCGAACCCGTAGACAACTACTTCATCAAGGGTGTTGGCGAGGACTGGGCTACCGGTCTTGCTATGAGCAAGAATCCCAGCAACGACAAAGAGTGGATGCTCACCGGTGTTGATATTACAGCTGGCGAAGATATCAAAATTCATAACCCTGCTCTCGACCAATGGATCGGCGCAAGCGCTGTGAAGCCCGAAGTCACCGTAGTATACACCGCTGCTGACGATGGCAATATCGTATTCACCTATGCAGGTACCTACGATTTCTATCTGGAGATCAACGGCGACTACGTTGGTCTGTGGATCCAATCCGTTACCCCCGAAATCCCCGAGTGCACCGAGCACGTAGACGAGGATTCCGATAACCTTTGCGACAATTGTGGCGCAGAAGTCACTCCCGTTGATCCCACTCCCGATCCTGATCCCGAGTGCACCGAGCACGTGGATGAGGACGAGGACAACCTCTGCGACAAGTGCGGCGAGGCTATGCCCGTTGACCCCACTCCCGATCCCGAACCCGTAGACAACTACTTCATCAAGGGTGTTGGCGAGGACTGGGCTACCGGTCTTGCTATGAGCAAGAATCCCAGCAACGACAAAGAGTGGATGCT
>JAFTOZ010000037.1 GCA_017463565.1 Clostridia bacterium | reverse complement strand
GGTATAAGCAACGGCAATATTCAAGCCAAGTGCCGCATACGGCAGGGTGCCTACGTGGTACTCGTTGTAGGTGTTGTCGTAGCTCACGCCGAAGTAGTGGTCCTCGCCGTCGTCGGTAAAGTCCTTACCCACCAAGTACAGAGCGCCCAGGTGTCCTTCCTCGTTCTCAAAGCGGAGCTTGTGAATAACCAACGTTGCGTTACCCTCCCAGCTTGCGTAGTTTCCACGAGCTTCTGCATCGGCATATTCCAACCAAGCGTACACGTAGTAGGTGTCTGCGTTCAGTGCGCCCGTAAAGAAGGGAGAATCCTGCGTTGCTGCGCCTGCAGTGCTCACGTGATAGTGTACGGTTGCGGTGCCGTCGCCGGACAGCAATGCCACAGACGCTACTGCGCTATCCACATAGGCCGCCTCGCCGCGCGAGATACCAACGTAGTGATACTTCGCGTTGAACAGCAGCTCGCCACCCTGGAGATGGATCGAGGGCAAATGCCCTGCTTGGTTATTAAACTGCACCTGCTCAATCACGATGGTACCCGTCAGAGTGATGACCTCGTAGTCCTCGTGACCGTCGCTGCTATATCCGGTGATGATAGCAGTGATAGCGTACGTGCCGGCATTCTTTGCACCCTCAAAGGTCTTGGCGCCACTCAAATATTCAATGGTAGCGCGGTCACCCAAAGCCAAGCCTTGGCTCAACGCCATATTCTTGGGACGGATACTCATCTGCGTCACCTTAGTGCCCTGTGCCAGGTCAATCAAAGCGGTAGATGCAGCGGTGCCTACGTTCACAAAGTAGGTCTTGCCATCGTATACACGGCGATATTCTGCGCCGTCCTCGGTGATGAAGTAGAAGGCAGTTGCTTCTTCGTTGCCCGAAATAGCCGCCCACATATCCGCCTTGTTGACGGTCAGGGTTGCGGTCTCGGAGTAATCCTTATAGTCACGGTGAGTCACAGAGGCAGTGATGGTATAGGTGCCTGCGTGGACTGCGCCCTCAAAGGGTGCGCCCTGGTAGATATAGGACACGGTTGCCACGTCGGTATGCGACTCGTTGCCGAAGGGGTGCAAGTTCATAGTCAACGAGGGTGCGCTCGTCGTCACGACAGAGGTCTCGCCCTCAATTGCCAGATAATGCACCTGTCCGTCGTAGGTAGTGGTGCCCTGCGTATAGTTCAAGCTGGGCATTTCTGCCTTGTTGATGGTGATACTCACCTCGCGAGGATCTTCGCTATAGTAGTTAGCGTTAAACTCGGGAGAACTTGCCTCGTTGATATACACGGTCACGGTATAGCTACCTGCGTGCAATGCCCAAGCACCGTTTTCTGCGATACGCATACCGTCCGCGCTGGTCACGTTACCAGCAGGCAAGGTCACCTGACCGTTGGTCATGGTATAGCGAATTGCCACTTCCTCACCCGTTTGTGCAACGTTGCTTGCAGACACGCCCTTCTCCAAACCGTCGTAGGTCTCTACCAAGTCAGAGCCCACGTTGATATTTGCGTGGACGCGTGCCACCACCATAGTAACCTCCAATTCCTTGGTCAGATAGTCCACGGCAGCGTCGCCTGCGGCGGAGACGGTTGCCTTGATCTTGTAGGAGCCTGCATTCTTCACCGTCTGGTTGGTAAAGGTTGCCCAATCACTCCAGTTGCTCTCCTCGCCGGCGTCTGCCAAAGGCGAGCAGTAGCGGTAGGTATAGTTCACCACGGCGTTATCCGAGGTGATATTGCCACCAATCGTCAAGGTAAAGCCGGACACGATAGATACCACGATCTCGTCTGCTGCCTGTGCAATACCGATGGAACGGTAGCTTGCATTATACAGATAGTGTGCGCCGTCCGTAGCAGCAGGCAGATTCAACCAAACGTTCTCTATTTCGATTGCGTTGATGATGACCTGT
>JAFTOZ010000036.1 GCA_017463565.1 Clostridia bacterium | reverse complement strand
GTACCAAACAAACCGCCGTGGGCGCCGTGCTCGGGCGCAAACGCAACGAGGGTGGGTTGGGTACTGTAGACCTCGATGGCACCCGCAAGAAGAGAAAGGGCGTTGAGGTGGTTGTCTAGCGCAACCGTACACGCCTTGCTTTTGAGCCTTGAGGCATGCAACATGGTATCGAACTCGGTCTGTTGGACGATGAGCAAATCGTAGTTATCTGCTTTGAGAAGTTCCACCGCTTTGCTGATGACGGACATATCGTCACGTAGGCGGTAGACCTCAATCCCTGCCTCTTTGCAGGCAGACGCAAAGGTAGAGTCGTGGGTGCAAAGCAAAGCGCACCGCTTGCCTTCCTTTTTGAGGGTGGACAGAAGGGGGAGCGTTTCCTCTCCTTTTTGGGGCATACGGCCGCCGTAGAGAGAAAGAAGGGATTTGTTGCTGTCTGCAACAGGCGCGCATAGCTCGAACGTATGGGGGCAAACGTCGTGCATACTGCCAATGCGGTCGGCGTGCAGAGACAAAACCTCGGTGCCGACCCCTGCTGGGTGGAACATCAAAATGCGCCGTGTGCCCCCCTCGATGGCCTTTTGCACGAGGGTTTCTTCTGCAGAAAAAGAGGCGTCGTCGGTGTGAACGCCGTAGATGTGGGCAAGCGTGTTTGCCCATGCGCCGATGGGCTTGGAGTGGTAGTTTTTATTCATGCGTTTATTATACCTACTTTGGCTCCCCCTGTCAATGCACAAAAAGTTTTCCGTGGGTGTATAAGGGAGATATTTTGTGTCTACAATGGGGGAGACGGAGGTTGATATGGAAAAAAAGTATAAGGAAAATAAGTTTGTTCTGTTTATGAAGAAAAATATCTATTTGATCTTGATGGTGCTGTGCTTGTTTGCCATTGCAGGTTTGGTTACTTATACCGTTGTGTCCAGCAACGTGGAGGAGCCCGGTCCTATCGTGGACGCAAACAACAAACCCATTGAGGACGAGGGCAACGAGACCCCCAACGATTCGCCCGTGGTGAACGTACCCGATGGTTCGGGTGGACAAGAGGAGCCTGAGGAAATGGTGTTTGATATGCCGATCGTGGGGGCGGCGGTGCTGAAAGACTACGTGGATACGGAATTGGTCTATAACGCCACAATGAAGCATTGGTCCACCCACCAAGGCATTGACTACAAGGCAGAGGTGGGCACTGCGGTGCGCTGTGTGTTTGACGGAGAGGTGTCGGCTATCACGACTACGACCATGCACGGCACAACGGTGACCGTCAAGCATAGCAAGGGGTTTAGCACCTCGTATGCGCTACTGGGCAGTAACGTTCCTGTGAAGGTGGGCGACAAGGTAAGCAAAGGCACCGTGCTTGGCTACGTAGCAGAAACCGGCTACTTTGAAAGCGCAGACGGTCCTCACCTGCACTTTGAGGCAAGAAAGGACAACGTGTTGATTGATCCCAACTATTATTTTGCCGGAAACGAAAATAAATAAAACAAAAAAGCCCCTATCGAGGGGCTTTTTCTATGTGAGGATTAGTCCTCCTTATTTCTTCATCAGTACGTTAGCAATCGCCGCAATACCCTCGGTGGAGGGACACAAGTCGCCTACGATAGAGAGGGGTAGGTGCTCGTTGGTGGTGCAGGTGATACCGACTGCGGTCACGGAGATAGACAGCGTTTTGCTAAGGAAAGCACGCATAGCCATCAGATGGGGCGCGAGTTTTGGGGTCTCGGCAACAATGGCAATGCTGACGCTGTGCGGTGTGAGCCCTTTCTCGTCTACCATAGCCAACACCCTGTCGAGAAGTAAGCGGCTGTCTGCGCCAAGATAGGCAGGGTCGCCCGGGGGGAAGTGGTGGCCGATATCGGGGAGGGCGGCGGAGGAAAGAAGGGCGTCCATCAGCGCGTGCAATACCACGTCTGCGTCCGAATGACCCTCCAGGCCTTGCTCGTGGGGAATATCCACACCGCAGAGTCTAAGGGGGCGACCCGTGCACTTGCGATGCACGTCGTAGCCGATACCCGTACGGTAGGGAATATCCTCGTCGTAGGTGATTTTGCGGTTAGAAAACTCGCCCTCTACCGTACGCAAAGAATGGGCCTTTGCAAAAACCTGCCCTTCGTCGGTAGCGCAAAGATCGCAGGAGAGTAACGCCTCTCTGGGGAATCCCTGAGGCGTTTGTACCGCACGGTATTCGTCACGGGGTACGTATCCGTCCGGTCCCATCAGGCTGTCGGCAACGGGCACCACGGGGACCACTCCCTGGGAGGGAAAACGCTCTAACTCGTGTATGACGCGCGAAATGAGATCTTGGCTGACGTAGGGTCGGGCGCCGTCGTGAATGAGGACGAAGTCGCCACTAGCGGCAACTAGACCCTGCCGCACGCTTTCGCCACGGCTTGCGCCACCGGCGACTACCTTGCAACCTGTGAGCAGTTTGTAGAGGGAGACTTTGTCCTGGGGGGCAACCACGATGACCTCGTCCACAAGCGAATGGGAGGTGAAGGCGCGCACCGTATGCATGACCAAAGGCTCTGCCCCAAGAGGGCGGAGAAGTTTGTCTGCTCCAAATCGGGAGCCACTACCTGCACAGACGAGTACGGCGCTAATTTTCATCAATGACCTCGTAGAGAGAGGAGGCCTCTTCCTTACGGACGACCTCGCGAATTTCCAGTACGCGCACCGACAGAGAACGGTTGCCGTAGACAACGGTGATGACGTCCCCTACCTTGACCTCTTTGGAGGGCTTGACGGGCTTGCCACCAATCAAAATGCGGTCGGCATCGCAAGCCTCGTTGGCTACGGTGCGGCGCTTAATCAATCGACATACCTTCAAAAACTTATCAATACGCATAGTTTACCTCTTATCTTATTTATTATGCCATAAGAAAATAGGCGTGTCAACGAGGAAGAAAAGAGAAAATTGGTCAAATAGTTTGCAATTGTGGGGAGTTGTGCTATAATTTTGTCATGCAAGCAATCGTTTTGGACAAAGTTTCCTATCAGTATCAGTTGGACGACACCAATTTGGTGGCCGTGAACGAGGTGAGCCTTTCTATTGAGGAAGGCAGTTTTGTGGTGCTGTTGGGCGCAAACGGTAGCGGCAAAAGTACCCTTGCCAAAATGTTGAACGGCTTGTTGGTGCCATCTTCGGGCGAGGTGCGTGTGTTTGACGAGTTGACCTCGTGTGAGGAAGACGAGGTGGTGTACCGCATTCGCTCGCGCGTGGGCGAAATCTTCCAAAACCCCGATAACCAAATGGTGGCGTCTGTGATTGAGGACGACGTGGCGTTTGGTCCGGAGAATCTGGGCATTCCGCACGAGGAGATCGTGGAGCGTGTGGATTGGGCACTGCGTGCCGTTGGCATGGAGGCTTTTCGCTCGCACAGCCCCTCGAAACTGTCGGGTGGACAAAAGCAACGTGTGGCAATCGCAGGAATCTTGGCAATGCGACCCAAGGTGTTGGTGCTGGACGAAAGTACGGCTATGCTGGATCCGCGCGGACGTGCCGAGGTGATGGGGGTGCTTGCCCAACTGAACAAAAACGAGGGCATGACGGTGGTGCATATCACCCACCATATGGACGAGTGTGTGGCGGCAGACCGTGCCGTCGTGATGAGTGAGGGGCGCGTTGTGTTTGACGGTACCCCGAAAGAACTGTTTTCTGACCCTGCGCTGGTGGAGCGTGCGCATTTGGAGCTGCCCCCTGTGACGCAGGTTGCTACCCTTTTGCACGAAAGCGGATTGCCCGTTGCGCTGGGCATTACCGACCGTGAGGAGCTATTGGAGGCGATATGTCGATTGAAATAAGCCATCTTGGTTATACCTATAACCCCAAAAGCCCCTACGAAAAACGGGCGCTTGACGACGTGACTCTCTCTATCAAGGAGGGAGATTTTGTGGCGATCGTTGGGCAGACGGGTAGCGGTAAGAGCACCCTGGTGCAACACTTGAACGGATTGATCAAGCACACCGAGGGCAAGATGCGCGTGTTTGATATTGATTTGGACGTGCGCCGTCCCGACTATAAGCGGTTGCGCTTTGCGGTGGGCATGGTGTTTCAATATCCCGAGTATCAGTTGTTTGCCGACACCGTGGCGAAAGACGTGGCTTTTGGTCCCAAAAACGCCGGGGTAGAGAAAGAGCAAATTCAAGCGCGCGTAGAAGACGCATTGCGTGCGGTGGGCTTGGACGTGGCAGAGATTAGCGAGCGCTCGCCTTTTGAGTTGAGCGGTGGGCAAAAACGGCGTGTGGCACTGGCCGGCGTGATTGCTATGCAACCCAAGGTGTTGGTGCTGGACGAGCCTACGGCAGGTCTGGACCCCGAGGGCAAAAAGGACGTGTTGGCACTGGTGCGCACTCTGCACCAATCGGTTTGTCCGACCGTGATTATGGTTAGCCACGATATGGAAGCGGTGGCAGAAGTGTGTAGCCGTGTGGTGGTGATGCAAGAGGGCAAGGTGCTCTACGATACCACCCCAGCCGAATTGTTTGAGAAGGAAGAAGAGAGTCTGCAACGCATGGGCTTGGCTATCCCCGAGGCGGTAGCTATTGCCAACAGACTGCGTGAAAGGGGCTGGACGTTGCCTGCCGTGTTGACCCCTGCCGATTTGGCGGCGGCCATCGTGGCTACGGTCAAAGGAGGGAGTCTATGATGAAGGACGTTTCCTTTGGTCAATATTACCCTGCAGAAAGCGGTGTGCATCGCATGGACCCAAGGTTCAAGTTGGTGCTGATGCTCTTTTACGTGGTGCTGATTTTCTTCGTGGACACCTTTGTGGGGTATCTGGCCTATCTGGCATTCGTACTGTTGATGACCGGCCTTGCAAAAGTGCCTTTGCGCACCCTACTGCGCTCTTTGTCGGGCGTGGGTGTGATGGTGATTTTTATCTCCATCATTAACGTGTTTTTCTACGGTGGCGGTGAGCCGTTGTGGAGTTGGTGGGTGATGTCTGTGTCGGTGGAGAGCATTCTGCACGCGCTGAAGATGGCCCTGCGCATTATGCTGTTGGTGATGGGGCCTGCTTTGTTGACCTTTACGACCACGCCGACTGCGTTGACAGACGGTATTGAGAGCTTGCTATCTCCCTTGAAGTTGATCAAATTCCCCGTGCGCGACGTGGCGGTGATTATGTCCATTGCTTTGCGTATGATTCCCACTCTGATGGAGGAGACCGATCGCATTATGATGGCGCAAAAAGCACGTGGCGCCAGTATCGATACCGGCAATATTTTCCGCCGTATCAAGGCGTTGGTGCCTGTGTTGGTGCCTTTGTTCGTGGGTGCTTTTCGCCGTGCGGAGGAGTTGGCGTTTGCGCTGGACTCCCGTTGCTACAACGCAAGTCCCAAGCGCACGCGTTACCGCATTTTGAAGCCGGGTGCGCGCGATGCGGTGGCGGTGTTGGCCTTTGCTGCCTGGGGTACTTTTGTGATTTTGAGTATCGTGCTGTTTGACTTTGATACCATGATTTACAACGCTATTTCGGCGGCTATTGGAGGCTAGAATGCGTTATTTGGTGGGTATCCAGTACAAAGGTAGCGCCTACTGCGGTTGGCAACGGCAGAAAAACGGTCTGTCGGTGCAGGCGGTGGTGATTGAGGCGTGGCGTGCGCTGACCGGTGAGACAATCGTGCTACACGGGTCGGGTCGTACCGATGCAGGGGTGCACGCGCTATGTCAGTGCGCCCATTTTGATACACAATCTGCCCTGCCCGTAGACAAAATTCCCCTGGCGATGAACACAAAATTGCCTGTGGACGTGCGTATTTTGTGGGCACGTGAGGTGGCGGAGGATTTTCATGCACGGTTTTCGGTGAAGGCAAAAACCTACCGTTACCGCCTGTATTGGGGGGCGCACGCAGATGCGTTTGCCTATGACCTGGCGCACCACGTGGTGAAGCGTCCAAACGTGGAATTGATGAAAAAGGCGGCAGAAGTGTTGGTGGGGGAGCATGATTTCAAAGCGATGCAAGCCACCGGCGGACACGTGAAAAGTACGGTGCGCACCATCTATAGCATTGATATCCAAGAAGAGGGCAACCAAATCAGTATCACGGTGCGTGGCAACGGTTTTTTGTATAATATGGTGCGGATTTTAGCGGGCACCTTGTTGTATGCGGGGTGGGAATGGTTGACGGCGGAGGATATTGCCAAAGCCATAGAAGAAAAAGACCGCACGGCACTTGGGAAAACATTGCCTGCGGAAGGGCTGTATCTAGTCAGCGTAGAATACTAATTTATGTAGGGGCATCGCCCCTTTTTTTATAGCCAGCAACGCAATTTGTCCAAGCTTTGCAACATAAAGCAGCGGAAAGAGCCGCCCAGGTTGCACAGTTCCTGGCTGATTCCCCAAGGATTGTTGAGGGTCTTGGTGAGGGTGTCGATACCCATATTGGTACCGCGAATCAGTTGCTCTGCAACCGAGGTGTCGGTATCTTGGGCCATGACAGCCACCTTGACCATACCCTTGGAGAAGGCGCTCTTGACAGAGTCGAAAAAGTCTTCTTCTACACCGTGGGCGTGCATATAGTCGCGCACGCGGTCGGCATAGCGTTGGTATTCGTCCTTTTGAGCCACCGCAAAGTGTTTGAATTCGGGGTTGTGGATATATTCTTCCACTACGTCGATTGCATTTACTCCCATGACAGCGGCCTTGACCAAATCGTGCAGAAATCGCTCCTCCTCTTTGTGAATGACGGGTTGCCCCTTGGTATGGGAGGGGATATCACCGTGGGTGGTGCCCTCTTCGGTGCAGTCCTCGTCAAGACACTCTACCGAGCCGCAATCAGAGCCTGCCTCGAAGCGATCACCCTTGGAGTTAGCGCAGCCGCCCTCGCAGCCACCGTCGCAATAGGTGCCGGCCTCGAAACATTCTGCGCCGCCGCACTCGCCCTCTTCGGTTGCGTAGCAACCGCCCTCGCAGTTTTCCTCGCTATTGATGGCGGTACTGTTGAGCTCGTCGATATTGGTGGGGTAGGCCTTACCTGCCTCGAGAAGAGTCTCGCTATAGCCGCCGTAGAGGGCGGGATTGTCCATATCGGTGGGTTGATTATTGTTTGTTTTTTTGCTCATAAATCCTCCTTTTGGCTTTGGTGGTAGAATGTGCAGAGGGAGAAAAAATATGCTCGCCGTCGAAAAGAAAGGGAAAAAATGGATAAAAAACAAAAAGTTTAGTAATAGTAAACATATTGTAAGTTTAGTAAATGTAATAAAAAAAGTTGACCTTGCTAATCTTGTTCCCCTATAATCAAATTATAAGGAGGCGTGTATGGATATTGGTGGTCGGATTCGAATGTATCGATTGCAACGCGGTCTGACGCAGGAGGAGTTGGCTTCTCGGTGCGAGTTGACCAAGGGGTATATTTCGCAGTTGGAAAATGACGTCAGTTCTCCGTCAATCGCCACCTTGATTGACGTGCTGAATATTTTGGGAGTGAGTCCACAGCAGTTCTTTGCTGAGCAGAAAGAGGAGAAGATCGTTTGGAGCAAAAATGATTTCTTTGAGTCGGAGTCGGGCGACGGACAATGCGTGTGGTTGATTCCAAACAGCCAGAAAAACGAGATGGAGCCTATTATTCTGACACTGCCGCCCGAGGGGTCGTCTGCCGTTCGCTATCCCTTTGAGGGAGAGGAGTTCGGCTACGTGTTGGAGGGGAAGATTCTCATTCACGTAGGGGAATATTCCTACAAGGCCAAGAAGGGCGACGCCTTCTATATCATGGGCGATAAGGAACACCAAATCGTCAATGTGGGGACCAAGGAATGTAAAATCATTTGGGT
Source organism: Clostridia bacterium (assembly GCA_017463565.1). Taxonomy (GTDB): domain Bacteria; phylum Bacillota; class Clostridia; order Christensenellales; family CAG-1252; genus RUG14300. Next base: position 1,809 of record JAFTOZ010000036.1, on the reverse strand, counting down.
CGCAACCCCCAGCAACTTCTAAAGGAGAATCAATATGGCAACGAATGACAAGATTTTGGAAAAAGACCGTATTATTGAGCTGAAGAACGTCAGCAAGTTTTACGCCGATAAACCCGTGGTGAAAAATCTTTCGATCAGTATCCGCAGGGGCGAGTTTGTGACGCTCTTGGGTCCGTCGGGTTGTGGTAAAACTACTACCTTGCGTATGATTGCCGGGTTTGAGAATCCTACTTCGGGTCAGGTGCTGATGGAAGGGGTGGACATTACCAACATTCCCCCTTACCGCCGCTCGGTGAATACCGTGTTCCAACGGTATGCGCTGTTCCCTCATTTATCTGTGTTTGAAAACATTGCCTTTGGTCTGAAACTGAAAAGACTGCCCACCGGTACCTTCAAAAAGGATTGGCGCAAGCGTGAGTACGAGGTCATGCGCAAACTGACCAAGCAGGAGATTGCCGACAAGGTGCACAATGCGCTGAAGATGGTGGACCTGGAGGGTTATGAGGGCCGTAACGTAAGCAGTTTGTCGGGCGGTCAAATGCAACGTGTTGCCATTGCGCGCGCACTGGTGAACGAGCCCAAGGTTTTGTTGTTGGACGAACCTTTGGGTGCGTTGGATTTGAAGATGCGCAAGGATATGCAGATCGAGTTGATGGATATGCACAAGCGTTTGGGTATCACCTTTATCTACGTGACCCACGACCAAGAGGAAGCCTTGACCATGAGCGATACCATTATCGTCATGCGTGACGGCGAGGTGCAACAGATCGCCAATCCGCAAAAGATCTACGACGAGCCTGCTAACGCATTTGTGGCAGACTTTATCGGTGAGAGTAATATCGTGAGCGGTGTGATGCGCCGTGACTACGTGATTGAAATGTTTGGCAGCGAGTTTGCCTGTGTTGACCGCGGATTCAAAAAGGACGAACCCGTGGACGTGATTATCCGTCCCGAGGATATCGAGTTGGTGGCGGTGGACAGCGAAAAGGCAATGCTCGTGGGGCATATCCAGACCTCTGTGTTCAAGGGTGATCACTTCCAGACCACGTTGTTGGTGCGTGACGCAGACGGGGACGTGAACGAGGTATTGGTACACCACACCAATCCGCGTACGGTGGATAGCGACGTGGGCGTGTATATCCAACCCGACTGTTTCCACATTATGCACAAGGCGCGCCTTATCAACGAGTTAGAGACGGAAATGGTAGAAGAGGGCGTGGTGGATATTTGCGAAGGACACTTTGAGTGCAATTGCGACCTGCCTGCAGGTACGAAGGTACGTGTGAAGATCGACTTTGACGACGTTGAGGTACTGGACGACGAGGAGGAGGGCGTGATCGGCGCAACCGTGGTGAACTCTATCTATAAGGGTAGTTACTACCAATGCATTATCCGTACCGACACCTACTACGATTTCTTTGTGGATACCGAGGACGATTGGCTGAAGGGTGACCGCGTGGGTATCAACCTGCCCAAGGATAAGATCATCATCGAGGCTATCGAAGAGGAGGTTGCCGAATAATGAAAGCCGCCGTCCCCATGCCAAAGGTGAAGAAGAACCCCTTCCGCCTGTCGCGTAAGGTGTTCAGCTATCCCTATATTTTGATTTTGCTGTTGTTTGTGGTGGTACCTACTGCCATGCTGCTCGTCAATGCGTTTATCTTTGACGGCGCACTCAGCGGTAAGAACTTCAAACTGTTCTTTGAAAACGGAGTGTATCTGAAGATTTTGGGTAACTCCCTGTTGGTTGGCCTGTTGTCTACCGTGCTTTGCTTGGTGATTGGCTATCCCGTGGCGTATTTGCTGTCG
>JAFTOZ010000035.1 GCA_017463565.1 Clostridia bacterium | reverse complement strand
GCTATCAATGCATCTGCTCTCCCGAGTATATGGAGGGTGTCGTGCGCTCGATCGGCAGAGGGGAGTGTGTCAACCTGCTTATGGAGCGTGGTTCTATCGAAATCGTGTGCCATTTCTGCAACACCCACTACGAATTTAGCAAGCAAGACGTAGTCGGCATCTGGCAACGCTACGATGCGCTGACCAAGGCCGCCAAAGGGTCCACCACCGAATGATCGAGTTTTCCAAGGACGCACAATACTATCATCAACAAGCAAGCATAGCCGCCGATCAAGGAAGATGGGCGGATGCTTTATTTTATTACCGAGATTCTCTTGCGCTGTCCTTTGACGCAGACGTATCTCTTGACTACGCCTACTATCTCAAATCCCTGCGCCAATACGATATGGCGCTCCTCGTGGCGCTTCCGCTCACCACCTACGATCTCGACCCCGACCAAAAGCAAGAGTGGTGTGATTTTATGGCAGAACTCTGTCACGAAAAATTGGATTTCGCAGGCTACATTCACTATATGCGCCTTTCCGCCGCCCTCGAGGGCAAGGACGATTCCATCTTCGACAAGGAATCTCTCCGCAAGACCTTCCTCGAGCAAGAGGAGGAGCAAGCGTTGCAATTCAGCGACGATGCCCACGAGGCAGAGAATTTGAATCTATTGCGTGCTATGCTCGCCGCCTACGAAGGGGGAGACTACACCCTCACCGAGGCGCTGTTTGCGCGGATGAATCCCCAACACGAGTATTATCCTGCCGCCCTCTACGTCATGGCAAAGACCCTTTCCGTCGTAGGTCGCACCGAGGAAGCCGAGGGGTATCTATGGCCTGCCTACGAGGCGCAAGGCAACGATCCTCGCGTCATCTACAATCTGCACGCCGCCCTTTCCCTTACTCCCCAACGAATACAAGAGGCGCTGAACAAGGTAGACACCACCTCTGCCGCCGCCTGTGGCATCGCAGCCATACTCGCCTGCCACTACGGCCTGCACGAGGACGCTTTGCGCTATGCCAGCCTGTCCTACGAGGCCGAGCCTGCCAACCACACCTACGGCATTCGCCTCTTCGTTGCGCTCAACAACCTTGGTCGCTATGCCGAAGCAGGGGAGCACCTGCGCCGTGTCGTCAACCTCTACCGCTGTTTTTATCCGGTATCCATACTTCGACTCAATATCCGCAAGCCCATGTCGCTGGACTTTGCATTTTTGCCCGAGCCCATGCAAAAACGCCTGCTCTCCAAACTCAAAGCGCAAACGGAAAAAGACGGATTTTGCACGAGTTTACTTACGGATTCCACCTTTCGCGAGGGGGTACTGTTCTTGCTTAGCGTTCCCTTCAACTCCAAACGCGACCCCCAGTGGCTATTGGATCAACTGTCCACTTGCGATGCGCCCGAGGTGGTGGAGCTCATCTGCCAACTACTGGTGCGCCCCAACCTGCCTGCCGAGGTGCGTCACCGTCTGATTTTGCAACTGTTGCAGCGCGGTGTCCACGGCAAAATCTCGGTTGCCATCAAGCATTTCGTGCGCGCCATTTCCCTCAAAGTCCCACCGTCATTTGACGATTATTCCGACCGTCTGCAAGAGGCCTATGCCTATGCCTGTTGCGACTGTCTCTACGGTAGCCAAACCAAAACGGTGCGCATTGCGCGCGTTGCCGAGCGGCTCTATCTCCACGGTATCCCCGCAAATTGCAATACCGAAATGTTGGGTTACGCTATGGTTGCCTCGCAACCCAACTACGACCAAGCGCGGCTACAAGAAATTTTGCGTATTCGCGGCTGGACGCCCCGCCAATTCCAACGGCACCTCAAGCTCGTCCAAGCATCTCTCTCCCAAGAAGACTAAGCCCCCACAATGGGGCTTTTTTTGTCGTATTTGCATATTGCCCCACACCCCCTCATAAGTCATAGCATGAAGCGCCTACTGCAACATCTCTACGACCCAATCTTTGCGCACGCTCCCATTCAGGAAATTCGGATGGGGCTTGGTATGCCCGTGCAAATTCAAACGCCATCGGGTACCCACCGACTTTCCTTGCGTATAACCAAGAGCTATTTGGAAGAGTTGCTATCCGTTGCTTGCGACCACTCCCTCTATACCGCCTGCGACCGCCTTGTGCAGGGCTATCTTCCCTATCGGGGCGGGGTGCGTATCGGTATCAGCGGTGCCTACACCCTCCAACAGGGTGCGCTAGGAAATTTGTCCCAAATCAACGGTGTCGTCATACGAATTCCCCACGTCGCGCCCCTGCCTGCCTCTATCGTTATGCGGCGCATATTGGGCAAAAGCGTCCTCGTCGTATCCGCCCCGGGCGGAGGCAAAACCACCCTTCTTCGTTCCCTTGCCGCGGCAATCTCTACCCAACGAAAAGGGGTGGTGATTTTGGACGAACGCCTGGAGCTTAGCGGCGGTATCCGCGAAGAAGGCTACCATCTCGACGTGGGCGAAAGTATGGTACTGCTTGGCGGGGGTCGCACACTTCTTTACCAAGGCGTCATTCGTGCGCTGTCCCCAAGCACGGTGGTGTTGGACGAGCTGATGAATTCTGCCGACTGGCAGATGGTGCACACCCTCAAATCAAGCGGAATTGAGGTGCTTGCCTCTCTCCACGCACCCACGCTTGAGCGACTGCCGCCGGAGGCCGCCGCATTTGAGGTCGCCATTCTTCTTTCTGATAGACCCACCGCAGGTACGGTCGTGGAGGTGCGTTATGCTTAGACTTTTCATCGGTGCCGCCGCGGCAAGCGTGTCCTTGGTGGTAGCCTACCTCGTGCGCCGCCGCTATCAACTTCGCCTTGCGTGGTGGGCGCAATATCAACAACTGCTACTTGCCCTGGAGAGGCAAATCTCCCTTGCGCACACCCCCATGCCACAGGTATTCGCAGACTTTTGCCGCGAGGGGAAGGGGCCTTTGTGCACGGTTTTGCCTTCCTATCCCGAGTTTCCGGCCGCCGTCAACGGACTTTCGTCCGAGGAATGGTCTCTTATGCGCGACACGCTCATTTCCCTTGGTCGCACCGACTTTGCAGGCCAGGCCAAGTTGCTCTCCACGGCGCGCCTTACCGCAGACTCTCGCCACGCCACCGCCTCTGCCGAGGCAAAAGGCAAGGGATCCCTCATTTCCAAACTCACCGTGCTATTGGGTATGGCACTCTTCTTGATTCTTCTCTAAGGAGGTCTTATGGACGCAAGCATACTATTCAAGCTAGCCGGGTTAGGCCTCATCACCTCTATGATCAATACGCTGTTGAAAAAGAGTGACAAGGACGAAATCGCCACCCTCGTCACCCTTTCTGCACTGGTGTTGGGTCTATTGACGGTGCTGGATATGATCGCCGGCCTATTCGACAGTATCCGCTCGGTTTTCCAACTGTACTGATATGCAAATCTTTCAAGTCATCGGCGTTGGATTGCTGGGTGTCATCATCTCCGGCCTACTCAAAAAGGACAAGCCCGAATTTACCCTGCTCGTACTATTGGCAAGCGGTGTGATGATTCTGGTGATTTTGCTATCCTCGCTGACCGAAGTCATCAACGCATTTGCCACGCTTGTCCACCAAGCCGGGCTGGACAACGAACTGTTTGCAGGTGTACTCAAAATCATCGGCATCGGCTATCTCACCGAATACGCCGCATCGATGTGCACCGATTGTGGCGCTGGCTCTGTCGCCACCAAAATCCAACTCGGGGGCAAAATTACCATCTTTTTGATGGGTCTCCCCATCATTCAAGCGTTGGTCAACACCATCGCCCAATTACTCTAAGGGTATGAAAAGGATTCTATTGTTCGGCGTTTTGCTACTGGTACTTTTCCTTCTTCCCTCATCGGTTGCCTTGGCAGAAGGGGAGTCCTCTTCCTTTTCCGAGACCGAGAAGGAGTTGGAAGAGTTGGTAGACAAAAACCTCGATTCCCTGGACTTGTCCGCTTTGGAGCAATTCACCGCTTCGCTTGGATTGGAAGGAGGGCTAAAGCCCTGGTTAGAATCGGTCATTCAAGGCAGCGTACCCCTTTCTCCGCGCACCCTGCTTTCGGGTGCGTGGCAGGCACTTTGGTCGGGGCTCACGGGAGCCTTGCCGCTCTTATTGATGGTGGTGGCGGTCGCAGTTCTCTACAATCTGCTGTTTGGGCTCACCGACGGTTTTCTTTCCCGCCAAACCCACGACGTGGTCTATTTCGTCTGCTACGGTGCGGTGCTGTTGGTGGTGGTAGGCCTTGTGGTTTCTGTGGTAGACAGCGTGCGCACCCTCACCACCCAACTCACCACCCTTATGAATGGGCTCACACCCCCCTTGCTCACCCTGATGGCAGCAGTAGGCGGCCACGTCACCTCGTCGGTGTTTCAGCCACAACTTGCCCTCATCTCCACGTTGGTTGCCAACCTCGTCACCCATATCGTGATCCCCTTATTTTTGGCTTCCGTGGTCTTTTCTGTGGTGGGCAATCTCACCCAAAACGTACGTTTGGATCGCCTGCAATCAGCCACACGCTATATCATCAGCAGCCTGCTTGCCCTCATCTTTGGCCTCTACGTCACCTATCTGTCCATCGCAGGGGTAGCAGGGGGTATGGCAGATACCCTTTCCCTTCGAGCCGCACGCTACGTCATCGGTAGTTACGTGCCCATCGTGGGTGGCTATATTTCCCAGGGTTTCGACCTCGTCACCGCCAGCGTGCTCCTCATCAAAAACGCTCTCGGTATCGGCGGCGTGTTGGCGGTCTTGGCGGTGGTGCTTTCGCCCCTTCTCAAACTGATGGCGCTCACCCTTGGTCTCAAATTGGTGGCAGGGATCATCGAGCCCGTTGGAGACAAGCGTATGGCTTCATTCGTTGGGGGCGTGGGGGAGTGTATGCGCTCTATGGTGGGTGCTGTCGCAGGGGTCGGCTTCGTCTTCATGACCGCTATGCTGCTTGCGATTCTGTCCTGTAGCGCGGTGCTCTAAGGAGGGACTATGGATTGGCTGATGCGATTGGTGGCGGTGGTACTTCTGGGGGTGCTGGTAGAGTTGCTCTTGCCCGCAGGACAAATGAGCAAATACATCAAGGGAATTTTTGTGGTCCTTCTCCTGTTGGTGCTCCTTTCGCCTCTGCCCACCTTTCTTTCCCAAAAGGACTCATTATTCGACATTCTCGATTTGCCCGAAGAGAGTTATCAAACGGACGATACCTTCATACACATAATTGACAGCGAGCGCCAAGGCCTTTCTTTCACCCAAAGGGTAGCGCATATCCGCACCGTCTATCCCCAGGTGCAATCTATCGAGAGGGATAGCAAGTGCTTGTCAGTCCACGTGCAAGGAACCCTGCCGTCAGGGCTTTCCGACTATATCTGTGAGGTATTTCAAGTGAGTATGAACGAGGTTATCATCTATGAGCAATCGGGATAGTCCGGGGTGGCGAGAGCGGCTCAAGTCCAGCCCCCTACTTGCCAAACTCAAAAGCAAAGACGGCATACTTTTGATTGGCTTGGGGGTGGCCATGATCGTCATCATGGTCTATCTGGCAAGTAGCCTCAATTCCTGCACTTCCTCAACACCCCAATGGAGCGCAAGCCTCACAGGGGGAGACGAAGACTTGGGTGCTATTCTCTCCCAGATAGAAGGAGCAGGCACCACCGAGGTACTCATCACTCGCGACAAATCAGGCGCCCTCGTAGGGGTGGTCGTCGTCAGCGAAGGAGCAGGCAATCAGCAAGTTGCGGTGCGCCTATTGCGTGCGGTTCAAACCGCCACGGGTGCCACCCTCGACCAGATCAATATTTTTCAAAGAAAGACGTAAAAAAGGAGATTACCATGAAAAAATTATTCGCCAAAAAAGAAAGCAACGCCACCGAATCGGCACCTGCCAAAAAGGAGCGCAAGCTCAGCGCATCCAACCGCAAAAAGATTTTCGTCATCTGCACCATGGTCGTGCTGTTGGTCGCAGCGGCATACCTCAACGTGCTCCTTGCGGATCAAAATACCGATAGCACCGGGTCCTTGCAGAACAACAATCTCACCAGCGTTTCGGTATTCAGCGCTATGAAGAGTGACCGCGATACGGTGCGTGCCCAAACCTATAGCTATCTCGACAGTATCATCAACTCCACCACCGCTTCCGAAGAGGCCAAAAAGGCCGCCGAAGACAAAAAGTTGACCCTTATCAACTACGCAGGTAGCGAAGTGGTACTGGAAAACCTCATCAAAGCCAGAGGGTTTAGTGATGCCTGCGTCACTATGAACGGCAACAACGTCAACGTGTTGGTACAGGACGCCGACCTCGACGCCACCGAGGTAGCACAGATTCTCTATATCGTCACCGAGGAAACAGGCGCCGCCGCCACCGACGTCATCATCGTTCCCAAGAGCTAATCGAAAGCCCCCAACGGGGGCTTTTTTTATAGAGCAAACGGGGTGATTGATGGGGTATTTTCTATTGAGGACGGCACTTTCGAAAAAATATCAATTAGCAATTGCCAAAGTTAATTTTTGATGGTATAATAAATGTTAGTGTGGAATTGCCATTTCACCGCCCGATGGGCAAAGGAGGCATCATGGCACATAAAGAACGGTACGAGCAGATTATCGCCACCCTGACCGCCACTACGGTCAACCATATCGAAGGGGTAGCGGATATTTCGCTGGATTCTGGCGCGACCTTCACAGGCCGCATTTTCCGCTCGCAGGCCAACAGTATCCAAGTAACCCTGCTTGGTGCCGGCGAGGCCACTATCGATATCAGTTTGCGTGCCTACTACGGGGTGAATATCCCCGAATTGGCCTTTACCATTCAACAGGCCGTCAAGGACAAAGTGGAGGAAAGCACCCCCTACAAGGTTCGCCACGTCAACGTGAACGTTGTGGGTGTCGTGTTCAAATAAGCATATGGATAAGAACGAAGTTGCAACCCTGCGCCAAGCACGCGAAGGGGTTTTCAAATTAATATTTGAGTACAGTTTCTCACGCACCCTCAACGAGCGTACCCGCGAGATGATGGCGGCAGTTTTGCCCGAGGAAGGCCGTCCCTATTTGTTGGGGACCACCGACGAGGTCGTTGCCCACTACGACGAGATGGTTTCCCTGATTATGACCTACGTCAAGGGCTACAGCTCTCCCGAGCGTCTCAACCGTACCGACCTTGCTATCATGGTCTACGCTTGCTACGAGCTCGTTTACCGCCGCGATATTCCCGTGGCAGTCGTCATCAAAGAGGCAGTAGAGCTTGCCAAGACCTACGGCGGAGACAAGAGCAGTCGTTTCGTCAACGGCGTTTTGGGTGCCGTTGCCAAGGCGCAAGGTTAATATGGATCCTATTTCCGTTTCTCAAATCAGTCAGTTTATTCGCAAGGTGCTGGGCGCGCAAGAGGTCCTGCACCATGTTTGTGTATACGGCGAAATCAGCGGTTTCAAGTTCTCCGGGCAACACGCCTACTTTACTCTGAAGGACGCAGACGCCGCCATTCAATGCACCTGCTTCAACGCACGCCGTACCTACACGCCCACCAAAGAGGGGGAGGCAGTTTTGGTTGTGGGTGCGGTGGACTACTACGTCAAGTCGGGTCGTCTGTCCCTGATGGTATCCACCATTCAACCGGTGGGGCAAGGTAAACTGCACGTGCTTTTGGAGCAACTCAAAGCCAAGCTCAAAGAGGAGGGTTTGTTCGACCCTGCCCACAAAAAGCCCATTCCTCCCTATCCCAAGCGCGTTTGCGTGCTCACCTCCAAAACAGGCGCCGTCATTCGTGATATCGTGCGTACGGTGCGCCTTGTCAACGACGTGTTGGATATCGACGTGGTAGACGTGCGCGTCCAAGGAGACTCTGCCGCGGCGGATATCGTCCGCCAACTGGCTTGGGTAGATACGCTTGGCTACGACTGTGTGATTTTGGCACGTGGCGGCGGTTCGTTTGAGGACCTGATGCCCTTCAACGACGAGGGGCTTGCCCGTGCCATCTACGCTATGCAGACCCCCATCATCTCTGCTATCGGCCACGAAACGGATTTCAGTATCAGCGACTTCGTTGCCGACTCCCGAGCCGCTACGCCTACTGCCGCCGCCTCTATGGTTGCCTACGACGTAGCAGATACCAAGGCGCGTATTTTGGACAGTATGAACCGTGCCTTGCGTGTCCTTACCGACCGCCAGACTCTCCGCCATTCCCGTTGTGCCCAACTGATCAGCGCCCTTTCCGACCGCACTATGCGCAAGTTGGATCGCGCCCAAAATGCGGTTGGCTCGGTATTGAGCAGACTGGAGGTTGGGTTGGACAATCTTCTTTCCGCCAAGGAAAAGAGGGTAGATGCGGCTCTCACCAAGTTGGATGCAGTCAACCCCGTACGGCTTCTGCAAAACGGCTATAGCCGTATCATTTCACAGGGGCGTACGTTGCCGTACGATTCCATTGCGATTGGCGACCGTATCGAAGTGGTCACCTATCTCGGCAGGCTCCAATGCCTTGTCGAGGACAAGAAGGACGATCCCTTTGCTAATGGAAACCGCTAAGGGTTTAGAACTGTTGACAAGGGCTAAAATATATGTTACAATAATATCTACGTGATAGTAAGGAGCGAATATGGATTTTGAACAATTGTTAAAGGAGCTGGAGGGTATCGTTGCCAAACTCGACGATCCGTCTTGCGCACTCGACGAGGGCATCAATCTCTTCAACCGTGGTATCGAGCTCAGCAAGCAATGCCTCACGGTATTGAAGGAAAGCAAGGGCAAAGTGGCCCTTCTCAAAAAGGAGTTGGACACCCTCACGCGAGAGGAATTCAATCCGTTGGAGGACTAATCCTTCTATCCACACACAGTATATTCGGCGAGTTTTCGCCTGATATAACAACTAAATACAATGGCGCAGTATCCTAGTCAGGACTCACAGTGAAGAGGGCGGGGTTAAAATATCGCCGAAGGGCACATCGATGAAGTTTCTTGTGTTGGCTTGTTATGCCCAATAGCGGGCTGATGCTGGGAGTTAAGGATCGTGGGCGGTCAATAATGGCATATTGATGTCGACCCACCTTCCGTGGAGACCTGTTGCGGTGGGCGTAGAATCGTCTACTGGACAGGATTAAACCTGCAATGTGGTGACATTAGCTATGTGCAGCGTAGCCTGCCTTGAGTGATTTGGGTGAATGGAGAACCACGCCGTATGCTTAGGCATAAGCGTATGGCGATCGCTTCTGAAACCCCCGTTGCAAAAGAGGCTAAGCATTGTGAGGACTGTTTAAGAAAGTTTCTAGGCTGAGCCGTAAGGATTATAGTGTATTCTAAGTGGTGATTCGGTGCCATTATGGAGCAAGCGTTAAAAGGAAACTGCTCATGCGGTGACGGTGAGTCGTTTGTTGGGAAAGCCTACCGAACCTAAGGTGCAAGGTTTACTTGCGGCGTTGCCATTGTATTAGTTGAATATTCCAATCGTAAGGATTGACCGAAATGCAAGAACACAACATTCCTAACGAAGATCCCCCTCGAAGTAGCGAGAAAGAGGTCGCGCCTTTGCACGACCGCTCTTCTTCTGCCAAAAAACACCACCGTACCAAAAAGAATCAACCGGCATACGTCTGGGTCATCAAGGCGATCATCATCAGCCTGGTTTTATCCTGCGCGTTTGGCGTTGGTACCGAGTTTGCCCTCTCAGACGCGGCCATTGCCGTCTACGTGGTACTGTTGGTAGTGCTCATTGCTATTGCGGTGCTTTTCGATATGATGGGCTTGGCAGTAGCCAGTTGCGATATCGTTCCCCTCACCAGTATGGCAAGTCGCAAGATCAAGGGTGCCAAGCACGCGCTCGCTTTGTGCAAAAAGGCCAACGTGGTCTCCAGCGTTTGCAACGATATCATCAGCGATACCATCGGTATCACCACCGGTGCTTGCGGTGCGGCGCTTGCTCTCATTTTGTCGGGCTCCCTCACGGGGGTTGCTCGCTTGGCTATCACCGTTGCTGTCAGCGCTATCATTTCTGCCGCCACCGTGGGTGGCAAGGCGGCTATGAAAAACGTAGCCTTGCAACATAGCACCAAAATCGTCCTCATTATGGGTCGGTTTATTGCTCTTTTCAAAAAGGAACGTCGCAAATAGCGGCGTTTTTGCTTATGAGGTTAGACGTCTATCTTGTTGAAACAGGGCGTGTAGAGTCGCGCACAAGAGCCTCCCATTTGATCAAAATGGGTGGTGTTTGCGTGGACGGTCGTCCTATCACCAAGCCCTCGTACGAGGTGGGCGAGGGGGCAACTGTTGAGGTTACCGACCTCATTGGCTACGCCTCGCTTGGCGGTCTCAAGCTCAAACAGGCCATCGACAAGTTTTCTCTTTCGGTCAGCGGCCGTTGCGTAGATATCGGCGCGTCCAACGGTGGATTTACCCATTGTCTGCTTTCCCACGGTGCCAACGAGGTCTACGCAGTAGACGTGGGGGAGTGTGCTCTGCCCGACTATCTTAGGCAGGACGAAAGGGTGCGTGTGCTCGACCGTACCAACGCGCGCGACCTAACTCCCGATATGGTGGGCGGTTTGGCAGATATCGTGGTAGCAGACGTCAGTTTCATCAGTATCACCTATCTATTGCCTACGATTGCGTCCATTCTTTCACCCGACGGCTATGCCGTGGTATTGGTCAAGCCCCAATTCGAGGTGGGCCCCAAAGCACTTGGCAAGAGTGGGGTTGTGCACAATCCCAAATTGCGCTCCGCAGCCGTCGACAAGGTAATCTCTTGCGCCGCCGCTTGTGGGCTTGTCCGCCGGGGGCTTTGCGAAGTGCCCCTCATTTTCGAGGACAAAAACGTAGAATATCTGCTTCTTTTGCGCCCCAAGAAAGTCTAAATATTCATCTTCTTTTGCATAAGAAAGAAACGTGAACCCCCGATTTTGCATAAAAAACGGCAAATTCGGGCTTTTTTATGCAAAACTATTGAAATCTATTCTTCGATAGTGTATAATGTATACACTATGAAAATCGCTATTTATCGCAACAGAACCAAAGAAGACAGCGCAGCCATTTTTGACCGCATCACCTTAGCCATCGACAAGGAAGGCGCCTCTTGGTACGAAGTGACCGACGAGACCTCTCTTGCCCCCTCGACCGACTGCTTTATCGTCATCGGCGGAGACGGCACTATTCTCACCAAGTCCCCCTTGGCATACCTCGTTGGCGTGCCCGTGTGGGCGGTGAACGCCGGTACCCTGGGCTTTTTGGCAGAGTCACCCCTTGGGCTAGAGCAAAAGGTTGCTCGCCTCGTTTCGGGCGACTATCGCCTGCTCAACCGCGGTGTGATTGCCGTTAGCTGCGAGGGGCATCTTTTCGAGGGTATCAACGACGTATGCGTCAGCCGTGGTGCCGCTATGCAGACCTTGCATATCAGCGTCAATGCGGTGGGACACCAAATCTACGACTACCGTGGAGACGGCATGGTGGTTGCCACACCCACAGGATCTACGGGCTATTCTTTGTCCGCCGGCGGTCCCGTGCTTTCCCCCGAGGCAGAGGCGCTCATTCTCACCCCGGTCTGTCCCCACTCCTTTGGTGTGCGCCCGGTGGTGCTCAAAGAGGATAGTTTGGTGAAGGTACGTGCCGATTGCCTGAGCGACGGTGTCGTTACGGTGGACGGTATTGCCGTACATAGCTTCCAACAAAGTATTGAGTTCACGGTCACCAAGAGCAACAGAAGCGCACGGTTCATCTGTTTGGAAGAGGTGGACTTCTTCCAAAAGCTGGAGGACAAACTCAACAGTCACCGCAAAGTTAGATAGTAAGGATAAATAGTATCGTTTTTTTCTCGCCCTTAGGTGAGTGATGTATTGGCAAATTGCCAAAAGGAGCAAACAAACATGGATAGAAGTGAACGTCAACTCAGAATCATCGAGCTTGTCAAGTCGCAGATTATCGAAACGCAAGAGGACATGGTCACCAAATTGCGTGGCATGGGCTTTCGTGTTACCCAAGCCACCATCTCCCGCGATATCAAGGAGTTGGGACTTATCAAGGTTAGCCACGAGGGTCGCTACCGCTACGCTATGCCCACCGCGCCCAGCGATATGCAGGTCAGTCAGGCTATGCTGTCTTTGTACCGAGAGGTGGTAGAAAAGGTGATCGTCAGTCTAAATCTGGTGGTCATTCGTACCCACCCCGGCAACGCCGTATCGGTAGCCTCTATGTTGGACAGTATTCGTCTGCCCAACGTGGTGGGTTCTGTCAGCGGTGACGATACCATCATCTTGGTAGCCGAGTCCGTTTCGGCCGCACCCGAGGTTGCCGAGCAACTTCGCTCCATGCTGTAATATGTTACTTAGCCTTCATATCCAAAACATAGCCCTCATCGAGGAGTGCCGTATCGAACTGGAAAAGGGGCTGAATATTCTGTCCGGCGAAACGGGCGCAGGTAAGTCCATCATCATCGATGCGCTTTCTTTTGTACTGGGCTCTCGAGCAGACAAAACCCTCATTCGCCACGGTAGCAACCAAGCGGTTGTCGAGGCGGTGTTTTCTATTGGCGCAGAAAACTATCCCTTGCTTGCCGAGTTGGGCTTGGAGGAGGAAGATACCCTTATCATCAAGCGCACCATGAGCGACACCAAAAACGAGGTGCGTGTCAACGGCCAACTGTTCACGCTGTCCATGTTGCGCCGCCTCACTTCTTCCCTGGTGGATATCCACGGACAACACGAGCACCAGTCTCTTTTGCGTGCCGCCACCCATCTGGAACTATTGGATCGCTACGACCCCACCATTGCTCCCCTGCTATCGCAGTACGTCTTGCACTACCACGCCTACCGTGCCGTCTGCAAGGAACTGGAAAGTTTTGGTGACGAACGAGAGCGTGCACGCAAGGCCGAAACCCTTGCTTTCCAAATCGAGGATATCCGCAAGGTCAATCCCGTTGCGGGAGAGGAAGAGGAGTTGCTCAAAGAGCGTGAGCGTATGCGCAACGCCGAGCGTATCGTTGCAGGTGTTGCCGAGGGCTACGGCGCACTCGACTCGGACGAAGGTTTGGGCGCTTTGGCTTGCCTTTCTATGGCTCTCTCGGGTCTTCGCTCGGTGTTGCAGTTTGACGACCAATTAGAGGAATGGTACGAGCGGTTGGATTCTGCCCGAATCGAAATTGACGACGTTGCCGCTTGTCTCAAAGACTACGTAGAAAGCTTCGATTTTGACCAACGCGCCTTCGATAGGGTAGAGCGCCGAGTGGACGCAATCCGCCGTCTCAAGCGCAAATACGGCGCAACCGTCGAGGAAGTGCTAGCCGCTCTCGAGGAGTATGAAAAAGAGCTGGAAATTCTCGAAAATAGCGCAGAAAGGATAGAAAAATTGCAAAATCAACGTCGAGATCTGTCCAAATGCTTGTACAGTTCGGGCGTTAAGCTTAGCCGGGCACGCCGTGCCGCCGCCAAACGCTTCGAGCGCGCTATCGTCACGGAGCTTGCCGATTTGTCTATGTCAGGCACCACTTTCGAGGTAGAATTCTCTCCAATTCCCGGTTTGGACGACTCTGCAGCAGGGGATTTTGCCACCGATTCCGAGGGTAAATCTGCTCTGTCTTGTGGCAAAACAGCCCCCTCAGGCGCCCGCGCAAAATCCGCCCGTGGCTCTACCGAAGATGAGATTTCTCGTGCAAAACCCGCCGATATAGAGGAAGCATTGCTCGAAATGACGGAAAAAGGCTTCGATATAGAGGAAGCATTGCTCGAAATGACGGAAAAAGGCTTCGACAAAGTAGAGTTTTTGATCTCTCCCAATAAAGGAGAACCCCTGCGACCCCTTGCCAAAATCGCCTCGGGTGGCGAAATGAGCCGACTCATGCTCGCTCTCAAAAATATCCTTGCTAACCTCGACTCCATCGACACTCTCGTCTTCGACGAGATCGATACCGGCATCAGCGGCTTCGTTGCGCACGCCGTCGCCCAAAAGCTCTGCCACATCAGCGCTCAAAAACAAGTGATCGCAATCACCCACTTGCCCCAGCTTGCCTCTTTTGCAGACCATCATTATCTCATCTCAAAGAGTACCGTAGGCAACAAAACTCGCACCGATTTGCTCCTTTTGGAGGGGGATACACGCCTTGCAGAGGTGGCACGTCTGTCCGGCTCCGTCACCGATATGGGTAAGCAACACGCGGCAGAACTAATCGCTTCTGCCCAAGAATACAAGGGAAAGATCAACTAAATTTTGGCGGTTATTGCTTGAAATCGCTAGACTACAAGGCGCAGGAAATGCGCCTTGTTTTTCTATTTATTCCGTGCATTCACGCGTTTTCCTTGTTTTGTATGATATTTGTCTACGCAAACGGCGGCATTTATTCTCATTATCAAAGGACGTTCACGCATAGAAGCCAACCGCCGTTGCACACTAATGCCAAGTGAGGTATTTGGTGAAAAGAATTGTTTGGATAGTTTGCGTGGTGTTGTTGTTGGCACTCTTCGTTGGCGGTGTAGCCGAGGCCGACTCGCCTAAGGTCTACTTGGGCGGTATGCCCATTTCTATCAATATGGTGGAGGAAGGGCTGGTGGTTATGAGTATTGACGAGGTAGTAGGCAAAGAGGGTGTCACTTCTCCTGCACTTAAAGCAGGACTTCAACCGGGAGACGTCCTTGTGCGTATGAATGGCAAACCTATCCCAACCCGCCGTGCCGTACAAAAGGTGTTGGACGAGGCACAGGGGCGCGATATTGATATGGAAATATCACGCAACGGTCAAACACTTACTCTTTCTATTCAACCCGAATATGATATGCAACTCAAGGGGTATCGCCTGGGGCTCTATCTCAAGGAAGGTGTGTCCGGTATTGGTACGGTTAGTTTTATCCATCCACGCAACGGAGCCTTTGGTGCGCTAGGGCACGCCATTGTAAATCCCGACAGCCAAACGGTAGCAGAGCCATACGGCGGCCACATCTATCCCACCCAAATCACCCACGTCCAAAAGGGCACGGCAGGCCGTACCGGACAGCTGAACGGTCCAATCGGTGAGGGTTCATCGGTAGGAAACGTGTGCAAAAACACGCATTGCGGTATTTTTGGGGTGGCAGACGAATCACTTTGGAGGGATAGACCATTGGTGAGTCTTGCTTCCAAGAGCGAGGTGCACCCCGGCGAGGCGGTGATTATCTCTACCGTTTATGGCGACAAGCCCAAAGGTTATGCCGTACAGATTCTTGAGGTCAAAAGGCATGCAAAAGGAAAGGAAAAGGGGATTCTTCTGCAGGTTGTGGACTCGCGCCTACTCGAGAAGACGGGGGGAATCGTGCAGGGAATGAGCGGTAGTCCTATTCTTCAAAACGGTAGACTTGTCGGCGCGGTAACGCACGTAGTCGTGGCAGACCCCACCAAGGGCTATGGGATTTTGATTGAGCATATGTTATCCGAGGCAGAGTAGAGGGGAGATAAGTGCCCTCTAACCTGCGTGCGCGCTATTGACGGATATCAAAAATTTGTGGTATAATGAAAAAGATGAACACACAGGAGGGGAGTATGGTCGAGTGGACGATCCATGCATACGAGGGCACTGAGCCATACATATTCGTAAGTTATGCACACGCTGATGCCGAAAGGATTCAGCCTTTTTTGCATGCGATGAGCAACTTTGGTTTGAATGTGTGGTTTGACGAGGGTATCCATAGCGGCAGTGATTGGAGGGAAACCATTCTCAATCACCTCGGCAAGTGTTCTGCCTTTGTGTTTTTTGTTACAGAAGCTTCGCTTGCCTCTAAGGAATGCAAAAAGGAAATTTATTTTGCAGAAAGAAAGGAAAAGCCCTTTATCAACGTAGTACTGGGCAGTCCTGTTTTGCCCGATTGGTTTATTTTTGATTTTGATTGCTACCAGTACCTGGACGAAAAGCGTTTCCCTACCGCTATTGCTTTGGCAGGAAAATTGGACCAGGAACTTCGCCGCATGTGCTTGGGACGCAGTATTCCCTCTGCGGCACCGTCCGGCGGCGTTTGGGTATGTGTGGAATGTGGCAACAATAACCCTGCAAGCGAGGAAAACTGCGAGGTTTGCGGTACGCACAAGAGCGCTGCTCCAAAGGTAGCGCCTGCCCCTGTAGTGAGCCCTGTTGTGCCACCTGTACTTCCCTCGTCAGCACCGATACCCAAACCTTCTGCTGCGCCTATTGCACCTCTAAGCACGGCGCCGACCACGCCGACCCCTGCTAAACCCAGTACCGCTTTTGGCGAAATTCCGCCGCGCCCTGCTATGGGAGTTCGCCCAACGGTTTCTTCTCGCCCGACAAGCACCGCTTCTTCCTCGGTGTTTGCTAGCACGAGACCTGCCCGTTCTGTGACCGCTAGCGCAACCCCTGCCAGAACAGCGACTTCGTCCGCGCCAGCAACTACGAAAAGAACGACTTCGAGTGGCACGACGGTGATCACAGGACCCGGTGTGTATACCTCCGTAGACGGTACCGTGGTCGTATCTGGCGGCAGTAGTACAAGCACCGTTTCTTCCGTAGTTGGCACAGGTGGCTCAGTGGTGATGAGCGGAGTCAGCGTAGTTGGTAGCGGCACGTCGGTATCCAGCGTAGACGGTGCAACCGTCGTAACGGCAGCCCCCGGCAGTAGTATTTCTATGTCTACCGTGGGCGGACGTACGGTTATCACGTCCACACCCGGTAGCAGTTCTTCTACTACGAGAACAACCACTACACCCAGTAGAGGCTCTACCTCGACTTCTTCTGTCAGAAGAACCTCATCTCCTGCATCCGCACGTACGCGCTCTACCGTCTCGTCTCTACCACGCGTAGGGGAGAGAATACTTTTCGGCAATTATCCGCAGGAGTGTGTCAAGGATACTGCCCTTCGTGAGCGTTTGGGCAACTACGTTCGCCGAGATCCTGCGTGGAAGCGCTATCAATACTACGCAAGCGGTAGAAAGGACGCCACCTTGGGATATATGTTCTACTGTGACAAGATTTTGGACGGACAACGCTACCGTGGCGTGTACTTTGAGTATTACCGTCCTGCCAACGCCAAGGACGAGGCACATTATATCGAGTATCATTCCCATCAACTGAAGAACGGCTATATTTGCGATCGTACTCACTGGTTTAAGTACGCACCTATTGCCTGGACCGTCGTAGAAGATAGCGGCGACAAACTGACCTTGGTTGCCGAGGATATTCTGGATTCGCAGGGATATCATTGCGCACCCGTTTCTACCGCCGCAAGAGCAAATACTTTTGCGACCAGCGAACTTCGAGAATGGTTGAACGTGGATTTTATGCAAACCGCCTTTACCTTGAATGAACGGCGATACATAACCTCCTCTGAATTGGATAATAGCGGACCGGGATATTCCGGTGCGAAAGAATATGCCAGTATCTATCTGCTTTCTGCGAAAGAAGCCGTTGCGAAACATGGCATTATGGAACTGAAAAAGAAGGGCACCGACTATGCAAAATGCCAGGGACTCTATACGCCTGCCGGCAAAGAGCATACTTTCTGGTGGACTCGCAAGGTGGCAGACGGCAGTGCATCCACCAACCGTGTGCGCTATATCAATCACGAAGGAATGTTTGGACTCGAGCAGGACGTTGCCACAACCAGTTGGGGTGTAGTGCCTGCACTTACCCTGTTAAAATCCTATAAGGACGGAAAATAAACATGAAAATTGGAATCATTACCGCAATGGCAAAGGAGATTGCCCCCCTGTATGAAAAACTGGGCGTAGAAACACAGCGAATTTTGCGCTCCGGTGTGGAAATCGGTCGGTTTACCGTGGGAGATCACGACGTATATTTGGCGCAATCCGGCGTGGGTGAAATCAGCGCGGCTATGACGGTGCAGATGCTGTATGACGTCTACGGCGTAGAAGTTATATTGAACTTTGGCTTTGTGGGATCTTTGGACGCGCACTTTGAGGTGGGTGATTTGGTACTGGTGGAGAAAGTGGTGCACTATCAGTTTGACACTTCTGCCATTGATCCTGTTCCTGTGGGAATGTACTTCAACCGTGACGATCTCTATTTCCATTTGGATCGCGGTTTAATTGAACGTTTGCAAGCACAACTGGAGAAGCCTTTGCCTTTGGTTGTAGATGCCTCGGGAGATAAGTTTATTGCAACGAGTGCCGACCGTGAATATTTGCGTACGTTTGGCGCGCATATCTGCGAGATGGAGTGTGCAGGGCTGGCTTTGGCGTGCGAGCGCATTGGATTGCCCTTCCTTTCGGTCAAGGTGATTTCGGACAAGGCAGACGAGGCGGCGGACGTTACGTTTGCCGAAGTATTCCGCCGCGGATTGACCAATTACGAGCGCATTCTGCCCCACGTGCTGGCGGCAGTAGAGAGGTAGTATGGAGCGAATCACTTCTTTTTGTATCGACCACAACGTTTTATTGCCCGGGTTGTATCTCAATCGTGTAGACGGAAACGTATTTACCTATGACCTGCGTTTTAAGGCCCCCAACAAAGGGGACTATTTGAGCGTGGCCGCCATGCATACGGTGGAGCATTTGTTTGCGACCGTTTCGCGCAATAGCGAGTGGAAGGACCGCGTTGTGTATTTTGGACCTATGGGTTGCCGTACCGGTTTTTATCTGTTGCTGTTTGACTCTGCAGACAAGCAGGCGGTGGTGCGCTTTGTAACAGACTGCGTGGAAAAATGCATGGCGCTTGATAGCATTCCCGGCTCCAAAAAGATTGAATGTGGCAACTATAAATCGCACAACCTGCACGCGGCAAAGAAATATCTGAGCGAATACTTGCAGGTATTGAAGTCACTACAGTAGAAAGACATAGAAGTAGCGCATATGGCATATAGTGTCGTATGCGCTTTTTTGTTGTCTATTCGCGCCTTTGTCAAAATGCCAAGCTCGCCATTAGCCGTGCGCGAGGTCATTGGGGGTTGTCGCTCGTGTGGTTAGTAGGCATTACGTTGGGTGTGTGCCTGGCTCTTTTGGTAACCGAAAGTGAGTACGTTTGTACGGTGGCAAAAATGCTCGCAGGGAGCCGACCTTTTGGACCTGCATTCGCCGGGTATTTGGCGCTGCTTACGGTGGGGCACGCTGTCGTCTACGTTAACTGTCGGTTGCGGAAAAGGGTGTTGGTCGGTGTGTATTTTGTCTTTGCTGGCTTTTTCGTGGGGCGCGCGGTAACTTTGTCTATTGCCGTTTCGGCGGTGGTGGGCGCAGTATCTGCTTTTTTGTTTGTGCTGCCTTGCGCTCTGCTTTGTTTCTTCGTCGTGTATTTGCTAGCGATTGAATTGTCCTCGGTGGTACTGACAACCCTTAATTTTTCGTGCAATCGCAGGGTACTCGTTCGCATTGGTCGGTATTGGCTGGTGGGGGCGGCGGCGCTTGCCGTGTTTGTTTTGATCATTTGGGGTGGCATTGAATTAATTATCGTTGCCGTATAGAAGACTCTGCTTTTTCCATACTATCCGCAGGAGGAAGTACGTGAAAAAGTGGATTTTTATTTTTGTAGTATTGGTGGTTAGCATTTTTGCCACGTCCACCCTTTCTGTGGCAGTAGCCGATACGGGGCTTTCGGGCGGCGCCAAGGCAGTATATCTGACGGATATGGCAGGGCAGGTGGAGATGGTGGCAGAAAATGCCGACGAGCGCTATCCTATTGCGAGTATGGTCAAAATTATGACCGCGCTGTTGACCTTGGAGAGTATGGAAGCAGGCAGACTTTCGCCTACTGAGGGACTGACGATTTCTTCTGAGGCAATGGGTATGGGTGGCAGTCAAATGTTTTTGAACGCAGGTGACGTATATCCTGCGGTGGACCTATTGAAGGGCGTTATAGTCGTGAGTGCAAACGACGCCTGCGTTGCTCTAGCAGAAAGGTTGTGCGGAACAGAAGGTGCTTTTGTGGAACAAATGAATGCGCGAGCCCTCGAATTGGGTATGCGGAATACGCACTTTGCAAACTGTACCGGGCTACCGCACCCAGAGGGGTATAGTTCTGCACGTGACGTGGCGAAAATGCTTGGAGAGTTGGTGCGATATCCTCTCTATCACGAGCTTTCGTCCATTTGGATGGAGGATTATCACCATCCAGACGGTCGTGTGACGACCTTGACCAACACCAATAAATTGGTGCGCTTCTACGACGGTTGTGACGGTGGCAAAACGGGGTATACTGCAGAGGCAGGGTTCTGTTTGGCCGTATCTGCCCACAAAGGAGATACCCAATTGGTGGGTGTGGTGATTGGCGCAAAGGATAGCAAAAAGAGATTTGCCACGGCTACCGGGTTGTTGAATTACGGCTTTTCACACTATAAAATGACACCGTATCTGTGCCCCGACGAGGGGTATGTGGATGCGCCTGTGGTGGGCGGTAGTTCTCGCGTAGTTCCTGCAAAGGCCGAGAGAATGCTGGGGCTTGTAGAAAAACTTGGCAACACAACCGAGGCGGAAATTCACTACGAATGGTATTCCCCTGCTGCACCAATTGAAAAGGGTAGCGAGGTGGGACGTGCTTACCTTTGCGTAGACGGCGTAGCGGTAGGAGAGTGCGCCATGGTAGCCGTTGAAGGGGTAGAAAAGGGAACCTACGGAGATGCAATCGAAGATTTTTTGGGCTATTACGCACTACCGTAATCCCTGTCTTTTCCTGGCGATTTTAGAAGAAAAAGGAAGTTAACTTCCTTTTTTTGTTTGAAAAAGATGGATAAAGTCTGTTGACAAGCAGTCTATTTTATACTATTATATAAAAAGCAATTCCAAAGGAGAGCGTATGGTCGTTTCTATTTTGCGTGACAGTAGCTATACTTGGCCGGAGAGGGTGATGATGCTCCTCGCTTTTTTGGTGGCCATTTATTTTGCTATCGTTTTGCACGAGGTAGCACACGGCTTGGTGGCACTTTGGAACGGTGATCCAACCGCGAAGTACAACCGTCGACTAACCCTTAACCCCGTGCGCCATATCGACCCGATCGGTGCGGTGATGATGCTATGTGTGGGTATCGGTTGGGCAAAGCCCGTACCTGTGGATCCGCGCAATTTCAAGAATTTCAAGCGCGGCATGGTGACGGTTTCCTTAGCAGGTGTTTGTACCAATTTGATTTTGGCTTTCGTGTCCTTTGGTATGTACGTAGCGATGGGCGCAATTGCAAGAAACGTGCAACAAACCTCGCAAGCAGGATATTTGGTACTGTTTTTATTTACTTATCTGTTCCTATATAGCACGGTATTGAATATCAGCTTGATTGCGTTCAACCTGTTGCCCATAGCGCCGCTTGACGGGTTCCGCTTGGTGGAGAGTTTTACACGTCCGAACAACGGTTACGTTCGTTTTATGTACCGCTACGGCCGCTATATATTCTTGGTGCTGATTGCGCTGGGTGTTTTGGCAGACGCAACCGGTCTTCCCTGTGACGTGTTGGGTATGTATATTAGCGCGGTTCAGCGTGGCATTTTGACCTTGTTTAATTTGATCTTTGGAGTGGGATGATGGAAGAACTGGATTTGATGCAGGGTAGGAGGGAAACCTTCTCGGTCAAACTGAATGATTTTGAGGGACCAATGGACTTGCTGTTGGACCTGATTGCCAAAGCGGAGATTCGTATCCGTGACGTTTTCGTTTCTAACGTGACGGATCAATACTTGGAGTATATCAATACCCTGGAGCATTTGGATATCGAAAAGGCCAGTAGCTTTGTGACCTACGCCGCTCGTATTTTGGATATCAAGGTGCGTAGCTTGCTACCGCAGACGGAAGAAGAAATCGTGTTGTTGGAGGAGGAAAAGGAAATCTTCTTCA
The DNA here is from genome assembly GCA_017463565.1 of Clostridia bacterium. GTDB lineage: Bacteria > Bacillota > Clostridia > Christensenellales > CAG-1252 > RUG14300. Next base: position 1,152 of record JAFTOZ010000035.1, on the reverse strand, counting down.
GCGAGTTGGAGATGCGACAGGTCTTTTTGGACGCAAAGCGCCAACTGTCTGTGCGCGAGACGGTGAACGTATTCCGCGTGGAGCCCGAATATACCAAGGCAGATTACCGCTTGGTGATTGCGGATGAGGAATTCAATATGGATGCGTTGGCGGATGCGTTTGCACGTATCATGCACCGTTTCCAGATGAACAAGGAAAAGAAAACCAACACCAAGGTAGTGGTCAAGGACCGCTTTACGGTGGTGGACAAGACCAAGGAACTGATCATTCTGTTGAAGGAAAAGCGTTCCCTGACATTCAGCTCCTTGTTTGAAGCGCCGGACGGCGGTTTGGCTGACTTCACGGTAGGTGAGCGAATTAATACCTTCCTGGCGATCTTGGAATTGACGAAGCGTCAGTTTGCCGTGGTTGCGCAGGAGGAAGAGTTCGGCGAGATTGCCATTTCGTTGGCAGAGGGTGCTGACGATATTACCTATGAATCCATTGTTGGCGGCGGAGATTATGCCGACTACGAGTACGAGGAGAAGAAACATGAAAAGAAGAGTAATTGACAACCATCCCGATATGCCATTGGTAGAAGGTCTGATCTTTGCGGTTGGCCGCATTGGTATTGAGCGGAAATACATATTGGAAAAGGTGCCTACCCTGTCGAAAGAGGACTTGGAAGGGATCTTGGATAGTCTCAAGCGCAAGTATCCAAACGACGGCACTTCGGGTATCGTGCTGACCGATTTTGGTAAGGTGCTTTCTTTAGCAACCTATTCGGGTATTGGCGAGCAAGTGGCGGAGGCTCTGGTGCGTAAGAAGCAAAAGGAGTTGAGCGATTCTCTGATGGAAGTGTTGGCAATCGTGGCTTATCAGCAACCCATTACCAAGGCAGAGGTAGAGCAAATCCGTGAGGGAAAGAACTGCGACTATGCACTAGGTGCTTTGAGCGAGGCGGGCTTGGTGACCGTGGTGGGTCGTAAGGATACCATTGGCCGTCCTATGCTGTACGGTACCACTCAAGTTTTCCTCGAGCGTTTTGAGTTGGCAAGTTTGAAGAAACTGCCTTCTCGCAAGGAGATTGAGGAGAGAATTGCAGTAATCAAAACCGCGGTGGACGACGGCGGTATGCTGTTTGTGGACACGCGCGAGGAGATTGTTCCCTTG
>JAFTOZ010000034.1 GCA_017463565.1 Clostridia bacterium | reverse complement strand
TACTGGTACGGCAACACAGATTGCAAAAACCACTACTAAATACCAATTTTGAACGCACCATTCAAAATCTCCCAGGTGGCCAGTAATAAAAATTATTATTGCCGTAGTCCACATAATCCCTGCTACTATCGCAAAGCATAAGGCGTCATAGAACGCTATATATCTTTTTTTCATAAATGCGCTCCCCTATTTGGTGTTATTGTCAATCCAATCAGCAATTTGGTACATGCAGTAGCACATGACCTGTCTTCGCGGGTGGGTACAAATATATTATACACGTATTGCTGCGGTTTGACAAGAGGGGTGGTTTGTGCCCTCTGCCGGTCAAGAAAAAACCGACTGGGAACAGTCGGTTTTGGTGAGTTGCCGTTGGATTACCAATAGATGATGACTTGTTGGTCTTTGACTTTGTTTTCGATACTGTGGAGCTTTTCCATCACGTCGCGTTGGCTGCGCTCCGCTTGGTGGATAAGTTGCCGTTGGTGCTCCATTCTTTGCTGGTATAGCCGCTCTTGGTTGGCAAGAATGGCTTTGTTTTGCTCTTGAATGGCGATTTGATTGAACATAATCTGCCGTTTGGCTGCCAGTTGCTCGTCGTGACGGCGAATGCCCGTGACGTGGTCGCAGAGTTCGTAGTAGGTGGCGAAACGGCGGCTTTTGATTAGGCTGGTGTAGGTATCGAGATAGGGCAGATCCCTTTCGCCGGCAGGCAGAATGCTGATGGCCTCTTGGCGCAGGGCTTGCATGGTGGCATTGTAGACCTTGGGCGCATCGGCGTAGCGTTGGCACGCGGCGTTGTAGGCAGGCACCAGAAGCGTGTTGAAGTGGCGAACGTATTCGTTATAGCGAGCAAACAATGAATAGTGGTGGAAGATTTGGTCGGCAACACGTTTGAGGTCTGCTTTGGACAACTTGTCCAATCCCATATAGGGTATGTCGATGATGATATTTTGCTTTTCCGCCTTTGCGTCGGGCACAAACTCCTTGAGCCTTTCGTTCAGCATACGGCAAGCCACCTCGACGGTGAATTTGCTGACGAAAAGGGTCTCGCTCTCGGCTCTCTCTTTGACCTTGGCAAGCACGTCCGCCGCGGTGACTCCAACTTTAAAGAATGCGCTACCTGCGTCTGCTTGCAGATCCTTGACGATGAGGGCAATTGCCGCCTCGGGCAGGAAGTGGAAATAGTAGTTGACGTCGCGGTTTTTGTAGTCGTTGGTTGCAAGGTCGTAGAGACTGTCCTCGAAGAAATAGGGGGGCAGACTCATCCAACCCACCGCGGTGAGATAGAGGTTTTGGCTCTCACTCAGACCTTCTGTGAACACGCATTTTGCAAAGGTTTTGAGATATACCTTGTCCAGTTGGGTGGTGATGATCTGCGGACTGACGGCGGTGATTTGGCGACGTAGTTCCTTGTGCCTTGCCACAAGCTCGGCAATTTTCTTTTTGTTTTTGATGAGTTTGCCTCTCTCGGCAATCAATTCGTCCTTGACCTTGTTCAGCGTGGTATAGTCTACCTTGTAGCCGTCGTAGGTGTAGGTGAAGTAAAAGGGCATCACGGTCGCCAAAACGGGCGTACCGTTCTCTTTGATATCACGCAGAACGGTTTTGGAAAAATCGGGGTAGTGCTTTTTGGCTAGCGTATCGCGATTTTCTTTGGTGTAGAAAGTATAGTATTTGTCTTGCAGTTGCTTGTAGTTTTTGCTCTTGCCCCGATCGAAGCAAGGGGTCGCAGAAAGAGGATAGAGTACGGGTGGCTCGGGCTTTGTCTTGCTCTTGAAATCCATCTCTGCCACGTTGCGCTTGTAGTCGATGCGTGCGATTGCATCGTAGAGCTGCAGAATGCGGGGGTCTTTGATGGACGCTCGCAATTCCTCTGCTGCTTGCACCGCTTTGTCTATATTTACGTTGTAGCTACTCATGACGTTATTTGCCTGCGCGGTCGGCGAGAATCAGCTTTTTGACGGCCTCGATACCCACCTTGATGGCGCCGGAGGTATCCTCGGTCATGGGCATGAACATACCGGCTTTTTCTCTCTCTTGGTTCCAGATGGTGTGGAAGCAGGAGCCGCAACGCACACCCAGGGCATCCGCCACCACAAACAGGGCGGCAGACTCCATTTCGCTGGCCTTGACACCAAGGCGTTTCCAACTCTCCCACTTGTTGAGAAGTTCGTAGTAGACGGGGGATTTTTCGGGGCTGTGTTGACCGTAGAAGGCGTCTTTGCATTGCACCACGCCCGTATGTACGTTGTAGCCCAGTTCTTGCGCGGCAGAGCGCAGAGCAAGCGCCACCTCAAAGTCGGCAACGGCAGGATATTCGATGGGGGCGTATTCCATGGAGGTGTGCTCGTAGCGAATGGCGCCCGTTGCTACCACGATGTCGCCCGGTTTGACGTCCAGATGGATACCGCCGCAGGTGCCTACGCGCACGAAGGTGTCTGCGCCTACCTTGACAAGTTCTTCCATAGCAATGGCAGCAGACGGACCGCCGATACCGGTGGAGCAAACCGAAACCTTCTCGCCCAAAAGGGTGCCTGTCCAAATATTATATTCGCGGTTCATGCCCACGTGGACGGGGTTGTCGAAATGCTTGGCAATGGCCTCGCAACGGCCGGGATCGCCGGGAAGTAGGACGTAGCGACCTACGTCGCCCTCGACACATTGGATATGAAACTGTTTTTGTGTTTCTTGCATAGCTATCTCCTTGCTGCCGCCAAAGCGGCCATATATTCCATCATACCATAAAAACGTGCGTTTGAACATAGCAAACTGAAAATTTGAGGGATATTTGCGGCAGTTTTTGCAAGATGAGCAGAAAGAGCCACCTTGACTTGGTACAACGCGCGTGCTACAATAGAAAAGTGCCCACGTGAAGTGGGGAATTTGTGAGGTGAAATATGGGAGCAAACGGCTTGCAGACGGTCAAAACGACCCGCTTGGGCGGCAGGGTGTGGATTTCTATCCTGTTGTTTGGTTTGATCGGTCAGATTGCGTGGGTGGTGGAAAATATGTATTTCGCAACCCTGGCGCAGGATATTTTCTTCAACTCGGGACGGCAGGATCTGAGCTATATCATCACCACCGTGATGGTGATTGCCTCGGCGCTGACCGCCACCGCTACCAGTATTTTTGCGGGAGGTTGGTGCGATCGGTTGGGCAAGCGCAAGCCCTTTATTTGTATCGGCTACGTTTTGTGGGGTATTACCATCATGCTGTTTGGCTTTATCCCCATGTCTGCCACCGCAAAGAATATTGCGACCGTAGCGGTGTTTTTGGTGGTGCTGGACTGCGTGATGACCCTGGTGGGCTCGACCGCCAACGACGCCGCATTTAACGCTTGGGTGGCGGACGTGACGGATACCACCAACCGTGGCAAGGTGAATACCGTGCTGTCGGTGCTGCCTGTGGTGGCGGTGGTGATCATCTTCATCGGTCTGGGCTCGCTGTACGACAAAACCAACGCCTACAACTGGTTGTTCTTCTTGGTGTTGGGTATCATTCCTTTTGTGGCAGGCTTCCTGGCTATGCCGCTGCTCAAAGACAAACCCGGCCTTGCCCCTGTGAAAAACGAAAGCTACCTGCAGGATACCTTCTACGGCTTTAAACCCTCGGTGGCGAAGGCCAACAAGATGATGTACGTTTGCTTGGCGGCGACCTGCGTGGTGGGTATTTCGCAACAAACTTTCTTTTCCTATCTGATCAACTTCATCGTAGAAACGCTGGGCTTTGGGGATGGCTTTATCATTCCTATGGCCGTGATTATCGTGGGCGCTGCGGTGGTGGCAGGCGTGATGGGATTTTTGTACGACAAGGTGGGGCGCAAACACTTTTTCGTGCCCCTGTTGGCGGTGTTGATCGTCAGTACCCTTGCCCTGTATCTGATTAAGTTTGCCGAAGGTACGGTGCGCGTTGCCGTGGCGTACGTGGCAGGTGTGTTGATGATGGGCTCGGTGCTCTCTTTGTCCAGCGCGCTGAACGCCTCTTTCCAAGACTATATCCCCGCAGGCTGCGAGGGACGTTTCCAGGGTGTGCGTATGTGCTTTACCGTGTTGATCCCTATGATCGTGGGTCCCTTGATTTCCATGGGTATCGGTCTGGACGCGATGGGTATGAACGGCGACGGTTTCAAGCCTCCCTTTGAGATCTTCCTGGCGGCGTCTATCGTGGCGGTGTTGGCGTTTGTGCCCATCTTCTTCGTGCGCAAAGACGCTAAGCGGTTGCGTGAGTCGCTGCTGGCGAAAAAGGCGGAGGAAGAACCCGTTGAGGAGCAGGCAGAAGTAGCAGAAGAAACAGAATAGTACCTTTGCCTTTTGGCAAGGGTGTAGGCGAAAAAAGAGGACGGTTTGTTTGCGAACCGTCCTCTTTTGTTCGTCTTGTTATCCTTCCTTTTGCTTTTAGTCCACACGAATGAGATGGCAATTGGCAAGTCCTGCGCTCCAAAACTCGGAGAGGGGCAGACCGCGCATTTGGCAGATGATGGCGGAATTGGCGGCACCGTGCGCTACCACCAAGACGTCCTTGCCTGCGGAGAGCAAGGGACGCACCTGGCGGTCGAGAAACTCTCCTATGCGAGCAAACAGCTCTGCAAAGCTTTCGCCACCCTCGGGGGGCAGATAGTCCTGCGGTTGGTGAAAAAAGGTTTCAATAAGGGGGTTGCCGTCTGCGCACTTGCCCTCGAGGGTGCCAAAGCTCATCTCCTGCAGGCGGTGGTCGATCAAAAGGGGAACGGAGCGGCCGGCGAGCAATAGGCGTGCCGTTTCGTGCGCTCGACTCAAGGGAGAACAAAAGCACACGTCAAAATGCACGTCACAGGTGGCGCCAGATGCCAAAAGAGCCGCCCTGCGACCCTCTTCGTTGAGGGGGACGTCGGTGCGACCCTGTAGACGGTGTTGGATATTCCAATCGGTTTGGCCGTGGCGAATGACGTAGAGCATACCCGTGGCGGTGGATTAGCGATCCATGCTCTGGGGATAGTCGCTGTAGTAGTTGCGGTTTTGCGAGCTAAAACTGCCGTCCGGGTTGAGGGTGATGACGGTGCAACCGCGTTGGTTGTCCTTTTGGTCTATCTCCCAATATGCCAAATAGTCGATGCTCATACCGTAGGTGAGTTGCACACCCTTGTAGCGAATGGCAAAGTTGTTCAGATGGTCGTGGCCGCAGAATACGGCTTGCAGACCCATTTTGCTGGCGGTATCGAAGAAGGTGTCGGTGCCAACGCCGCAGAATACGCCGTAGGCTACCTCGCCGTGGCGCTCTTTCATAAGCTCCTCCTCCATCAGGCCGTAGACGTACTCTACGTCGGCGGTGTTTTGGTAATCTGCTTCTACGTAGGTGCGGTAGGCGGTGCGATACTCACGCAAAGGAATATGAATGAATGCCATATTGTCTACCGTGTCGCCACCTCCCAAAGGACGGTTGTATTCCACGATTTTTTGCATTTCTTGCGCATACCAATCCACTTGGTTTTGGTGCAGGTTGTCGAACTTGTGCATCAAACCAAATACGTCGGGCGACATATAGGAGTGGGTGTCCAGCATAACCAGGGCTTGGCTGACCAACCCGGAGGATTGCTTGACCTTGATGACGGTGTTGCCGTAGCCAAAGTCCTCGTCGATATAGGGGCCTTGTTGGAACAGGCAGTAGCGGTAGCCTGCGTTTTTGTAGTCGTCGCACAACTGTTGGCGGCTAAACAGACCGTATGCCTCGTAGTCGTGGTTGCCAAAGGTAAACGTCCAATAGATACCCAAAGATTCCATCAGCTCCGCAAGCAAGCGGTGGCCGTTGATGTTGTTGAAGGAGCCGCTGGAGAACACAAAGGGGTAGCAAACGTCGCCCGTGACGACCACCAGGTCGGGTTTCTCTTGGGTAAGCATAGTCGCAACCGCATTCAACGCCCACGTGTCCTCTTGCTTGGAGGCAAAGCCTGCGCCCAGATGCACGTCGGTGAGTTGCACCACCTTGAGGGGACGGTCGGTCGTAAAGGTCCAATAGCCGTCTGTGTCCAACGTGGGGGTCAGTTGGTGCTCGTACTCCACCCGCTCGTAGCTTTCTGCCACGGCAAGCAGATCCTGCACGACGAAAGTGTTTGCCACACCCAACGCACCAATGGCGGTGACGATGAGGGCAACGAGCAACAACAACACCAACAAAAAGGTGCCGAAACGGTGCAATGCTTTGGAATTAGCGGGGTTGGACTTGGTACGACTCATGATACGCTCCTATTATCGCAATTGTTTTGCGGTGCCTTTTGGGTGAAAACCACCCTTGTTTTCCATTATAGCACCTTCGAGGGGAAATTTCAAGACGTATGCTCCACGCGAGGAGAAAAAAGCACCCCACAAGAGGTGCTTTTCTTTGAACCGGTCTGCAAAGGTAGTCTGTTTCGGATAGGCAGATAGGGCTTAGTCGAGATTGTCGACGTCGATGCCTTGTTCTTTGAGAAGTTCGTAGTAGACGTCAAATACTGCCATCACAACGGAATCGTCCTCTTCGATGATGAGGCAGGGATCCCCCTCCTCGTCTTCTTCCAAACGGAACACGATAGCCTCGTCCTCCTCTACGCCCTCCATAGGGTCGGCAGGAGCAAGAATGCAAAAGATGGAATTCTCCAAAGGGATCACCGCTACCTGCTCAAACTTGTTGGGCTTGCCTTCCTCATCGTAGAGAATGATGGGGTCTTCGTTGTTTTCGTCCAACAGGGTGGAATAGAGATCTTGCTCTACCAATTCTTCCTCGTTGGGAAGGGGGGAGTCCATTTCGTCGCTCCAGTTGAAATCGTTAGTCTCTTTCTTTTCAAACATAGTGTTTCCTCCTCGTTATTCCAGCGCCAGCAAATCGGCAACCACCGCTTCGGGGGTCATACGATAGCGAGCAAGTTGATTAGTGACCGCCTCGCGGTCGATGAATCGTTTGTCGGCGCCACGCACCAGGGTACGTACCCCTTTTTCGGCAAGCGCCACCGCCAGTTTGGCACCGTAGCCACCCTCGATGATGCCCGTTTCCAGACATACCACCGTGCGGTGGGCGGAGAGCAACTCCACAAGCGCAGGAGATGCCGCCGAATAGACCACGGGATTGACGAGCGTGGGGGCAGGACGTCCCTCTGCCTGCCAAGCGATAGCGGCTTGTTGGGCATAGGTGAAGGCGTCGCCAAGACCCACGATAGCCACCTCGCTATCGGTAGAGGGCTGCACCACACCCTGCGCCAGCAAGGTCTCTGCGCTAGACGTGGGGCCGTGCACTACCTGTTGGGGGACGCGGATCACCACGGGACCCGCTGTTTGTTGCAAACTCCAACGCAACAGCGCGGCGTATTCCTCTTGGGTATGGGGCGCCAAACAAAGCAGACCGGGGATATTGCTCATCATCGCAATATCGTAGCAACCTGCGTGGGTGGGGTCGGCAGAAGAAAATCCGCCGAAATAGACCAACACGGTGGCAGGGCTACGGTTGAGCGCCAAATCCTGCAACAGTTGGTCGTAGGTGCGCTGGGCAAAGGAGCTTTGAATGGCAAGCACGGCGTGCGCACCGCGTTTGGCGGCACCGGACACGAGGGCGACTGCGTGCTCCTCGGCAATGGCTACGTCTTGGTACTGCGCGCCCATTTGCCTGCGCCACTCGGGCGTCCATCCCACGGCACCCGGGGTGGCGGCGTTGACGGCAAGCAGCGTAGGATCTTTTTTGGCCCAGGATAGCAACAGATCTGCGGTGAAGGTGGGGTTGTTCTCCCCCTCAAAGCGAGCCGCTCCGCCCGGGTTTGCCCAATGGCCTTGCTCTTTGTTTTGCTCTGCCCAAGCACAACCCAAACCCTTTTGGGTGTGGATATGCACCACCACGGGGCGCGTGTACTCTTTTGCTCGGCTAAGAGCCTCTACAAGGGCAGAAATATCGTTGCCCTGCTCCACGTACAGATATTCCAATCCAAACGCTGTGAACAGGTTATTTGGGGCTTTGCCGCCGCTTTGGCGGAGCGCAGCAAGCGAGCCGTACAATCCGCCGTGGTTGGGAGCAATGCTCATTTCGTTATCATTGAGCAAAATCAATAACTGACCGTCGTAGGCACCTGCGTTGTTCAACCCCTCCAGGGCCTCACCGCCAGAGAGCGCACCGTCACCGACCACCGCAACCACGCACTCTTTGCCACCCAGTAAATCTCTGCCTTTTGCCAAGCCAAGCGCAAGGGAAATGGCGGTGGAGGTATGCCCCACCATAAAGGGATCGTGCGCGCTTTCGTCGGGGTTGGTATAGCCCGATACGTCTGCGTAGTGGGCAGGGTCCAAATAGGCGTCCTTGCGCCCGGTCAAAATCTTGTGGGTATAGGTCTGGTGGGAAACGTCCCACACCAGTTTGTCCCGTGGGCTGTCGAACACGTAGTGCAGGGCAACGGTGGCCTCTATCATGCCCAGATTACTGCCCATATGGCCGCCGGTTGCGCCAATGCGCACAACGAGAGCCTGCCGAATTTCCTCGGCAAGTGCGGTTAGTTCTTGGGGACAAAGACCCTTGATATCTTGGGGACTGTGGATACGATCAATCATGCTCATAAATTCCTCGTTTTTCAGTATATCACATACCGAGTTCTTTCGCAACATTATCTTTCACTTGCTACCGCCTCGCCCGCGTAAAAAGATTTACTTTGACAACAAGCACGCAGTTTGGTATAGTAGATATAGCGCCCCTTTGGTGGACATTTTGGAGAAAGGTATGAAAAACGCTATTAAAATTGCAGCTTTGTTGTTGATTCTGTGCTTGGTGGTGTCGGTTTGCGCCTGCGCCCCCACGAGCGAGCCTACTGCCGCCGTAACAGCGGTTGGAGAGGTCAAAAACGTGATTTTGTTTATTGGTGACGGTATGGGAGACAACCATATCGCGAACTGTAAGACCATGTTTGATCTGGAATCTCTGCCCTTTGAGGCGGACCTGTGGGGTCACGTCAGCACGCGCGCCCTCAACGATCCTATCACGGATAGCGCAGCCGCTGCCACCGCTATGGCTACCGGACAAAAGGTGAACCGTGAGGAAGTGGCATACCACGACGGCAAGGACCTGACCCTCATCACGAGTCTGGCAAAGCAAGCCGGCTACAAGGTGGGTATCGTGACTACCGACGTGCTAAACGGCGCTACCCCCTCGGGCTTTTCGGCACACGCCAAAAACCGCGATAACCGCCGTGATATCATCAATAGCCAACTGGCAAGCGGTATTGATTTGTTTATTGGCGAAAGCACCAGCACGGATATGTATCGCACCACCTACCGCCAAAGCTTTGAGGACAAAGGCTATGCCTTTGCTACCGATTGGGAGGGTATGCAAGCCGCCAAGGACGAGGACAAGTTGATTGCTACCCTGGACAACGTGCGCTCCGACTACGGCGACGGGCGTGACGACCACGTGCAGTTGGACGATTTGGTGCGATTTTCCCACGAGTTTTTGGAGAATGACAAGGGTTACTTCTTGATGGTGGAGAGCGCGCATATCGACAAGTACAGCAGTGACCTTGACCTGGACAACACCCTGTACGAGGTACGTACCCTGTTTGATGCGGTACAAGTGGCGTACGATCTGGCAGAGGAGGATACGGCGGTGATTGTGACCGCAGACCACGAAACGGGCAGTTTGGAAAAGGCAGAGAGCAAAAAAGACCTGACCAACGATCTGTACGGCCAGGACTACCACTCGGATGCGGACGTGCCCTTGTATATCCACAACTTCACCCTCACCGCAGAGGGGACGGTGATTGAAAACACCCAGATATTCCATATCTGCAAGCAGTTGTTGGGCATAGAATAGCGTGTTAACCGTTAAGGATAACACGCTATGAATTGCAACCTCACGGTTGCGTGAATTGAAAGCCGTGCTTTCGTGAATTGCCTGCGGCATGAATTGTGCCATCTAGCACATTTGTTGCAATTCAATTCATGGAGCGAAGTGAGAAATCATGGCGAAGCCAATTCGTGATGCCGGGGCATCAATTCATTCATAAAAAAACAGAGCAAGAATAGAAGGAAGTTTATCCCTTTACTCTTGCTCTTATTTTTTTCTTCTGTCGATACGTCAACTCTGTTGACTCGATATACTTTCGCTACACGCAAGCTCGATGCGTATTCCTCTTAATCGTCATTCCAATCCGAGCGCTCTTTGGCACGGATTTTGAGGTCCTCTCGCTTGTCGAAGGTGTGCTTGCCCTTGGCAACGCCAATCTCCACCTTGACGAGCGCTTGTTTGAAATAGAGCTTGGTTGGCACGAGGGTATAGCCCTTGCGCTCCACCATAGCACGCAGTTTGTTGATTTCTCGCTTGTTCAACAACAGTTGGCGCTCTCGCTTGGCAGGCGGATTGTAGAAACTGCCCTTTTCGTAGGGAGAGATATGCAGGTTGACCAACGTGACACGGTACCCATCTATCCGCACGTAGCTATCCACAAAACTGACGTTGTGCAAACGCAAAGACTTGACCTCGCTACCCTCCAGGACGATACCTGCCTCGTAGGTGTCCTCGATGAAGTAGTCGTGATAGGCCTTGCGATTGGTGGCTATAAGCGGTGACGACGTGTTGTGTTGTTTCATAACGGTATTATAGCGAAAAAAACGGCATTTAGCAACCCCTTATCGCCTTCTTCCTCCTTTGTTTCCCCTACTTTTGCCTTTTGGGGGCTTGTGGTCGGTGGGGCGAGGACGTTTGGAACCGGCGTGATGGATACGCGCTACCTCTCCCAGCGGCGCACCGATACGGCGATCCTTTTCCATCAAACCAAAACGCACGCGCCTGGTGACGGGATTGCTGTCTTCTACCCACACGCGAATGCTATCACCCATACGGAAACTGCGGCGCTCGCTCACCACGCACAGGCGCAGGCTATCGTAGTAGAAACTATCTCGGAGAGAATCCAGAGAGATTGCGCCCTCTATGCCGTTGGCGAGGGTGGCAAAGATCATGGTGGGCGTCACACCGCTGACGACGGCCTCGTATTCCTCCCCAATATGCTCACGCATATACACGGCCTCGTAGTAGTTGATGATTTCTCTCTCGGCGTGCTCGGCGGCTCTTTCTCGCTCGCTGCAATGCTCTGCCTTTTCCGTCAATACTTCCTCGTTGCCCTCTGAAAAAGTGGGGCGTGCGCCCTGCTTTTTGTCATGCAAAAATCGCTTTACGAGCCGATGTACCATCAAATCGGGATAGCGGCGAATGGGCGAGGTAAAATGGCAATAGCTATCACTCCCCAAGCCGTAGTGCCCGATATTTTCGGGGGAATAGACCGCCTTTTGCATACAGCGGATTGCCACCTGTGAGATGACGGAGGCGTAGGGGGTATCCTGCACCGACCGCACGAAGTCGCAGATTTCCTGCTCGGTGAGATAGCGGCCCTCGGGCGCAAGACCAAAGCACCCGGCAAATGCGGTCAACACACGCAGTTTGTCCTCGCTGGGGGCGCCGTGCACACGGTATACGCAGGGATAACCCGTACTCTCCAGCGTAGACGCTACCGCCTCGTTGGCGGCGATCATAAACTGCTCGATAATGCCGTTGGCCTCGGTGCTTTTGGTGGAAACCACACCCGAAATCTTTTCGCCGTCAAAGAGTACCCTGCTCTCTTGGGTGGAAAAATCAATCGCGCCCAATAGCATACGGCGGTTTGCCAACAGGCTATACAGGTCGTGCGCCGCTGCTACCATTTTGAGCAAAGGTTGGTAGCGGTTGCAGGTGGCCTCGTCTCCGTCCAAAATGGCTTGGATTTCCTCGTAGGTGGTGCGATAGTCAGAGCGGATAATGCCCTTGGTAAGGTGCACCCCCGTGCGGATTCCTGCCGAGTTGAAGCGCATACGGCAGGACAGGGTCAGCCTATCTCTACCCGGCACTAACGAGCAAAGATCGTTGGACAGTTTTTCGGGCAGCATAGGATAGACCCTGCGTGGGAAATAGACGGAGGTTGCTCTCTCGTACGCCTCACGGTCAATCGCATCTCCTTCGCGCACGTAGTGGGATACGTCTGCGATATGCACCCACAACTCAAAACCGTCGCCCGGGGTACGCGCTATGGAGATAGCGTCGTCAAAATCGCGGGCATCTGCGCCGTCGATAGTAATCGTTAACAAGGAGCGCAAGTCCTGGCGGTCCTCAAGGTCCTCCTCTTCGTGGAGAAGTTCTGCCGCCTCCAACACCTCGGCAGGGAACTCGTCTTGGAATCCTGCCGTATAAAGACAAGCCAAAATCTCCGTCTCACGCTCGCCCGAATAGCCAAGCACGCGCTCCACAACCCCTTCGGGGCTTTTGCCGCTATCGTAGTCGGTGATACGCACGATTGCCTTTTGGCCGTCCTTGGCAAGAGCAGGCACCTTGTCCAGGTGGATATCGCTATAGTAGCTCTTGTCGTCGGGCAACAGAAAAGCGTGCGCCCCCAAAGAGAGGGTGCCAACCAAGCGATTGATGCCTCGCTTGAGCACTTTGACAACTTCTACACGGTCTCCCCTTTCGATTTTGCACAGCACGGTGTCGCCGTGTTGCGCCGAATGCAGACAGTCGGGGGGAATGAACATATCGTCCCGACCGTCGGTGCGCTCCAAAAAGGCAAACCCTTTTTTGTTGCCACGTACCACGCCCTCGATGAGTGCGTTGCGATAGATTGTGCGTTGTATAGACCTTCTAGACATAGGTTCTCCTTGCAGTGATATAAAAAGGGTGGCTTTGACAGCCACCCTCTTTTGTTTGTTCGTCCGATTAGTCAGCCAAGATGTTAGCTACAACACCGGAACCAACGGTACGGCCACCCTCACGGATAGCGAAACGCAGACCGGGCTCGATAGCGATAGGAGTAATCAACTTGATTTCCATATCGATGTTGTCGCCAGGCATAACCATCTCGATGCCTTGGGGCAGTTTGATGGTACCGGTAACGTCGGTAGTTCTGAAGTAGAATTGGGGACGATAGCCATCGAAGAAAGGAGTATGACGGCCACCCTCTTCCTTGGTCAGAACGTAAACCTGAGAATCGAAGTGAGTGTGGGGATGGATGCTGCCGGGCTTAGCCAAAACTTGGCCGCGCTCGATGTCCTTACGATCAACACCACGGAGCAGAGCACCGATGTTGTCACCAGCCTCAGCCAGATCCAACAACTTACGGAACATCTCAACGCCGGTAACGGTGGTATCGGTGGGTTCGTCTTGCAAACCAACGATTTGCACCTTGTCGCCTACCTTCACAACGCCACGCTCAACACGGCCGGTAGCAACGGTACCACGACCGGTGATGGTGAACACGTCCTCAACAGGCATCAAGAAGGGCTTGTCGGTAGCACGCTCGGGATCGGGGATATAGGTGTCGATCACGTCGAGCAACTCTTGGATGGGAGCCCATGCGGGATCATCGAAACGACCCTCGGAGCCAGCGTTCATAGCCAGCAAAGCAGAACCCTTCACGATGGGGGTGTCGTCGCCGGGGAACTCGTAGGTATCCAACAGCTCACGGATTTCCATTTCAACCAACTCCAACAACTCTTCGTCGTCGACTTGGTCGCACTTGTTCATGAACACTACGATATAGGGCACGCCAACCTGACGAGCGAGCAGGATGTGCTCACGGGTTTGGGGCATGGGACCGTCGGTAGCAGCACAAACGAGGATAGAAACGTCCATTTGAGCAGCACCGGTGATCATGTTCTTAACATAGTCAGCGTGGACGGGGCAGTCAACGTGAGCGTAGTGACGCTTCTCGGTGGTTTATTCT
>JAFTOZ010000033.1 GCA_017463565.1 Clostridia bacterium | reverse complement strand
TCCATGAATTGAATTGCAACCAATGTGCCGTAAGGCACAATTCATGCCGCAGGCAATTCACGAAAGCACGGCTTTCAATTCACGCAACCGCAAGGTTGCAATTCATTGCGTGTTCTCCGTTAAGGATAACACGCTAACCGTAAGAGGAGTTGCCCCTTTCCGCAAAAATGAGAAAACCAACCGCAAGCGTTTTATTTGCCCACCGATAGCGCCGAGGCGAGTTTGTTTGCAAGGTGGGTGGCAAACAGAGGGTCATCGTGCTCCACCATCACCCGCACGAGGGGTTGGGTACCGCTTGGGCGAAGCAGTACCCTACAAGGGTGCGCCTTGCACACCTTGCCTCTCTCTACCTCTATGCGTTGCCCCAGGTGCTGGGATAGTGCTTCCTCGATCACCCTTTCGTCCTCTGCGTAAACGCACAGTTTTTCCACGTCTTTCTCTCCCAAAGGCAGATCCCGCCTAACTTGTGGCAGGGGAGAGTACCCCTGCAGATCTTTTTCAATTTCCCCGTAGATTCCTGCTACTGCCAAAGCCGTTCTCGTGCCGCAGGATATTGCCGAGTGCATCAACACGTGTCCGCTTGGCTCTGCGCCCAATACGTACCCCTTTTCTTTCATACGCTCCCACACGTTCGCATCACCCACGTTCACCCTCTCTATCCCAATGCCGTGTGCGCCCAAAGCCCCCTCCAGCGCACCGTTCGCCAGTTCCGTGCCCACTACCGTGCTCTGCCATAGCAACCCCTGCCTTTTCCAATGCAAGGCGAGCAGATAGAGTATGCAATCCCCGTCCAAAATCCTGCCCGAGGGCAGTACGCCCACACACCGATCCCCATCGCCGTCCAGGGCAAACGCAATATCATCCCCCTGCATTTGGCTATGCACGTAGGCAGGGTAGAGGGCGCCACACCCTGCGTTAATGCGGTTTCCCTTGCCGTGTGCAACACAGCGCACCGTTGCCCCGCGCGACAAAAACGCTTGCTTCACCAAAGAATACGCCGCACCGTTAGCACAGTCCACCGCCACGCGTAGCCCACGCAGGTTTTCGGTGGGCAAACTCTCCAAATATGCGTGCATACCTCGCTTTGCCGCGTCTGCGGTGGGGCAGGGAGCAGGTATTTTCCCCGGCAAACCGTCCTTTTTCTCCATCTCTTTTTCCAACCCTTTTTGCTTTTTTTCGGTGGGTTTTTCTCCGTCTGCTGTGATCAGTTTCAGTCCGTTATCGACAGAGGGGTTGTGCGAGGCGGTGATCATCACCCCCCAATCTGCGCCCCAGGCCCGTACCAAAAAGGAAAGAACGGGGGTCGGCAAAACCCCCAAATAAATCACACGTGCCGCCCCCTTTTTCAATCCTGCCAACAGGGCAGCCGCCAACTGTGGCGAAGAGGGGCGGTTATCCTCTGCCACCAATACGTAGCCCTCCAATACCTGCCCCAAGCGGTAGGCGGTCGCAACCAGCCCTGCGCCAAAGTGGCCTCGAATCCCGTCAGTACCAAAAAACATAGCCGTCTCCTTTTGTGGTTTATGCTATGCCAAAACCGCCAAGAATAGAAGTACCCACCAAAGGTGAGCGGTGCGATTTACGTAAAAACGTTTGACAAGAGCCGTCCACTCGTATATAATGGACTCAACTATTGCCCGGCAATAGTAATTTTTTGACGAAAAATTATCAAAAGTGAGGATAGATTATGTCAATGTTCAGAACTTATCAACCCAAGAAGAGACATCGTAGCAAGGTGCACGGTTTCCGTGCTCGTATGGCCACCAAGAGCGGTCGTAACGTGTTGGCACGCCGTCGTGCCCGTGGCAGAAAGGTATTGTCCGCCTAATGATGCCTTCCCGGTATCGGCTGCGCTCAGCGCGTAGTTTCGATGTAATTTACAAACGGGGCAAGAGTGTTTCATGCGATAGTTTGGTCGTAGTGTCCTTACCCAGCCGCTATTCCGTACCCAAGGTAGGGTTCGTGGTGAGCAAAAAGGTAGGCAAGGCCGTTGTTCGCAACAAGGTCAAACGCCGTCTGCGCGAGGCATTCTACGCTCTCATTCCCCAGGTCAAAAAGGGGTATAATTATATCGTGCTCGCCCGCAATCGCGCCGCCGAGCTGGACTATCATGCGCTGTCCTCAGATCTGAGGACGCTTCTTCAAAAAGCAGGCAAACTGCAATTGGCATGAAATGGATAGCAAGGGCGCTCCTGCGCTTCTATAAAAAGTACATTTCCCCAGCATTAGCGGCGAATTGTATCTATGTGCCCACTTGTTCCTCTTTTACCTATCAGGCCATCGAAAAATACGGTTTTTGGATAGGATGCTTTCTGGGTGGATTGCGTATTTTGCGTTGTAATCCTTTAGCCAAGGGTGGTTTTGACCCTGTGCGTGAGAATTATCGAGGAAAAATAAAATGGTTAATTTGAGTTTACTTTTGGCAGATGCCGAGTTGACCAATGTGATTGGTAAACTTTTGTATGCCATGTACGAGGCAATCGGTAACTTTGGATGGACGGTTGTGGTATTCACCCTCTGTCTGAAGGTACTGGTGTCTCCTTTTGATATTTGGCAGAAGGTCGCTACGCGCAAAAACAACAAGGCCATGAAGATCATGCAGCCCGAGTTGGATCGTCTGAAGAGCGCCTACGGCGACAATCCCCAAGTTCTCAACCAAAAGCAACGCGCCCTCTACAAGGAGCACGGCTATTCCATGATGGGTGCTTGTTTGCCTATGCTCATCACGATGATCATCTTCTTCGTGGTGTTCTCGGGCTTCAACGCCTGCGTTCGCTACGAAAACCAACGTGTCATCGAGCAACTGGCAGACGTCTACCAAGAGCAGATCGTGGACGCAGGGCTTTTGAACGGCGACTTGGAGACGGAGCAACAAATCATGTTGGACGCCTACAACAAGTTGGGTGTCAACGAAAAGGGTCAGAAGAAGTGGAAATGGCTCTGGGTAGAGAACGTGTTTATGCCCGACACTTGGGCAAACCCCGTGCCCGACCAAACCACCTTCACCGGCTCCGGTCTTGGCAACTTGAACGGCGACCTGCCCAGCGGCAACTTGGAGTTTAGCGTAGCGCACTACGATTCTATGTACAACGCTCTGCTCGAGCCTGCTATGAAGGAGTACAACAAGGTCTCCAACGAACTGTTTACGAAGGGCTTCTGGCAAATGGGCCGTTGGAACGGCTATTTGGTACTGCCTGTTTTGAGTATCGTTTTGAGCATTCTCTCCACCCGCTTGACCCGTGGCCAACAACCCGAGCCTCCCAAGCAAACGGACGAGAACGGCAAGCCCATTCCGGGTGCTGCCGGCAGCATGAAGATGATGACGTGGATTATGCCTATTATGATGGGTATCTTCGCTCTGTTCTACAGCGCCGCATTCACCATCTATATGTTCACCAACAGCTTGTTGACCGTGCTCATCAACGTGATTTTCAACTTGGCTACCAAGAAGAAGGATGCCGCCGAGGAGCAAGCCCGCTTGGACGCTCCCTACCGTCGCGGTCTATAAGGAGTAGAGAATGACTTATATCGAAAAAGAAGGAAAAACCGTCGAGGAGGCCATTGCTCTGGGCTTAGAACAGCTGGGCATGGACGAGGACGAGGTTGATATCGAAGTACTCAAAAAAGGCGGTTTGCTCGCCAAAGCAAAGGTGCGCCTGACCGTCAAGACCACACCCAAGGACGAGGCTTGCGACTATTTGGTCGGACTTATCGAGCGTATGGGTCTGGATTGCGAGGTAGAGTTGGAGGAGATGGAGGGCGGTTATTCCGCCAACGTCAGCGGCAAGGACGCCGCCTCCGTCATCGGCTACCGTGGCGAGGTGCTGGACGCCATTCAATACTTGGCTACCATCTACGTCAACCGCAACGAAAAGAACTACGTCAAGATGGCAGTAGACGTCGAGGGCTACCGTGGCCGTCGTAGCGAAACCCTGCGTGCCCTTGCTCGCCGCTTGGCAGACAAGGCCGTCCGCGAGGGCAAAAAGGTGGACTTGGAGCCTATGAACAACCAAGACCGCCGTATCATTCACGAGACCTTGGTAGACGACGACCGTGTCACCACCGAGTCCCAAGGAGACGAGCCCAACCGCTACGTAACCATTTTGCCCAAAGAGCGCGAAGTGACCTATGGCACCAACAAGTCCTTCCGCACGGCAGGAATGAAAACCCGTTCCTTTGGGGGCAAAAAAAGAAGATTCTAAACGCGAATGCCCCCGCAAGGGGGTGTTTTTGTGTGGGCGAGGTACGCCCAAAAAGGAGAGTATGCAGCTGATTACGGCCATTTCAACGCCCATAGGTATGGGTGCCATCAGTATTGTCCGCGTGTCGGGCGAGGGGTGTTTGCCCTTGGTCGAGCGCTTTTTTCATACGCGCGCTTATACGCACGAGCCCACCCCCAACGTGATGTACTTGGGTCGCTTTGTGGGCGAGGGTTTCAGCGAGCAATGCATGATGGTCTACTTCAAGGCGCCTCGCTCCTATACCGGCGAGGATATGGTCGAGGTGCAGGTGCACGGCGGTGTCACCGTCACCAATTTGGTATTGCGTACCTTCATCGAAGCAGGCGCTCGCCTCGCCGCTCCCGGCGAATTCACTCGCCGCGCCTTCCTCAACGGCAAACTGTCTTTGTCTGCCGCCGAGGGAGTATTGGGTGTCATCGAGGCAGAGAGTGCCGCCGAGCTTGCCGCAGCAGGTGCGCTTATGCAGGGTAGTCTTGCCGCGCGTCTTGCTCCCTCCTTGTCCAAACTCGAGGTGCTACTGGCCTCCGTCGAAGCCTCTCTTGACTATCCCGACGAAATGCAAGAGGAGTTGGACGGCAACTTTGCGCCCCTGCTTGCCGAAGTGCTCGCCGACCTTTCCGCCCTTGCCGCCACAGCAGGCGACGGCAAACTCGCTCGCCACGGTATCTCCGTAGCCATCGTAGGCAGTCCCAACGCAGGCAAAAGCAGCCTTCTGAACGCTATTTTGCACGAGGATCGAGCCATCGTCACCGAGATTGCAGGCACCACGCGCGACACCCTTTGCGAGTCGGTCACGGTGGGCGGTGTGCGCTTGAATTTGCTGGATACCGCAGGTCTTCGCCAAACAGAGGACGTGGTGGAATCCATCGGTGTAGAGCGTGCCTACGCTGCCGCCGACAAAGCAGACGCCGTGGTCTACGTGCTGGACGGAGACCAAGAGCCCGACCCTCAGTTACTCGCCAGGGTAGAGGGCAAGCACCTGTTTGTGGTGCGCAACAAGAGTGACCTCGGCACGCAAAAGAGGGACTATCCCACCGTCAGCGCCAAACTGGGGTTGGGTATCGACTCCCTTTTGGCAGACCTTGCCGCCCTTGTCAATACCACCCACGCCGTGGGCGGTATGCTCGTAGAAGATCGCCACGTCCAGGCGGTCAGCCGTGCGCTTGCTCATCTTCGCACCGCGCGTGAGGCATACGAAACGATGCCCCTCGATGCCGTTGCGCTATCCCTTCGCCAAGCCTATTCTGCGCTGGGCGAAATAGACGGTGCTACCGCCACCGACCAAATTATCGACGGCATATTCAGCCGTTTCTGTGTAGGAAAATGAGTCTGCAATTCGACGCCATCGTTATCGGAGCCGGTCACGCCGGTTGTGAAAGCGCCCTTGCCCTTGCCAGGCTGGGGGTGCGCGTTTTGCTGTTGGCGACCCAAATCGACACGGTTGCCTATATGCCCTGCAACCCCAACGTAGGTGGCACCGCCAAAGGACACCTCGTGCGCGAAATAGACGCACTCGGCGGCCAAATGGGTATCTGCGCCGACCAAAGTCTGTTGCAGATCAAAATGCTCAACGCCACCAAAGGCGCAGCGGTGCAGAGTTTGCGTGGACAGACGGACAAAAACGTCTATCACGACAATATGCTCGCCACCTTGCGCTCCGAGCCAAACCTGACCCTTTGGCAGGCAGAAGCGCTGGACGTTGCCACCCGGGAGGGTCGCATTTGCGGTGTGATCATTCGCAAAGACGGAGAGGAGCAAACGATACCCTGCCGCGTGGCTGTGCTTGCCACGGGTGTCTATATGAATGCCCGTATCATTCGAGGAGAGGAAAACTACGCCGAGGGGCCTGCAGGCTTTGCCCGTAGCGAAGAGCTTTCCACCAATCTTGCCGCACACGGTATCCCTATGCGCCGTTTCAAAACGGGTACGCCTGCACGTATTGCCAAGGACAGCATTCACTACGAGTGTATGGAAAGAGAGGACGGTGACGAAGATATTCTCCACTTCAGTTATCTCAGCACCCAGCCCCTTTTGGAGCAGATTCCCTGCTATCTGACCTACACCAACGCCGAAACGCACCGTATCATTCGAGACAACATACACCGTGCGCCTATGTACAACGGCAGTATCCAAGGGGTAGGGCCTCGCTACTGTCCCTCTATCGAGGACAAGGTTATGCGGTTTGCCTCGCACGACCGCCACCAAATCTTCGTCGAGCCCGAAACCAAGGATGGCGACACCATGTATATCCAGGGTATGTCCAGTTCCTTGCCTCGCGACGTACAAGAGGCTATGTATCGCACCATTCCCGGCCTGGAGGATTGCGTTTTCCTTCAATACGCCTACGCCATCGAGTACGATTGTTTGGATCCGTTGGCATTGTTGCCCACCCTGGAGAGCAAGCATATCCCGGGGCTATACTGCGCAGGACAGGTCAACGGCAGTTCCGGCTACGAAGAGGCCGCCGCACAGGGCTTGATGGCAGGTATCAACGCCGCACGCGCCCTGCTTGGGCAATCTCCCGTAGTCCTTCGCCGAGACCAAGCCTATATCGGCGTACTGTTGGACGATTTAGTCACACGTGGCACCAACGAGCCCTACCGTATGATGACGGCTCGTGCCGAGTACCGCATCAGTCTTCGCCAAGACAACGCCGACCGCCGTCTGACGCCACTTGGCAGAGAGTGGGGATTAGTCACCGACGAGCGGTGGCAAAATTTCCAACAAAAGTGTGCCGTCCGCGCCCGGCTTGAGGCGGATCTGGATATCATTCTTCCTCCGTCTGTTACCACCCCCATTTTGCTCAAGGGTGGCGAGCAACCCCCCAAGGCAGGTATTCGTGTGCGAGACCTATTCCGCCACTCGGGTGTGGTATGGCAGGACGTAGCCGCCCTTGCTCCCTTCGACACCTATCCCACCGAGATTCTTCGCGAAGCGGCGGTGGATTGCAAATACGAGGGCTATCTCAAACAGGAGCAACTGATGCGCCAAGAAGCTATGGCGCTGGAGGACAAACGCCTGCCTGCGGATATCGACTATGGCCAGCTGGACAATCTTCGCCTGGAAGCAAGGCAAAAACTAAACGCCATTCGCCCCCTGACGTTGGGGCAAGCCGCCCGCATATCGGGCATTTCGCCGGCAGATATCAACGTTTTGATCATCTATCTGTTGCGAAAAAAGTGAGGGAATATGATAGAATGTTTACGTCCACCCTTGGTTGAATTGCCCAATGAAAGAGTAGCGGCACAGTTTGAACGTTACTACTCTCTCCTTGTGGAGTGGAATGAAAAATTTAATCTAACGGCCATCACCGAAAAAGAAGCCGTCTATCGCAAGCACTTTTCCGACAGTCTCTACGGAGCCGAATGGATGCAAGGCGCAGTATGCGATATCGGCGCAGGCGCAGGCTTTCCCTCGTTGCCCTTGGCAATCGTAGGCGCGGCGGACAGTTTCACCCTCGTGGATAGCGTGGGCAAAAAGGTCAATTTTCTCTCCCACGTAGCCACCGAGTTGGGATTAGATGGGGTGAAAACCCTCCACGCACGTGCCGAAGAGGTGGGCAAAGGCCCTCTGCGTGAAAGTTTCGACACCGTCACCGCCCGAGCCGTTGCGGCGCTGCCCACTCTATTGGAGTATCTTGCGCCTTTGGCAAAGGTAGGGGGTCACGTGGTGGTCTACAAAACGGACGAGCAAGAGATTCAACAGGCCTCCAAAGCCGCCAAACTGTTTGGATTGGAACTTATCCAAACGCAACCCTACGAAATAGAGGGCGCCAAGCGCTGTCTGTTCATCTACCGCAAGGTAGTCAAAACCCCCACCAAATACCCTCGTATGGGCAACAAGCCCCGCCTGGAGCCTATCGTATAGGAGAAAATATGATCACGTTCGACGATATCAAAAGTGCATTAATCGCAGAGGAACGCACCCTTTTGGGGGTGGCGGAGGCTTTGGATATAGAGGCGCTGGAAGCACGCGCCGCCGAGCTTGCCGCCCTCCAAGACGACCAAAATCTTTGGTCGGATCTTGCACGTGCCCAACAGGTCGCACAAGAAGCCAAAAAAGTCAACAATAAAATCAACGCCTACCGCAAGCTTCAACAAGGTGTTCGTGATGCGCTCGACTTGGCAGAAATGGCAGCCGAAATGGAAGAAGAAGGAGAGTTGGAGGGTCTGGAAGCAGAGGTTGCACGTCTCCATTCCGAGATCGAAACAATGCGCCTTGCCGCCCTTCTCACCGGTCCCTACGACGGTTGTGACGCCATTTTGACCCTGCACGCAGGCGCAGGCGGCACCGAAGCGCAAGATTGGGTGAGTATGCTTTACCGTATGTACAGCCGCTATGCCGAGCAAAAGGGATACCAACAGAAGACGATCGACCTGCTCGCAGGCGATGAGGCAGGTATCAAGAGCGTTACCTTCGAGCTGACGGGTGACAATGTCTACGGCTATATGAAAGCAGAAAAGGGTGTCCACCGTCTGGTGCGCATCTCTCCCTTTGATGCCAATAGCCGCCGCCACACCTCTTTTGCCTCTCTTGAGGTTATGCCTGTCATTCCCGACGACGGCGAAATCGTCATCAACAGCGAAGACCTCAAAATCGACACCTACCGTGCAGGTGGCGCAGGCGGTCAACACGTCAACCGTACCGACTCTGCCGTGCGTATCACCCACTTGCCCACAGGGATCGTGGTGCAATGCCAAAACGAGCGTTCCCAAATGCAAAACCGCGAGGTTGCCATGACTATGCTCCGCGCCAAGCTTGCCGAAAAGAAAGAGCGGGAGCAGTTGGAAAAGGCAAATGAAATCAAGGGAGAACTCAAGCGTATCGAGTGGGGTAGCCAAATCCGCTCCTACGTTTTCTGTCCCTACACTATGGTCAAGGACCATCGCACGGGGTGCGAAACAGGCAACATTGCCGCCGTAATGGACGGCGAATTGGAGCCCTTCATCATCGATTATTTGCGCAAGAGTTAACTATGAACGGGTTGGAAAACAAACAAAACCTAACGGTACTTGCTATCGAGTCCAGTTGTGACGAAACCGCCTGCGCCATCGTGCGGGACGGTGTCGTTCTTGGCGAGAGTATCAGTTCGCAGATCGACATTCACCGTCTCTACGGCGGTGTCGTTCCCGAGATTGCCTCACGCAACCACGCCGTCAACGTCAACGCGGTGGTGGACGACGCTATCCATCGCGCAGGGATCACGCTGGAGGAGGTCGATGCTATTGCCGTCACCTACGGCGCAGGGCTCATCGGCGCTCTTTTGGTGGGTGTCAGCTACGCCAAAGGCTTGGCTTTTGCTTTGGGCAAACCCCTCGTTGCCGTCAACCATATCCGTGGCCACATTGCCGCCAACTATTTGGCGCACCCCGACCTCAAGCCCCCCTACGTATCTCTCATCGTCAGCGGCGGCCATAGCGCCGTAGCGTGGGTAGAGACCCCCACCGAAATGACGATTTACGGTTCTACCGTAGACGATGCCGTTGGCGAGGCTTTCGACAAGGTGGCACGCGTCCTCAACCTGCCCTATCCGGGCGGTCCCGAAATCGAAAAGCTTGCCCAAAGCGGCACCCCCTGCATTCCTATGCCCAAGGTGCATACGGCAGGCAGATACGATTTCAGCTATAGCGGTCTCAAAACCGCCGTCATCAACTACGTCCATACCGCAGGTCAAAAAGGGCAGGCAATCAACCCTGCCGACGTAGCCTGCTCTTTCCAAGATGCCGCAGTCGGTGTTCTTGCCGAGCACGCAGTTGCCCTGGCTCGCGAAAAGAAAAGCAAGCATATTGCTATCGCAGGCGGCGTAGGTGCCAACGGCCGTTTGCGCCAAGTGCTCACCGAAAAGGCAGCGCCCTACGGTATCCACGTCTATTTCCCACCCAAGCGTTTTTGCACCGACAACGCCGCTATGATCGCCATGGAGGCCACGGTACAAATTCGCGCCGGCACCCCCTTCTCCTCTTTGGAGTTGGATGCCCAGGCAACTTTGCCCCTCAAAGCAAAGCGAGCCAACTGACCCATCTATATAGGGTGGCATATAGTGTAATATGCAACCCTTCGACTACACCGCCTATACCCAAGCGCTCCACACGCTCCCTCACCCCCCACGGATTCTACGAGTGGGGCTTTCGAGGTTTGGGCGAGGACTCTATCTCGTGCGAGTCGGCACGGATAGACCGCAAGGCCTGATTCACGGTGCTATCCACGCACGTGAGCATATCACGGCGCACGTGGTCTATGCGCTTATGCAGGAATATGCCGCCCAATACCGGCTGGGTATGCCCACGGTAGATTTTCTACCTATGGTCAATCCCGATGGGGTAGAGTTGGCAATCCACGGCCTATCCACGGTCCCGCCTGTCCACCGAGCCTATCTGACCGCTATCTCGCGGGGAAGTCCCTTCAGTTTGTGGAAAGCCAACGGGATTGGGGTAGACCTCAACGTCAACTTTGACGCGGATTGGGGGAGTGGCAAGCAAAACCTACGGACGGCAGGGGCAGAAAACTATATCGGGCCCCACCCCCATAGCGAGCCCGAGAGCCGTGCGCTGGTGCGCCTGACCCGGACCTACCGCTACCGTTGGAGTCTTAGCTACCACGCAAAGGGTAGCGTTGTCTACTACGGCTACGGAGAGGGGGCGCACGCCCACCAAGGACAACGCCTTGCCCTGCTCGTTGCCGACTACCTGGGTTACACCGCCAGCCAAAGCGTTGGCTCCGCAGGTGGCTACAAGGATTGGCACACCCGTTTGGATTCTGCCGTGTCTGCCCTCACCGTAGAGGTAGGCAAGGACGAATATCCCCACCCCTATCCTATGGAAGACCTGCCCCGCATTCTTGCGGAGAACAAAGGCATCGTACAGCTCGTCGCAAACGAGTGGAAAGAGAGGTAAAGAGTGAACCTACTGTATATGAAAAAGGCAATCGAGATAGCACGTGAAGCCGCCACCTTCGACGAGGTGCCGGTGGGTGCCGTTATGGTACGTGGCGAGGAAATTCTTGCCGTCACCGCCAACCGCAAAGAGCGAGATCTCTGCGCCGTACAACACGCGGAAATCCTTGCCATCGTAGAAGCCGCCGCCAAGGAAAAGAATTGGTATCTGGACGAGTGCGAACTCTACGTCACCCTCGAGCCCTGCGCTATGTGTACGGGTGCTATCATTCTCAGCCGTCTTAAGGCCGTCTACTTTGGCGCCTACGACCCCAAGAGCGGTTGCTTGGGCAGTGTCTACAATCTTGTTGGAGACGGCCGTCTCAACCACCGTATGACGGTACAAGGGGGCATTCTCGAGGAAGAATGTGCCGCCCTTCTCACCAACTTTTTCGCCAAGAAACGCTTGGAAAAGAAAAAGAACTAAACCATATCCGCAAAGGAGCAGATTATGTTGATTATCGTTGGATTAGGCAATCCTGGCCTCAAATACCGAAAGACCTTCCACAACACGGGCTTTGCCGTGGTGGACAAGCTCGTCGCCTCTCGTGGCGGCAGTTTCAAGCGTAGCATTTGCAAGGGCAAAATTTGCGAGCTCTACGTAGGCGGCGAAACGGTTGTGGTCGCCAAGCCCCAAACCTATATGAACTTGTCGGGGGAGTGCGTACGCGAGCTGATGGGTCGTTATCACGCCAAACCCGAAGAAGTGATCATCGTCTACGACGATATAGATCTTGGGGTAGGGGAGTTGCGTATGCGTGAGCACGGTTCCGCAGGCACCCACAACGGTATGCGCTCCATCGTCTCTCTTTGCGGAGACAAAATGCCCCGCCTGCGTGTAGGTATCGGCAAGCCCGTGGGTATGCAACCCCTCTACGACTACGTGCTTTCCCAACCCAAGGGAGAGGTTGCCACCGCCCTTACCGCAGGTATCGAGCGTGCCGCCGCTGTCTTAGACGCCTATATCAAAGAGCGTAGTATCAGCAAGGCAATGCAGGTTTTGCAATAGAATGAAACGCCTACACTTTTCCTTTTCCGACCGTCTGCAACAGGCCGTCAACGATTCCTGCTGCCGGCGCTCCGCTACCGTCCTGTTTTCGGTAGCCGCCACCCACCGCGCCCTGTTGGCACTCAACACGGGGCGCAAGCTTTTGTACGTCACAGAGGAAGACCGTGTGGATGCAGTTGCCGCCACCCTTTCCCAACTTGGCGCCCGTGTCAAGGCTATGCCTGCGCCCTTCGATATGATGATTTTGCGCGGACAAGCCAACCTTTCCAATATCAGCATTCGCTTGTCTTGCCTTGCCGACCTGCTGCACGGACGGTTGGATGCCCTCGTGGTAGGACCAAAAGCACTCAGCCAATGGGTGCCCAAGCGTAGCCGCCTTAAACAAGCCACAGTCACCCTGCGTGTTGGCGAGTCTATCGACCCCACGGTGCTTGCCGACCGTCTATCCGATATGGGATACGAAAGGGGAGAGCACGCCGACAGTAAAGGCACCTACGCCGTACTTGGCGAGGTGGTGGAGCTTTTCAGTCCTGCCGAGGAAATGCCTGCACGTATCGTGTTGGACTACGATACCATCGAGTCCATCAAGTTTTTCCACCCCGAAACCATGCAGGGTGTGGGGCGCACCCAAACCCTGACGGTAGGTCCTGCCAGCGATATGCTCTACGGCATTACCCCTGCCGAGGTGCTTAGCCGAATGGACAAAGCCAGGGTGTTGCAAACCCCCAAAGCACGCGCCCGCACCGACGAACTGTTCAGCGAGGTAGCACTTCGCCTTTCTGCCAACCCACGGGACCCCTCTCTTGGGTGGATTATTCCCTTCATTCGCGAGGATTTCGAAACTCTTTTCGACTATCTTTCTGCAGACACGCTGGTGGTGATGGACGAGCCCCAACAACTTTTCGAGGAGTTGGGCAAGGTAGAGCGAGAGCAAGCCGAGCGCCTCAACCGTTTGGTCGCAGAGGGAGACGCCCTCAAGCAACACCGCCACGTGCGCCTTTCCGCCGAAGATGTCAGCAAGCGCCTTTCTCCCTGGCCCCGCCTTGGATTCAGCAACTATATGGCAGGCGAAATCAACGAGGAAGAGGGACGGTTTGCGCCGGGCAGTACCAACCTACCTGCCTACTGCAAGGACGTCAACCTACTATTGCGTGACCTCGAGGACTATATCCGCCGTGGCTATTCCGTCACCCTCTGTTGCGGCAGCAAAGAGCGTGTCAACGCTATGCGTGCCATGTTGGGGGACCTCAAACTCAACTATCTGCCCGACCGTTTGGACAAAGGCTTCGTCTATCGCGGCGGCAAATGTGTGGTGGTTGGCACCGCCGATATGAGCCAACCCACCGCCGTCGCCACCACCGACCGTCCGG
Organism: Clostridia bacterium; assembly: GCA_017463565.1. Taxonomy (GTDB): domain Bacteria; phylum Bacillota; class Clostridia; order Christensenellales; family CAG-1252; genus RUG14300. The sequence continues at coordinate 27,156 of JAFTOZ010000033.1, read as the reverse complement.
GTGCACGCGTAGTTGCCCCCAGTGTTGGCGAATACGTGGTGCACGAAGAATACGGTATTGGTCAATGTTTGGGTGTCCAACACGTCAAGAGTTTCGTTGGCGAAATGGACTATTTGGTTTTGCAGTACGCAGGCGAAAACAAAATCTACGTGCCTATGCACCAGATGAATATGCTTTCCCGCTACGCAGGCAAAGAAGCAGCACCCAAACTCTCCAACCCCAACAAAGAGGAATTCAAACAGCAAAAGGCCAAAGCACGCGCGTCTATCCGCAAGCTTGCTTTCGACCTATTGGAGCTGTACGCCAAGCGAGAGCAAAGCGTGGGCTACCGCTATCCCCCCGACACCCCCTTCCAACAGGAATTCGAGGCCGCATTCGACTACGAACTCACCCCCGACCAAGCGTTGGCGGTAGAACAAATCAAGCGTGATATGCAAGCAGGCAGGGTTATGGACAGACTTCTCGTCGGAGACGTCGGTTTTGGAAAAACCGAAGTTGCCCTGCGTGCCATCTTCAAGACCATTATGCAAAACAAGCAAGCGGTCTTTTTGGCCCCCACCACCATTCTTGCTGAGCAACACTATATGACGGTCCTATCCCGCCTTGCTCCCTTTGGTGTCAAGGTAGCTTGTCTGTCCCGTTTCCGCTCGGCAAAAGAGGTGCAGAGCATTCTCAAAAACCTTGCCAACGGCACCCTTTCCGTGGTGGTTGGCACCCACCGATTGCTCAGCAAAGACGTAGACTTCTACGATCTGGGACTATTGGTTTTGGACGAGGAGCAACGTTTTGGCGTAGAGCACAAAGAGCGTATCAAAACCCTGCGCCACAACGTCAACGTGCTTTCTATGTCGGCCACCCCCATTCCGCGCACCCTGCACATGGCGCTCTCGGGTATCCGAGACGTCAGCGTGCTGGAAACCCCGCCCGTGGGTCGCCAAAGCGTAGAAACGGTGGTGGGTGAATATAGCGACGGTCTTCTCACCGACGCCGTCCGAGCAGAGCTTGCTCGCGGTGGACAGGTGTTCATTCTCTACAACAGCGTGGAGCATATCTATTCCTTCTACCACCAGTTGGAAACCCTTCTTCCCGACGTCAGCATCGTGGTGGGTCACGGCCAAATGAGCGCCACCGAGTTAGAGCGCAATATCTACCGCTTCTACAACAAAGAAGCGCAGGTTTTGTTGGCAACCACCATCATCGAAAACGGTATCGACGTCCCCAACGCCAACACCCTTTTCGTCGTGGACGCCCAACGGCTTGGTTTGTCGCAAATGTACCAACTCAAGGGTCGCGTCGGCCGTAGCACGCGCAACGCAGTTGCCTACTTCACCTATCCCTCTGGCTACGTGCCCACAGGCGACGTAGACAAGCGTTTCACCGCCCTCACCGACAACGCAGGCCTTGGCGCAGGCTACCGCCTTGCCCTGATGGATCTGGAGATTCGCGGCGCAGGAGACGTGCTGGGTCGCGAGCAACACGGCCATGTCGAGCGTATCGGCTACGATATGTACTGCCGACTTCTCAAGGAAACGATCGCCCTTATGAAGGGCGAGCCGGTTGCCACCCTTGCCAACACGGAGGTTGCCATCAACGTCGACGCCTATATTCCCGATACCTACGTCAAGGTAGAGAGGGAGCGTTTGCGCCTCTATCAGCGTATTGCATCTCTCACCTGTGCCAAAGAAAAAGAGGATATCCTTGCGGATATTGGCGAACTCTACGGCAAAGTACCCCCCGAGGTCAGCCGTCTGCTATCCGTCAGTTTGCTTCGCGTTTTGGGCAGTCGCGTAGGGGTTACCAAGATCGAAATCGACGCCAAAACCTGCCGTGTGCGGTGGAGCAACGAGGGCTATTTGCAGTCGGTTGCCGTCCAGTCTGCCCTGCGCCGTATCAAGGACGAATGCACCGTCATTCAAGACCACGCGTCGGTCGTCCTGTTTCCCCCCAAACAGCTCGTCAGCTACAAGATGCAGGTGGTTACTCGCCTTTTGACCTACGCAGGAGGGGAATATTAACCCAACTTTTGGCAAAAGATTCAAGAATAACGATTATTTTCAGCGAAATGATTCACAAAACGTTTGCCCATACAGACATTTTTATGTATAATAGTTGCGTGTAATTATACGCGCGGTCGCGTAAGCGATCGCAAGTCAAGGAGAAAACATGAAAAAATCCATCCTATGTGTTATCGTTTTGATGCTCGTGGCTTCTATGTTTACGTTGACTGCCTGCGACACCGCTATGTTCCCTTTGAACGCAGAGCGTGCCGGCAATCAAGTAACCGCCACCGTCAACTTCGGTGATAGAGTGGGTACTGTGGACGTGAACGAGATCTACTCCTCCTTCTACAGCTACTACAACTACCTCTATCAATACTATCAATACGGCTACATCGATGCTGCCACCTTCCAGAACTATATGAACAATCTGGACGAAGTTTTTGAAGACAGCAACGAGTCTTTGGCCAAGAGCGCGCTGTACACCGTGAAGTGTGTGGACTATTTGTTCAACTACTATGCCGCATCCGCTACTGCCGACCCCGTGAAGGTTGCCGCTATGAAGGCCGCCTCTACCGCCGGCAAGCGCTACGACTTCACCAAGTTGGACGAGTACAAAGCATACCGTCGCGACCGTCTGAACGAGATGCAACTCATTCTGGCTTGCTACAGCGACTATAGCTACGTCAACGCCGCTATCCGTGCCACCAACGAGGAAATGCAAAAGTTGTTCGACCAACACCTGGCAGAAGTTCGCCAAGAGAACGAGGTGCAGGTTGACGAAGAGAGCGTAGTTCCCGCCGGTTTCGTGGATATCGAGCTTGCAGCGAAGCCCATTCGTTTGGTCTACGAGGTTGGCACCGAAGAAGCCGCCAAGATCGACACCCGCGGTTTGGTTGTTAACGCCATCTACGAGGACGGCTCCAAGGTAGAGATTCCCGTTGAGTATCTCAGCATCGCTACCTACAACGGCAAGACCGCCGCAGAAGACGTGGAGATCAAGGTTACCTACGGTGACTATTCCGAGGTATTCTCTATCAGCGTAGTCGTTGCTCGCCCCGACCGTGAGCAACCCGCCAAGGAAGAGGAAACCGAGGCCGAGGACAACAGCGTTCTGTTGGATCGCTTCTCCTTCGAAATCGCCGAGGACGACTATATCACCGAGGGTCTTTTGGGCGACGAGTTGGACAAGGCTTACGATGAGCTCAAGTATGCCCGCACCGCTATGAGCCGTGTTTTGGGTCAGCTGGAGGACAACTTCCGTACCTACGACGACTATCTGCTCTCCTATATGACCACCCAAATCCGTAACGCTGTGGACGATATGATCACCGCTACCGTGCTCATCAGCGAGGCAGAACTCGAGGCAGAGTACGAGCGTTTGATTGCCGAGCAATATGCCGCATATCTCACCACTCCCTATAGCTCCACCTCTTTGGACAATGCGCTGACCATCGTTCATCCCACCTATGTGGACGAGAACGACGCTCCCTCCTACGGTCACTACTACATTTCTCAAGTGCTCTTCTCCTTTGGCGCAGAGCAATCCGCTATCATCAAGGATTTCGAGAACGAAAAGACCGCTACCGACGAGGCTATCCAATTCTTGCGTAACCAACAAGCCAAGAAGATTGGTGTGTGGCTGTCCAACCCCGACTACGATCCCAACGCTGTTTGCGAGGAAGAGACCTGCACCTGCCCCCACTGTGCTAACTACGAGGGCGAGCGTGTAGAGTACACCACCCTTGACCAATGGTACAGCTGCATCGACGGTTGCACTTGCGCCGCTTGCCCCAGCAACAAGTACCTCAACGACGAGCCCGTGAACGTGCTCGACGTGATGGACCAAATCAGCGCCGACTTGGACGTTGTCAACTCCACCGTATACGCCACCGAGAGCGAGCGTTTGGCCGCCCAACTGGAGGCTATCAACGCTTGGATCTACAAGGCTAACGAAGATCCCGGTGCTTTCACCGCTATCAAGGACAAAGAGTACGGCTACGTGATGACTCCCGAGGGTATCACCTCCGGTATGGTCGACAGCTTCGACAAGGCTTGCCGTATGTTGGCTAAGTACGACGGTGTGGCAATCCCCGCCAGCGAGCTTGCCGAGTTGGAAGAAGAAGGTGTGTTTATGCTCACCACCAAGGGCGGTAAGGGCGGCTATGCATACTGCGTATCCACCTACGGCGTTCACTTCGTGACCTTGACTGCCTACGTTGCAGACTCCGCCGCAGGCACCGTTAACAACGGTCAACTCGTAGACGACGTCCAATACGTCGAGTTGGGTCTGGACTACGTTGTGCGTAACTACGACTACGAAGTAGTCACCTCCGGCAACGAGTACAAGGTTTCCAAGGAAGACGGCAGCACCTACTACTTGGCAAAGGGCACCATCGCCGCATACGTCTACGATAGTCTGTATGCCGATGCTATCTCCGCTGCAAAGGCCAAGTTCCAACGTGACTTCTACGCCGACAACCTCAAGGAGGACAACATTCAATACTATCCCAACGGCTACAAGTATCTGCTCGAGCAAGTACAAGAGCAACAAAACGGCTAAGTAAGACGGTACAAAATTCTGCGCTTACCCTCGGGTAGGCGCAGTTTTTTTTATGCAAAAAGGGAGTTACCGCCGCAACTCCCCTTTTCTTTTCGAATCAATCTTAATCGGGTCTTCCCGTCAAATGACCCTCTTGTTGCAACCCTTCAAAATCCTGTTGGCGCAACGCTTCGTATATCACCACCGCCACGCTGTTCGACAGATTCAAACTGCGCAAATTGGGTCGCATGGGGATACGAATGCATTTGTCGTAATTTGCCGCAAGCAGCGGCTCAGGCAAACCGTGCGATTCCCTACCAAACACAAAATAATCGTTAGGCGTGTACTGGGGTACGGTATAGTTTTGCGGTGCCTTGGTCGAGGCAAACCACAACCTCGCCTCGGGATTAGCCTCCACGAAAGCCTCCCAATTTGGATAGATACGCACGTCCAACTTATCCCAATAGTCCAACCCTGCCCGTTTCAGCGAGCGGTCGTCCACGCGAAAGCCCAAAGGCTCAATCAAGTGCAATTTCGCCCCGGTTGCGGCACAAGTGCGTGCAATGTTGCCGGTATTTTGTGGAATCTCAGGTTCAAGCAATACGATATTCATAGGTGTATTATAGCACATTCCCCTAGGAAGAGGTAGTGTTTTTCAATATACCTATTGTAAAAACTGGGATTTACTGATATAATGAGAAATATCACGCGTGGAGGACACTATGCACTATCTCAACAACTACGAGCGTTGGTTAGCAAACGTAGATACCGCAGACAAAGAAGCACTTTTGGCGCTTGCCCGCGAGGACAAAGAGCTTGCCGACCGCTTTAGTCTACCCTTGGCTTTTGGCACCGCCGGTATGCGCGGTGTACTGGGTCTTGGCACCTACCGTATGAATCTCTACACCGTCCGTCGCGCTACGCGCGGTTTGGCGGCGTTCATCAATTCCCTTGGCCAAAAGGCTTGCGACCAAGGCGTTCTCATCAGCTACGATACACGCCGTATGAGTTTCGAGTTTGCCCTTGCCGCCGCACGTGTACTGGGTGCCAACGGCATACGGGTCTATCTGTTCGAGGACGTGCGTCCCGTTCCCCTTTGCTCCTTTGCTATCGGCCACCTGGGTACGGTTGCAGGCATCATGATTACTGCCTCGCATAACCCCAAGGAATATAACGGCTACAAGGTCTACGGTGCAGACGGCGCCCAAATGAGTCCCGAGAATACCGCACGCGTCGTGGCGTATATCGACAGTTTCGACTATTTCAATATCAAGCAAGAACCCATTTCGGTAGAGCCGGGTGCCATCAAGGGCCTGGACGGAGCGGCAATCAGTCCCCATATCACCGTGGTGGGCAAGGAGGTAGACGAGGCCTATTTTGCGGCCATTTCCGCCCTTTCTCTTTCTCCCGAGGCGGTCAAAGAGCAATCCAAGCAACTGCGTATCGTCTACACTCCTATTCACGGCACAGGCTACAAACCTGTCACCGAGATTTTGCGCCGTATGGGCATTCCCTACGACGTAGTGGCGGAGCAAGCGGCGCCCGACTGTGATTTTTCCACCGTCAAGGTGCCCAACCCCGAGCAACCTGAGGCCCTTTCTATGGGTATCGACTTGGCAAATAAACTTGGCTCAGACGTAGTCATCGGCACCGACCCCGATGCTGACCGTATGGGTATCGCCGTACGCCGCGAGGACGGCACTTTCGTGCTTCTCAACGGCAACCAAATCGGCGCCCTTTTGATGGACTATATCTTGCGCCGTCACGTAGAGCGTGGCACTCTGCCTGCTAACGCAGCCGTTGTCAAAACCATCGTCACCACCTCTTTCGCCAAGCAGATTGCCCAAAGCTACGGCGTTACCTGCTACGACGTGCTGACAGGGTTCAAATTCATCGGCGAAAAGATCAACCAATGGAAAGAAACGGGTGAGCACACCTTTATGTTTGGCTACGAAGAGAGCTACGGCTATCTGTGTGGCACCCACGCCAAGGACAAAGACGCGGTGGTTTCCGCTATGCTCTTTGCCGAAATGGTCTGCTACTACAAGTCGCAGGGTGTGGGTATCTACGACCGTCTGCAGAGCCTCTATCAGGCACACGGCTACTACGTAGAGCAAAGCCAAAGCACCACCTTCCCGGGGTTGGACGGTATGAGTATAATGGATCAAAAAATGACCGCCCTCGAGCAAGGCCACTTGGAGGAATTGGACGGCATTGCCGTTGCCTATACCGATAATTATACTGCACGCACACGCACGTGGGCAGACGGCCGCGTAGAGCCCATCACCCTGCCCAAGAGTCGCGTGATGTACTACGCACTCACCTCGGGCGATTGGGTATGCGCCCGCCCCTCGGGCACCGAGCCCAAACTCAAGGTCTACGTATCCGCCAAAGGAGATAGCGCGCTCGACGCTACCCAAAAGGCCGCACGGCTCATCGCCGCCCTTTCCACCCATTTCTTAGGATAAAAAGCGGAGAGATCCGCAAGGAGGACTTATGAAACTCAACTATAAACGCACGTTGCTCGTTGGCTTTGCCTTTTTCTTGATCTGTGCATTCTGGCAAGCCTACGATACCATCGTTCCCCTTATGCTCACCAACAAATTCGGCTTGGATCAGGTATGGTCGGGCGTCATCATGTCGCTGGACAATATTCTTGCCTTGGTCCTGTTGCCCTTGTTCGGTGCCATTTCGGATAAGCACAACGGCAAACACGGCAAGCGTACCCCCTTCATTCTCATCGGTACCATCTTGGCGGTCGTTTGCTTTATGGCACTCACCTTCGTAGACGGCGCCCAACTGCAAAAGGTCAGCGAGGGCACCAAGGCCACCTATTGGGAGGAAAACTACGAGGTAGAAAACCGCGAATTCCACGCCATCACCAACGGCGAAGTCGCCCAATCCTATACCGTGCGCGACTATACCGCCAAGATCTACTACAACAAACTCTACGATGAGTTGACCCCCGAGGAGCAAGACGTCCTCAAAAAGTGGTACACCGAGGAGCTTACCTACGATACGGTCTATGCGTACACCAAGCCCACCGCCGATGCGCCCGAGAGCTACCGTCTGTGTATCCAGACCAAGGCAGGCGGCCTGCTTTCTTCCGCCGAATATACCTATCTGGACGGCACGCCCCTTCCCGAGGGACAGCGCACCACCAACGGCTATTCCGCTTTGGTCAGCGAGGCAGAGGCACAGTTTGCCGCAGGTGTCACCAAAAACAACGTGTGGATACTGGCTATCTTCGTCATCGTGCTTTTGATGGTGCTCATCTCTATGGCCATTTTCCGTTCCCCTGCCGTGGCACTTATGCCCGACGTGGTGGTCAAGCCCTTGCGTAGCAAGGCCAACGCCATCATCAACCTGATGGGTACCGCAGGTGGCATACTCGTATTGCTATTGGGTATGGTCTTTGGCACGGGTCAAGTCAAAAACCAAATGATGAATTATACTTGGTTCGTACTCACCGTTTGCGGCATTATGGTGGTTGCCCTGGTGGTATTCCTGCTCACCGTCAAAGAAAAGCGTTGGAATCAGGATATGTTGGATGCCCAAATGCAACTGGACCAACAAAATCCCGAGGCGGAGGAAGAAACCCCCGAGGAAGCCAAAGGCAAACTCCCCAAGGACAAACTCCGCTCCCTTATCTTCATCATGATTTCGGTTGCCCTGTGGTTTATCGGCTATAACGCCATCACTTCCAAGTATAGCGTCTACGCCGTCAACGTGCTCAACAAGGACTACAACACTACCCTGCTGATTGCCCAAGCGGCGGCTATCGTGGCGTATATCCCCGTAGGTCTGTTGGCAAGCAAAATCGGTCGTAAGCTCTCCATTCTCATTGGTGTGGGTCTTTTGACCGCCGCATTCACGGGTGCCATTTTCGTCACCGCATCCTCTCCCGATTGGCTCATCATTCTCCTGTTCTCTTTGGCAGGTATTGCGTGGGCAACCATCAACGTAAACAGCTTCCCCATGGTGGTCGAGCTAGCCAAGGGCAGCAATATCGGCAAATACACCGGCTACTACTACACGGCCAGTATGGCGGCGCAGGTCGTCACCCCCATTTTGTCGGGTGCCTTGATGACCGCCCTCAATACCATGTCCGTTTTGTTCCCCTACGGTGCCATCTTCGTGGCTCTGTCCTTCGTCACGATGCTTTTCGTCAAACACGGCGACAGCAAGCCCTCCGCCCCCAAGGACAAGATGGAAATGTTGGCCGGCGCCGACGACTAATCCCAAACAACCGACTCATCTCAAAACAGTCGACTAATCCTAAAACAGCCGATTAGTCTGAAACAAAACAAAAAAGCCGCCCCATTAGAGCGTCACTCTAAAGGACAGTTTTCAAAAATACGGCATATCTCAAAAGAGGTATGCCGTATTTTGCCTTTGTGGACACAAATGCAGTGCTTGTCAGGAAAATTGACGAGGCATAGATGAACAAAAAAGGATCCCTTTATACAAGGGAGGCTTTTATCTATGAGCGTTCCCTTATTTCTCGACAAATTAGAATTTAATTTTTCCAATGACTTACTATATGGTGATATATATCCTCGTGAAAATCAATAATGTAGTTGCGATGTTCTTCAAACGACAGATAATAAGCATCGATCGTTGCTACACCAAGTTTCAATGCCTTTTGTAATCTATGGTTGCCATCAATTAGCTTGTCTATATTTTCTGTTAGATTGACAATAATTAGAGGCTGAGTAATTTCGGTGGTCATAGCATATTCTTCATTTCCGTGAAACGGATTGCTGAGAACGAGATGCTTAACATCAAATGCTTTTATTCTAAACTTTTCAATATCTTTGAGGAGCTTTTCGATGTCCCACATTATAGATCCATATTCATTACCAATCTGATATTTTTGTTCCATATTATTTCCTTTTCAAATTCTTGTTTATTTGTCTGATTCATTCAAATTTCACTTTTGATTAACAAATAAATCAAGTTTAGTCCCTATCCCTATTATAATACAAAACCGCAGAAAATCAATCTGCGGTTTCTGCTTTTTCTGTCGGTAGGTAATGTATTCCAAAAACTGTCCTTAAGAGTACAATCCTTTCGGAGCGGCTTTTTCTTTGCCAAAACTATTTTGCCAAGGCTTGCTTGAGTGCCTGCGCCAACTGGTCGGGGCAGGAGGTGGGCCTACCGCCACAGCGGATACCGTCGCAAAGAGCAATAATATCCTCTGCCTTGCGACCCACGGCCAACTTTGCCAAACCGGTGGTATTGCCGGGGCAACCGCCGTTAATCACGGCCTTTGTGATGATGCCTTGCTCGTCGATCTCAACTTCCATCGAGCGCGAGCACACGCCTTTCGTATGATAAATCATATAGATACCTCACTTCTTTTCTTTCCCTATTGTAGCAAAAACCTGCTTTCTATGTCAATATATTCATAAAAAACAAGAAAAAAGCACTATGTACTTCCCAAACGCATATTTTAATGCTATAATAGATGTATCTGCGCAATCAGAGAAAAAAGGAAAGGATGGTAGACCATGAACGAAGATCCTCGTATGATAGAAGATATCGAACTTCTCGACGAAATTTCTGCGCCTGCGGAGGAAGGCCCCGTGGTATTCGAAGTACCCGAGTTGCCTGCCGCTTTGCGTAGCGCACCCGTAGAGGAGCCTGTGGCAGAGGCCGCTCCCGCTCCCAAGAAAGCCGCCAAAAAGGCGCCCAAGAGCGAGCCGAAGAAGGCCCCCAAGAAGGCACCTGCGCCCGCTCCCGTCGTAGAGGAAGCGCCCGCGCCTCTCACCGTCCACGGATTCGTACTTGCCGAGGGCGAGCGTGTTTACGAGGACTACCAGGTGGTACGCGGTGGCCATATCGTGTTGACCAACCGCCGTATGCTGTTTGCCACGTCCTACCGTTCCGAGCTTGGTATCGAGCACGTCCACGGTGTCAGCAGTATGCGTCGCAGTATCATCAGCTGGGGCAAACTGTTCTTCGGTGTTTTGCTCCTTGCCGCCTGCGTCTTTTCTGTGCTTGCCTGCACCGTGCCTGCCATTTCGGATATTATGCTTGGTCTATACGGTGACTTTGCATGGATTCAATGGGTAGTATTGGGTGTTGGTTGCGTGCTTGGCATCATCGGTCTGAGCCTTTTGGCAAAGTGCAGCCGCCGCAAGTTTGCGCTCAACATTCTCACCGACGACATTCAGCAGCTCATCAGTTTCCGTTCCCCCATTCGCCGTGGCGAGCACGACCTCTACACCACCGTCGTCATCTCCTCTCCCGGCAAGGACTACAAGCGTTTCGTAGCCGAGGTGGGCGCCAAGATCGTGGAAATCAAGCGCGATCTATAGAAATTTTCAATCCGATCATTTGAGCAACAGACGGCTTTCTCTCTTGGGAGTTGCCGTCTTTTTCTTCGTCCTACGTATGCGCTACGCGTGCGCATAATGCGTTTGCCCCCGCCTACGCAAGGAGGTTTTTGAAAAATCTCTATAAAATACACAAAATTTTGCAGGATTAACCCTTAAATTTGTTGACACCCACCCCAATAGATGGTATAGTAGGGTAGCACCTCTGTGGGGTGTAATTTTTTTCAAGGAGTTTTACTATGGCAGCGAAAGAGGCGAGAGCCAGAATCACGTTGGCTTGTACCGAGTGTAAACAACGTAACTACAATACCAAAAAGAACAAGAAGAACTCTCCCGATCGTTTGGAGTTCAGCAAATATTGTCCTTTCTGCAGAAAGCACACCCTTCACAAAGAGTCTAAGTAATCACTGGAGGCTATATGGCTAAGAATCCCAAAAATACCGAAAAGAATAAGAAACCCGGCGAGAACAAGGCCGCTAAGTTTTTCAAGCGTCTTGGCGCAGGTTTCAAGGGCATCATTTCCGAGCTGAAGAAGGTCAGCTGGCCCACCTTTGGCAAGGTGATGGCACAGACCGGCGTCGTACTGGTAGTGGTGTTGTTTTTCTTGGTAATCACCGGTGCGTTTGATACCGGTCTGACCGCGCTGTTGCGTCTACTGTTGAACCAATAGTAAAGGGAGCGTATTATGGCAGATACTAACAAAGTGTGTTGGTACATTATCCATATCACCCCTTCGCGTGAGTTGGTAGTTCGTGACAACATCCTCAAGATGGTCGAGAACAACGGCCTGCAAGATCAAATCTTCGAAGTGAAGGTTTTGGAGGAGGAAGAGATTGTCGAGAAGAACGGCAAGCGTAAGATCGTGATGAAGAAGAAGTTCCCCACTTACGCCTTCATCAAGATGATCTACTCTGACCACGTCTACTACAAGGTCACGTCCATTCAGGGCGTAACCGGCTTTGTAGGCGCAGGTGGCCGTCCCGAGGCACTCTCCGCGGACGAAATTCGTCGCATGGGTTTGGAGAAGGTCAAGGCAGAGGATCTCGGCATCAACGAGGGCGACCAAGTTCGCATCATCGCGGGTGCATTCGAGGGCTACTATGGCGAGGTCAACAAGATCGACGCCGAGGCCAGCGTTGTAGAAGTTATTCTGCATATGTTCGGCAAGCCCACGCCCATCAAGCTCGAGTTCAACCAAATCGAGCGCTGCTAACAAAGTTTTATAGCAATGCGAAAGCGTTGCGGTGGGAGAGAAGTAAATACGCAATCATGCTTCTCGTTCGTACCATATTTGCATAGTAAGGAGGTATCACTATGGCAAAGAAAGTAAAAGCAATCGTCAAATTACAACTGCCGGCAGGCAAAGCAACCCCAGGTCCACCCGTAGGTAGCACCCTTGGCCCGCACGGTATCAACATTCCCGGTTTCACCAAGGAATTCAACGAGAAAACTGCGAAGCAAGCAGGTTTGGTAATCCCCGTAGTGATGACCATCTATGCTGACCGCACCTTCTCCTTCGTTTTGAAGACTCCTCCCGCACCCGTGCTCATTCTGAAGGCATGCGGTATCCAAAGTGGTAGTGCAGCTCCCAACAAGAGCAAGGTTGCCAACATCACCAAGGCACAAGTAGAGGAAATCGCAAAAATGAAAATGCCCGATCTCAACGCAGGTTCCCTGGAGGCAGCTTGCAGCATGATCGCCGGTACCGCCCGTTCCATGGGCATCGTGGTCGTTGACTAATAGGAGGAGCCGATATGAAGACTAGTAAGAGATATAAAGAGGCTGCTGCTAAGATCGAGCACGGCAAGGTTTATGAATACGTAGAGGGCATCAAGGCCGCTATCGAGGCTGCCAATGCCAAATTCGACGAGTCCGTCGAGCTGCACGTACGTTTGGGTGTTGACCCCCGTCACGCTGACCAACAAGTTCGTGGCGTGTGCGTTCTTCCCCACGGTACCGGTAAAAAGGTGCGCGTATTGGTTCTGGCAAAGGGTGCCAAGGCTGACGAGGCCGTGGCTGCCGGTGCAGACTTCGTAGGCGCAGAGGAAATGATCGCCAAGATCCAAAAGGAAAGCTGGTTCGATTTCGACGCATGTATCACCACCCCCGACATGATGGGTCTGGTAGGCCGTATCGCTCGTTTGCTGGGTCCCAAGGGCTTGATGCCTAACCCCAAGAGTGGTACCGTGACCAACGATATCACCAAGGCTATCCACGATATCAAGGCCGGTAAGGTTGAGTACCGTTTGGACAAGGCTGCTATCATTCACGTGTCCTTCGGTAAGGTGAGCTTCGGCGCAGACAAGCTGATCGAGAACTTCGAAACCGTTATGGACGCTATCGTCAAGGCAAAGCCCAGTGCTGCTAAGGGTCAATACCTGAAGAGCATCGCTGTTGCCACCACTATGGGTCCTGGCGTCAAGGTCAGCTACAGCAAATAAAAATTCTGTCACCAAATAGTTGACAGACGACCGCAAGGTCGGTATAATAGCATCGTTCATACAAAGACAGCAAGTGGCTACGGCCTTAATTTCTTGCCGAGGTGAATGCAAACTACAATGTTCGTATGGTATCCTCTTGTCTTGTATGGGCGAGAGGATATTTTGATATGTGACCACATCATCAACTGTGGAAAATAAATGGAGGTAGACACATGGCATCTAAGGCATCAGAAGCCATCTTGGGCGTAAAGAGAGAAGTCATTGATGAAATCAAGGGCAAAATCGAAAGCGCACAATCGATCGTTTTGATGAGTTACCAAGGTCTTACCGCCGCACAAGACACCGAATTGCGTGCTAAGTTGCGTGAAGCAGGCGTTGAGTATCGCGTATTGAAGAACCGTTTGGTCAAGATCGCGTTCAACGAGCTGGGCTACACCGACTTCGACAACGATTTGGAAGGCCCCACCGCGTTGGCGTTCGGCTATGCGGATGCGGTTGCTCCTGCCAAGATTCTCACCGAGTACGTCGGCAAGTTTGGCAAGATCAAGGTCAAGAGTGGTTTGGTAGACAAGGTAGCCATTGACGTGAATGGCGTAAAAGAATTGGCTGAGCTTCCCTCGAGAGAAGTTTTGGTCGCAAAAGTGTTGGGCATGCTGCAAGCACCTATTACCGGTTTTGTACGCGTACTGAACGGCACTATCGGCGGATTGGCTATCGCACTGAAGGCAATCGCTGACAAGCAAGAGGCATAAACACATTTGGCAACGCACTGTTGCAACTAACTAATTTAAGAAAATATTGGAGGATATAAAAATGGCTGACATCGCTAAATTGATTGAAGAAATTAAAGGTATGACCGTTCTGGAACTGAACAACCTCGTGAAGGCTCTCGAGGAAGAGTTCGGCGTTTCCGCTGCTGCTCCCGTGGCTGTTGCTGCTGCTCCCGCTGCCGCTGCTGCTCCCGTTGAGGAAGAGAAGACTGAGTTCACCGTGGTCCTGAAGGCTGCTGGCCCCAACAAGCTGCAAGTTGTGAAGGCTGTTCGTGAGCTGACCGGTTTGGCTCTCGGCGAGGCTAAGGCTCTGGTTGACAACGCTCCCAAGGCTGTGAAAGAGAACATCAGCAAGGAAGAAAGCGACAAGCTGGCTGAGTCCCTGAAGGCTCTCGGCGCTGAGATCGAAATCAAGTAAGTTCTTTCAGAACAAAACGTAAAGCAACCGACTCGTGCGGTTGCTTTTTGTTTGTACGGCTGCTTGCCTCATACGTGCGTATGCGCGCGTATATCGCCCCTGCGTGTGCGCTATTCCATATAATGCACGCGCATGCGATCTGTGTCCTCGTCGTAGGTTGCCAGGGCAATACGGCGCACTTCCTTTTGATTTTGCACCCCCAACCGCTCGTAGAGCCAGTCCTCGTCCTTTCCCAACTGCACCAGACAGGCTTTCACCACGTATCCGTCCTCCACGACGTCCTTGCTCAGTTTTGCCCGCTCTAATGGGCAAACGCCCACGTCCACGGCGGTTGCCGCCGCTTTTTGCGGCTTAGGTAGCACGCTCAACTTTCCCCCTGTTTCCAGCATGCAATAGGCAATATCCTCCAGGTTAAAATACCCTTTCTCACGGCACAGGGACTTGAATTCACTCAGCGACAGCTTGCTCCGTTTGAGGTTGCGGTAGACCAACTTTCCCTCCTCCATCAATATCAACGGACTCCCTACGAATAACTTCTTGCAAAGCCTGGATTTGCGTGCCAAAAACCCAAATACCAAGTCCAATGCGGCAAAGATAGCCATGCCAACCAGGTAATGCCACCAGGGTCTTTGGGTATCAAAGGCCATTTCTGCGGCGATACTCCCGATGGAAATACCAATGATATAGTCCACGAAATCCAACTGTGCAATCTGCTTTTTCCCCAGTATTTTGGCAATCAAAAACATAGCCAAAAAACTGACTACGCCGTTTAACAAAAGTTGTGCATAACTAGGCATTGCACGCCTCCCGAGAGGTGCCGATTGCACGCAAAAGCCGCCCTGCAATGCGCTCCGCCATCTCCTCTACCCGATGAAAAGGAGTCGCCAATAGGCTGGGCAACACCTCCCCCTCTTTTTCCGCCACGATACCCAAGAGGGAAATATCGCCAATCCTATCCCCCTCACGGCCCAGCGCACCTCCTGCGCGAATGCCCCCTCGTCTACACAAAATCTGCCCCACCTCGTGCGGTTTTCCCACGGCAGCGTCCACCGCAATCACCAGCGAATCTGCGTAAAATCTTTTGAAAAACTCACGGTAAGCCTCGACGTTCATGCCGTTAATCGGCTGTCCTTCCACCCCAAAAACAGGGCAATTCACCCCTTTTTCTCGCAAAATTGTCCCCACGATAGGACCCAAAGCGTCTCCGCTGATACGGTCGGAACCAATACAAACAACCACACATTTTCTCATAAAATGAGTCTTGCCCCAATCTCCTCATTTTATGCCACACGCCCCCAATTCCGCTCCCAAGCACCCATTTTTATCCAATTTCGCCTGAAAATAAAAAATTATTGAAAAATTAATATAAGTTAGTCAAAATTTAATATTAAACATTTCGTACAGAAGTGTTTGACTTATTTGACTACTATCAATTATAGTGTATATTGCCTTTCTATGCGCGTATGTGTGCGCGTATAAGCGTATATGCGTAGGAAAGCACTAAATCAGGAATTTTTTACGAGGAGTGTGAAACATGGCTCACAAATTAACCAAGGTCAGTTATGGCAATACCGAGCGATTGAGTTTCTCCAAGACACGGCAGGTCATGGAGTTACCCTATCTCATGGAACTGCAAAAGAGTTCGTTCCGCAAGTTCATGGAAGAAGGCATCCGTGAAATTTTGGACGAGTTCTCTCCCATTGTGCAAAAGGCAACGGCAGGCGGCCAAGAGCGTTTTGTTTTGGAGTTCGGCGACTACTATTTCGAGGAACCCAAGATCAGCGCTAAGGACTGCAAGTGCAAGTTTGTCACCACCTACTGCGCCCCCCTCAAGGTGAAGGTACGTTTGATCCTTCGCGAAAAGGGCGACCTCATCAAAGAGGACGAGATTTTCTTGGGTGACATTCCCCTCATGACCGACACCGGTAGCTTCATCATCAACGGTGCCGAGCGTGTTGTCGTCAGCCAATTGGTACGTTCTCCCGGCGTGTACTGCGAGACTGCCACCGACAAGAACGGCGACCAAAGCTACAACTGCACCGTCATTCCCAAGAACGGTGCCTGGATGGAGTTCGAAATGGACAGCACCAACATTCTGTGGGTGCACGTAGACCGCAAGAAGAAGATCACCACCACCCTGTTGCTGCGTGCGTTGGGTTTGGTAGAGGATGCCGATATCATCAGCGTCTTTGGTGAGGACGAAGTTCTTCTGAAGACCATGGAGCGTGACAAGGAGAGCGATCGCGACCTGTTCAGCGCCAAGACCGAGCTCTACAAGAACATTCGTAACGGCGAAGTCATCACCCCCGAGGGTGTCAACGCCAACATTCCTGCCATCTTCTACGACAAGAAGCGTTACGATCTGAGCCGTGTAGGCCGCAACAAATACAACAAGAAACTGGGTTTGGCTGCACGTATTGCCGAGCGTGAGCTGGCCGAGGATATCGTGGACGAGTCCACCGGCGAAGTGCTTGCTGCGAAGGGTACCTCTGTGGACTATCGCGCCGCCTGTGCTATCCAAAACCTGGGCATCAATGTGGCCTACGTTGTCGGTGCCGACGGCAGCAAGGTCAAAATCATTGGTAACAACTCCGTGGATCTCAACGCCTTCATCGACGTAGATCCCGCTTCCATCGGTGTATTGGAGCAAGTCCACTACCCCACCCTGATGGAGATCTGGAAGGATCTTACCACCGACGAGGAAAAGATCGAGGCAGTCAAAGCCAATCTGCCCCGCCTGGTCTGCAAGCAAATCCGTATGGACGATATCATCTCCATCGTCAACTACAACTTGGGTCTGCGCCACGGCGTAGGCACCTTCGACAACATTGACCATCTGTCCAACCGTCGTATCCGTGCGGTGGGCGAGCTGTTGCAACTCGAGATGCGCAAGGGCTTCCAAAACATGGAGCGTCAAATCGTCGAAAAGATGAACACCACCACGGCAGACGACGCCGAGATCAAGAAGTTCATCAACACCAAGCCCGTCACCAGCAAGGTCAAGGAGTTCTTCAACACCGCCCAACTGTCTCAGTTTATGGACCAACAGAACCCCATCGCCGAGCTGACCCACAAGCGCCGTTTGTCGGCCCTTGGCCCCGGCGGCTTGAACCGTGAGCGTGCCGGCATGGAAGTGCGCGACGTTAACCACTCGCACTACGGCCGTCTGTGCCCCATCGAGACTCCCGAAGGTCAAAACATCGGTCTGGTTAACTCTCTGGCTACCTATGCCCGCGTCAACGAGTACGGTTTCATCGAGACCCCCTACCGTCGCATCGACAAGGCAACCGGCGTCGTCACCGACGAAATCGAGTATATGACCGCCGACACCGAGGATCAATATATCATCGCCCAATCCACCGAGCCTATCGGTGAGGACGGACGTCTTCTCAACGAAGAGGTTGCCTGCCGTATTCGTGAAGATATCCGCAAAGTGCCCCGTGCTATGGTGGACTATTTGGACGTATCTCCCAAGCAGCTCGTCTCGGTTGCAGCCAGCTTGATCCCCTTCCTCGAGAACGACGACGCCAACCGTGCGCTGATGGGTTCCAACATGCAGCGTCAAGCTGTGCCCTTGATCACTCCCGAGGCACCCATGGTTGGTACCGGTATCGAGTACAAGGTTGCTACCGACTCTGGCGTTGTGGTGCTGTCTGATATCGAGGGTATGGTCACCCACGTATCCGCCAACGCCATCACCGTCGAAAACGACGACGTCACCAAGGTCTACGAGCTGCAGAAGTTCGAGCGCAGTAACCACGAGACCTGCATCAACCAACGCCCCATCGTATCGGTGGGTCAACGTGTCAAGGTGGGCGAGGTTCTGGCAGACGGTCCTGCTACCGACCACGGCGAGTTGGCTTTGGGTCGCAACATTCTCATCGGCTTCATGACGTGGGAAGGTTACAACTACGAGGACGCTATCCTCATTTCGGACGAATTGGTTCGTGACGACGTGTTCACTTCGGTACACATCAGTATCTACGATACCGAGGCCCGCAACACCAAGTTGGGTAACGAAGAGATCACCCGCGACATTCCCAACCGTAGCGAGGATATGCTGAAGGATTTGGACGAAGACGGTATCGTTCGTGTTGGTGCCGAGGTTCGCGCAGGAGATATCCTGGTTGGTAAGGTAGCCCCCAAGGGCGAGGCCGATCCCACTCCCGAAGAGCGTTTGCTCCGTTCCATCTTCGCCGAGAAGAGCCGTGACGTGCGTGACGTGTCCCTGACCGTTCCCCACGGCGAGCACGGTGTGGTTGTGGACGTACAAGTGTTCACCAAGGAAAACAAGGCCGACCTCAACAGCGGTTCCACCAAGTTGGTGCGTGTCTTCATCGCCCAAAAGCGTAAGCTTGGCGTAGGCGACAAGATGGCAGGCCGCCACGGCAACAAGGGTGTCGTATCCCGCGTATTGCCCAAGGCCGATATGCCTTTCATGGCCAACGGTACCAGTCTGCAAATCGTGCTGAACCCCCTGGGCGTTCCCAGCCGTATGAATATCGGTCAGGTATTGGAAGTTCACTTGGGTCTGGTTTGTAAGACCGCAGGTTGGCATATCACCACCCCCGTATTCGACGGTGCTTCCGAGAAGGAAATTCGTGATCTGCTCATCGAGAACGGTCTGCCCGAGGACGGCAAGATGCAACTGTTTGACGGTCGTACCGGCGAGCCCTTCGAGAATCGCGTCACGGTTGGATATATGTATATGCTCAAGCTGATCCACTTGGTAGACGACAAGATTCACGCCCGTTCCACCGGTAGCTACGCTCTGGTTACCCAACAACCTCTGGGCGGTAAGGCCAAGTTCGGTGGCCAACGTCTGGGCGAAATGGAGGTTTGGGCTATCGAGGCATACGGCGCAGCCAACGTACTGCAAGAGATGCTGACCGTCAAGTCGGACGACGTATCCGGCCGTGAAAGAGCCTACGCATCCATCACCAAGGGTCAAAACATTTCCGAGCCCGGTATCCCCGAGAGCTTCCGCGTGTTGGTACGCGAAATGCGCTCCTTGGGTCTGGACATCAAGCCCATGGGTGAAAACGCAATGGAAATCCCCGACACCATCATCGACGAGGCATACGAGTCCAACGAGCCCAAGGAAATGAGCGACGTAGACTTCACCGACCTGTTTGGCGGTGACCTCGTAGAGGACGACGACGTGGGCGGTTTGCCTGGCTTCGAGCCCGATCCCTTCGAGGCTTTGTTCGGTGCAAATGACGACGACGGTTTGATTTAATGGAGGCAGCAATATGTTTGAAGTAAACAATTTTGATTCTATAAAGATTGGGCTTGCATCGCCCGAAAAGATTCGTGAATGGTCGCACGGCGAGGTCAAAAAGCCCGAAACCATCAACTACCGCACCCAAAAGCCCGAGCCCGACGGTTTGTTCTGCCAAAAGATTTTTGGACCTACCAAGGATTGGGAGTGTGCCTGCGGCAAATATAAGCGTATCCGTCACAAGGGTGTCGTTTGCGACAAGTGCGGCGTCAAGGTAGAGCAATCCCGCGTTCGCCGTGAGCGTATGGGTCACATCGAGCTTGCCGCTCCCGTGGCACACCTGTGGTATCTGAAGGGTACCCCCTCCCGCATCGCCACCATTTTGGATATGCCTCCCAAAGAGGTTGAGCACGTCATCTACTACGCCAGCTACGTAGTGATGGATCCCGGCACCACCGGCTTGTACAAAAAGCAAGTGCTGAACGAGGCCGAATTCCGCGAGGCTTGCGAGCAATACGGCCGTGAGAACTTCACGGTTGGTATGGGCGCCGAGAGCATCAAGCAATTCCTGATGGAAGTGGATATCGAGGGCGAAATCGCTACTCTGCGTGCTGCTATCGCCAAGGACCAGAACTCCGTCAAGGAAAACAGCCAAGCGCCCAAGCGTATGAAGATGGCAAAGCGCCTGGAGATTTTGGAAGCCTTCCGCGAGACCGGCAACAAGCCCGAGTGGATGATTCTCGAGGCTCTGCCCGTGCTTCCTCCCGAGTTGCGTCCCATGATTCCTCTCGAGGGTGGCCGCTACGCTACCAGCGATCTCAACGACCTCTACCGCTACGTAATCGGACGTAACAACCGTCTGAAGAACTTCTTGCAATCGGGCGGTGTAGACGCTATGATTCGCAACGAAAAGCGTATGTTGCAGGTTGCAGTAGACAACCTCATCGACAACACCAAGCGTGCCAAGTCCACCAGCGGCAAATCGCGTGAGCTCAAGAGTTTGACCGCTATGTTGCGCGGTAAGCAAGGCCGTTTCCGCCAAAACCTGTTGGGTAAGCGTGTAGACTACAGTGGCCGTTCGGTTATCGTTGTCGGTCCCGAACTCAAAATGTACCAATGCGGTCTGCCCAAGGAGATGGCGCTGGAGCTGTTCAAGCCCTTCATTATGAAGGAGTTGGTAGAGCGCAATATCTGCAACAATATCCGCAACGCCAAGCGTTACGTGGAGCGCGCCCGTGCCGAGGTGTGGGACGTATTGGACGACGTCATCAAGGACCATCCCGTTCTGTTGAACCGTGCTCCTACCCTGCACCGCTTGGGTATCCAAGCCTTCGAGCCCGTGTTGGTCGAGGGTCGTGCGCTCAAGTTGCACCCCCTTGCTTGTACCGCATTCAACGCCGACTTCGACGGTGACCAAATGGCAGTACACGTACCCCTCTCCATCGAGGCACAAGCCGAGGCACGTTTCCTTATGTTGTCCACCAACAACATTCTCAAACTGTCGGACGGTCAACCCATCGTCAGCCCCACGCAGGATATGATTTTGGGTAGCTACTACCTCACCATCGAGCGTCCCTTCGACCCCCAAGGCGAGGACGAGAGCGATCTGGACTACAAGCGCCGCACCAACCGCAGCTTTATGTCGGTTGCCGAGGCCAAGATGGCATATCAAACCAAGAACATCGGTTTGCAGAACCCCATTCGCGTGTGGGTCAGCAAGGAGATTGACGGCAAGGTTCACGGCAAGTTTATCCAAACCACCGTTGGCCGCCTCATCTTCAACGAGGCTATTCCCCAGGATATCGGCTTTGTTCCCCGTGACACCGTCGATCAACAGTTGGATCTGGAAGTTTCCTGCCTGATGACCAAGGGCAAGCTCAAAGAGTTGGTAGACAAGTGCTACAAGGCCAAGGGCAACACCGAGACTGCCGCCGTATTGGATCGCATCAAGGCGTTGGGCTACAAGTATTCCACGTTGAGTGGTCTGACCACCTGCGTATTCGATATGCACATACCCGCCGAGAAGCAACAAATCATCGCCGATGCAGACCGCGAGGTTGCCAAGATCCAACGTCTCTACGACCGTGGATTCATCACCAACGAAGAGCGTGAGCGCAAGGTGGTGGAAGTGTGGAACGACGTCACCGACCGTGTGTCTTCCGCCCTGAAGGATTGTCTGGATACCTTCAACCCCATCAAGATGATGCAACACTCCGGTGCCCGTGGCAGTATGGATCAGATCCGTCAGCTGTCCGGTATGCGTGGTCTGATGAAAGATCCTACCGGTAAGGTTATCGAGCTGCCCGTAAAGAGCAACTTCCGCGAAGGCCTTTCCGCTCTGGAATACTTCATTTCCTCGCACGGTGGCCGTAAAGGTTTGGCAGATACCGCACTGAAGACCGCAGAATCCGGTTACCTCACCCGCCGTCTGGTAGACGTTGCGCAACCCATCATCATTCGTGAAGAAGACTGTGGCGATCGCAAGGGTACCGAGGTGGAAACCATCTACGGTAGCCGTGACCAAGTCATCGAGCATCTCAGAGAACGTCTGGTAGGCCGCTACTCGGTGGCAGACATCGTAGACCCCACCACCGGCGAAGTGCTGGTCGAGGCCGACACCATGATTTCCGTCGCCCAAGCCAAAGCGATCGAGGACGCAGGCATCAAGAAGGTGCGTATCCGTTCCGTGCTTGCTTGTAAGCGTGCATACGGCATCTGCGCCAAGTGCTACGGCGCCGATATGAGCAACGGCAAGTTGGTCAAAATCGGTGAGGCAGTTGGTACCATCGCAGCGCAATCCATCGGCGAGCCCGGTACTCAGTTGACCATGCGTACCTTCCACACGGGTGGTGTTGCAGGTGCAGACGATATCACCGCAGGTTTGCCCCGTGTCGAAGAGCTGTTCGAGTGCCGCAATCCCAAGGCGCAAGCCATCATTTCGGATATCGCAGGTAAGGTTACCCGCACCGAAAAGGACAAGCGCACCGTCATCACCGTCGAGCCTATTGGCGGTGGCGATTCCAAGACCTACAATCCTGCCTACAACGCCAAGATTTTGGTAGAGGACGGCCAAATCGTAGAGCCTGGTACCCAGTTGACCGCAGGTTCCATCAATCTGCAAGATCTGTTGCGTACCAAGTCTGCAAAGGGCGTGCAAGACTACCTCACTTGGGAAGTCAAGAAGGCATACCAATCTTCCGGTGTTGCCATCAACGACAAGCATATCGAGATCATCATTCGTCAAATGTTGCGCAAGGTTCGCATCGAAAAGCCCGGTGACACCCGTCTGTTGCCCGGCGAGCTGGTAGACATTGCTCGCTTCGAAGAGATCAATATGCAGACCGTAGAGGCCGGTGGCGAGCCCGCTATCGCAAAGCGTTGCCTGCTCGGTATCACCAAGGCTTCTCTGGCAAGCGACAGCTTCCTTGCAGCAGCCAGCTTCCAAGAGACCACGCGCGTTTTGACCGATGCCGCTATCAAGGGCAAGGTTGACCCCCTGCTTGGTCTGAAAGAGAACGTCATTCTGGGTAAGCTCATTCCTGCCGGTACCGGTTTGAAGCAGTATAGCAACATCACCGCTATGCCTGTCAGCAATATCCAAGAGGCAGAAATCGAAATCCCCGACATCGACGACGAAGAATAATTCAACAAACGATTGACCGCCCGTACTGGGCAGTACGGGCGGTTCCTCAACAGGAGAAACTATGAACTACAGATTAATAACTAGCGAGAGTGTGACCGAGGGTCATCCCGACAAGGTGTGCGATACCATTTCGGACGCCGTATTGGATGCCCTGCTGACCCAAGATCGGCATGCCCATTGCGCTTGTGAAACCTGTGCTACCACCGATATGGTGATGGTGCTCGGCGAAACGCGCGCAGAAGGCAACAGCATTGACGTCGAAAAGATCGTGCGCGACACCGTTTGCGCCATAGGCTACGACCGCGAGGGATTGGGCTTCAACGGCCATACCCTTACCTTCATCAACCGCCTGCACGAGCAATCGGCAGACATAGCCATGGGTGTAGACCGCGCAGGTGAATCCCTCACCAGCGACAGCGACTACGACCGACAAGGCGCCGGCGACCAAGGCATGATGTACGGATATGCCTGCAACGAAACCGAGGAGCTGATGCCGTTGCCCATCACGCTGGCGCACCGTCTGACCCGCCGCCTCACCGAGGTACGCAAGAGCGGCCTACTGCCCTATCTGCGTCCCGACGGCAAGAGCCAAGTCACGGTGGAATACGACGGCTATACGCCTGTGCGCGTGCATACCATCGTCGTCAGCACCCAACACGACGAAAGCGTCACCCAAGAGCAAATCCGCAAGGATATCATCGAGCACGTCATCTGTGAGGCTATTCCAGCCTCTCTTATGCAGGACGAGGCTACCGTTGTCTACGTCAACCCCACGGGTCGATTCGTCATCGGCGGTCCCAACGGCGACAGCGGCTTGACCGGCCGCAAAATCATCGTAGATACCTACGGTGGCTACTGCCCCCACGGTGGCGGTGCATTTTCGGGCAAGGACCCCAGCAAGGTAGACCGTTCTGCGGCCTACTACGCACGCTACGTCTGCAAAAACGTAGTCGCAGCAGGGCTTGCCGAGCGTTGCCAACTGGAGGTCAGCTACGCCATTGGCCGTGCGCATCCCGTCAGTTTGCGTGTCAATACCTTTGGCACAGGCATCAAAAAGGACTACGTCATCGAGCAAATCATCAAAAAGGTTTTCGATCTGCGTCCTGCCGCCATCATCGACCAATTGGGTCTTACCAATCCCATCTATAGCGCCACCACCAACTACGGCCACTTTGGCAAGAGTTGTTTGCCGTGGGAGCGCACCGATCGGGTAGACGCCATCAAAAAGGAGTTAGAAGCTTGGAAATAAAGGGCACCATAGAGGGCTTAATATTTCGTAATGCCGAGAACGGGTACACCGTTGCTGCGGTAGATGTCCATGGCCTCATCATCACGGCCGTGGGCATTTTTCCCCCCATCACCGAGGGGGAAGACGTTTCATTGATTGGCGAGTACAAAAAGAACACGCGCTACGGTGACCAATTCGTCGTCGAACAGGTCATCGTCTCTCCTCCCAAGAGCGAGGAAAATATGAAACGCTATCTCTCCAGCGGTCTTTTCCCCGGCGTAGGCGCCGTCACCGCCGACAGTATCGTGCGCAAGTTTGGCGCCGACACCTTCGACGTGTTGGAAATGTACCCCGAACGGCTTGCCGAGGTGCGTGGCATCTCGCGCAAAAAGGCGCTCGACATTGGCGAACGCTACGGCTCTTTGCGCCGTATGCAACACGCCATTCTCTTTTTGGGGCAATATCACGTTTCCCTCAACCTTTCCATCAAGATCTGGAAGTTCTACGAAGATCTCACCGAGTCTGTCGTCAAGAGCAACCCCTACCGTCTGGTAGAGGATATCGACGGTATCGGTTTCCGTACCGCCGACACCATTGCACTTGCTATGGGTCTTGCCAAGGACGATCCCAACCGTATCCGTGCGTGTGTGCGCCACACCCTCGACGACGGTGCCAACCGTCTTGGCCACACCTATCTCCCCTACGGCCAACTGATCGCTATGACCCTGCGTCTGTTGGAGTTTGACGATACTTCCGCCCAGGCAGTCATCGACGTGGTCGAGGGAATGGAGATTATGGGCGAGGTTGTGCGCCTGAATGACGAGGACGGTCCGGGTATTATGTTGGACAAGCACTTCCAGCGTGAGCAAACCATCGCGCGCCGTCTTGTCAAACTGATGTTAGAAGCGCCCAGTTTTGCCTTTGACTACGAGAGCGAAATCGCCTTTTTCGAAAAACTCTACGGTATCACCCTCCACAGCAAACAACGCCAGGCGGTAGCCGCCGCTATGAACAACGGCGGTGTGGTGATCACAGGCGGACCGGGCACAGGCAAAACCACGATCATCAAGTGTATCATTCACCTTTTGGAGCGTGCCGGCACTTCCTATATGCTCACCGCCCCCACGGGCCGTGCGGCCAAGCGTATGAGCGAGGCTACCGAGCGTGTTGCCAAAACCATACACCGTCTGTTGGAGATGAATCCCCACACGGGCGGCCGCTTTGGTTACAACGACCAAAATCCTCTGCCCTGCGACGTGCTCATCGTAGACGAAATCTCCATGGCAGACGAAATGATCTTTGGTGCGCTTTTGCGAGCCATGCAACGTGGTTCCCGCCTTATTTTGGTAGGAGACCAAGATCAGCTTCCCTCGGTCGGCGCAGGTTGCGTGCTGGCGGATATCATCACCTCCGGCATTATGCCCGTTGTGGAGTTGGATCATATCTACCGCCAAGCAGAGGGTAGCTATATCATCACCAACGCCCACCAAATCAACAAGGGTATCCTGCCCGAGCCTGCCTCTGGCAGTAAGGACTTCTTCTTCGACTACCAGGAGGACGAGGCGCGTATGATGGAAGATGTGGTGCAATTCTGTACCAAGCGGATTGCCACCTATCTACCCGTTACCCCTGCCGATATCCAAGTCTTAGCCCCCCTCAAAAAGGGAGACGTAGGCGTGAACGAGCTCAACCGCCGTCTGCAAGAGGCACTCAATCCCCCCAATCCCCTCAAACGGGAGATGATGGTGGGTCTTACCCTGCTCAGAGAGGGTGACCGCGTCATTCAAACGCGCAACAACTACGATATCACCTGGACGCGTGACCATCACGGCGAGGTGTCCACGGGCGAGGGTGTTTTCAACGGAGACGTCGGCACCGTAGACCGCATAGACCGTGGCAGCCTGGAGGTATGGGTACGCTTCGAAGACGAGCGTGTAGCCAAATACACCCCCGAGGACTTGTCCGACCTTTCCCTGGCATACGCCATCAGCGTGCACAAGTCGCAGGGTAGCGAATTCAGGGTGGTGATTCTCGTCATCAGCCAATACAACCCTATGGTACTCAACAAAAACCTATTCTATACCGCCGTCACCCGTGCCAAGGATATGGTGGTATTGGTGGGCAGAAAACAAGCCTTCATTCGTATGACAAAAAACAAGCGTACCGAGCGCCGCTATACCGCTCTCGTTCGTTTCATTCACGAGGTGCAAAAGGCAGACTGACCCTCTTTCATAGGAGAAATAAAACCCGCGCAAAGGAAATAATCTATGGGGAAAGGGTGATGTTCTTAGCGGAGAATTGACACTTTGACAAAAGTGCAAGCACCGCATCGTCAACCGCAACTGGGCTAAGCCCAAACCCTTATAACAACAGAAAGAGATAACAAATCGGTTCGTAGCCGAAACGTTATCTCTTTTTTCTGTTAGTGAAGTTTTTGCTATCGCAAAAGTGAAGTTGCTACGCAGTGAAGTTTGTGCTACGCACAAGTGAAGTTAAGTTTGCCCATCACTTCGCCGTCAGGCGAAACTTCACTCACAAAGTGAACTTCACTATCG